>NZ_KE384558.1:130865-289520 GCF_000426705.1 Spirochaeta cellobiosiphila DSM 17781
CACTTTCTATTCATGTTTTTTATCATACTAATTGTCAAAAGAATTGCGTTTTCCCACTAGATAATCATCTTTATGGGCAAACATTTTACTTACAGTACGGGCTTTCTTTGCTGTTAAGATTTCAAAGTCATTTGTAAAACTATCCAGCTTCCCCATTCTAATCGCTCTAGCAAAGGTGACCATCCCATCACTGGAATAGGGAGCAGGAGAGTCTTCCTGAAAAAGACCATCTGTTGTTCGAGGAACTCCTATGGCATCAAATGCTTTATAAACTTCCTCTTCAGAGACGTCTTCGACACAAACATTTAAGCCTGTTTCTTTGTTGCCCCTAGCTACCAATTCCTTTAAGGTCAACGATTCCGGACCATTGATATTGAAAACGGTTTTATGTATGTCTCTTTTGATGAGAGCATGGGCAGCCGCAATAGCACAATCTTTTCGCGATATATAAGACATTTTTCCCTCTCCCTGACAACTAAGCATTCTACCCCCGGATGTGAGATAACTAGTAATCATGGCTTCTGCAAATTGAGAATTCCGCAGGAAGATGTAGTCAATACCTTTGCTGACTATATATTCTTCAGTAAAAGCATGATCCACTTTTTCTATACTGGGGTTTCCAGGATCTGATGTGTTAACTAGGGAGGTATAAACGATTTTATTTACCCCTGCGGCCATTGCTCCATCCACAGCATTCTTATGAGCTGTTTGCCGTTTCTTTCCCACAAAAGGTGCTGAGATAAGAAGGAGAACTTCTCCTCCTGCAAAAGCTTTTTCCAAGCCTTCATAATGATTAAAATTAGCCACTCTTGTCTCATAACCTTGGTTTTTGTATTCTATTAGACCCTTCTCAAGGGGAGCTGTTAGTATCAAATCTTTTTTATCAACTAGTGTATTTATCTCATCAATGACATAGCCACCAAAGTTACCGTCTACGCCACAAACAATGATTTTGCACATTCATAAGCTCCCTATTCCCTGTCTAACAGTTAGATTAGCCTGGTATACAGAGAATATGAAAGGCCTCTATTTCTTATTAATAATGCAAGTTTATCTTATAGTTTAATTTCTATAGTAGTGAATAACCTCTTCCAGGAAAGGTTTGAGATATTCTTTGTCATTACTCTTCAAATATCCTAGACAGAACTCTGAAACAAAGTGAGGGTTCTCTATGTCTAGTATGCAAACATCCTCTTCGGCAGAAATAACCTGTCTGGATAGAAAGGCCACTCCTTGATTTAATTTGACCGACATGACCATCTCTTCCAGATAGTCACAATGCTTAGTAATCTGCGGGTAGATACCTTCTTTTTGAAATCCCATAAGAAAGTCTTTATAGAAGCCTATTCCAATGTTTTCAGAGAAGGCTATAACAGGTTCTCCTTTTAAGTCTTTGATATTCACAGAGCTTAGTTTACTAAACCTATGCTTTTGTGAACAAATAAGACATAGATCCAATGGTTTGAGAGCTTCTATTTGAATTTCTGGAATGTTGACAAGATCATTAGGCATTCCGAAAGTTAGGTCCAGGTTCTTTGCCTCTAATTCTGTGGCTCCTTCTGCAAAAGATACCCTTTTAACATTGAGATAGACTTTATCCTCTTTATCTTTGTATCGCTCTATTATTCTTGGTAAATCATTAGTCTCAATGGAACCTGTAATCCCTATATTCAGAGATCGTTGTCTGCCATTTGCAGAATAGGATCTAACTGTGTTATGGATTTCCTGTTCTAAATCCAGGAGCTTACGGCAAGCATTGAAATAATACTCTCCAGCACTGGTTAATTTAGGTCTGTAGTGGCTGCGCTCAAAGAGCCTCACTTCTAATTCCTCTTCCAGCAATCGTATCTGCTGACTAATAGCTGATTGGGAGAGGTTGAATTTTCTAGCGGCAGCAGTAAAGCTTCCTGTTTCAGCTGTCGCAATAAAAAAATGAATTTTTCGTTCAATCATAAGTCACACCATCATCTTAATACTCTATTAAGATAGTACAAGAATAACTTCCACCCTGCAAATAAGTTTTAATAGGTATCCGGTTAAAATGATAAATGGGACTAAAACTATAAGATATAATAGACCTTTTGGTATAATTGATAGGAGAAGGGCTGGTGCTCCTTTGTTTTGAGGGCAAACATGTTTTATATTCCGTCCTATGATGACTAGATTAAAATTGTTATTAATAGGTCTTTTTATTTTTGTTCCGATACTGTCCGTTGTGGCAAAGGAAGTTACCCTTGATATACCTTATTACGCTCAAGGTAAGGATAGTCCTTGGGCTGATGAGCTTTTGGGAAATAAATCCAAATTAACCATACGTAGTCATGGCTGTGCTTTGACTTGTATTACCATGATTGTGGATCATTATAGCCCAGAGTCCCTTACTCCTGATCTTATGAATGATTGGTTAAAGACAAATAATGGTTATCAAGATGGATGGGAGGGCACAGATTACTTAGGTGAAGTGGTATTAAACTGGCCAGCTTTGGCTTCTTATGGAAAAGGATATGTTTATACCAGACTTGATTGGAAAGCTCAACCAGCAGATATCTTACTTATTAAGTATTATCTAGATCAAAAAGTCCCTGTTATTGGTGAGGTTCTTTATCATGGTGCACCCCATTATATTGTTTTGACAGGTTATGATGAAAAAGGATTTTTAATGAATGATCCGGAATTTCCTGAAGAACATAGAATGGAAGCGGTCTATAATATATCAGATAAGTGGGGTTCAGGACCAAGTCGGAATATCTATGGGATACGAGTTCTCTATCCGACTAAGTCTTAGGACTTTAATGTCCGATATAAACAGGGAGGAGCAGGGGATGATCGCTTGTCAAAACTACCCATCCTTTGTAAGCTGACCCATATGATCAGGATAAAAAGGGAAATAGCCCGTCAATGGCTATATGAAATATTTACATCACTAAACTTAAGTAAAGAAGCGGCTTTATTAAGTTCAGATATATTTATTCGAGCTAGTCTCCGGGGGGCCGGTCACCATGATATGACCTATCTCCCTGATAGAATCAGGCATATTGAAGCAGGAGATATAAATGCTTCAGGGGTGATGACATTACTGGATGAGACTCCTGTATTCAGTAGATATGATGGACAAGGTGCTTTGGGGGAATATTGCTGTTCCTATCTTTTAGATCATAGTATTGCCAAAGCCAGGAAAATGGGATTAGCCCTGGGGACTGTTCGTAATAGCAATCATTTCTTAGCGGGACATCCTTATGGACAGATTGCTGCTGAAGCAGGCTGTATGGCTATTGTATGGTCCAATACAGATCCCTGTATGGGAGACCCGGGCTCTGAGGCTACTGTAATAGGAAATAACCCTTTAGGCTTTGGTGCTCCCGGTGTTCTTCATCCTATGGTGCTTGATCTGTGTATGGCTTATTCTTCTCTGGGTAAATTAGGGGAGCATATGCTGGCTGGAACGGAAATTCCTTCTCATTGGGGGCGTAATAGTCAGGGTGAGCTCACCACCGATCCGGGAGATGTCCTAAATGGAGGGGTCTGTAGTCCTCTAGGGGGACATAAAGGATTTGGTCTGGCTCTCATGAATGAGTTGATGACCTCCGGATTATCCGGAGGAGCTATGGGTCCTCAGGTGAAACCCAAGAGAGGATGGAAAGTTCATAGTCAGACAATCCTTGTTATCTCTTTAAATGAAGTGGGAGCCATGAGTCAGTGGAAAGGACGAATGGAACAGCTTCGCAGTGACATTGACAAGCGTTTGTCCGAACCTGTTCGCTTTCCAGGTGATAATCTGTATGCCCATTCCCTTATTAATGGTGATGATATCTCACTTCCTGTTGAAACCTGGGAAGATATGAAGAAAATATCTCTTCGATTAGGTATTGATATCCCCAATAAATTACCTTCTTTTTCTCAATTATAGTGCTATTATAAAGAGCATGAAAAATCATCTCCATAAAATATTGAGTCTTACACCAGATGATATGGTGTTAGTACATTTGACCAGTTTGGCTCAGGTGTACCTTATGACAGGTGAAGAATACATCAAATACACAGAGGATGAATCCTTCCAGGCTTTTGGAGGAAAGGCAGAAGCCTCACCTGCCCGTCTCGCTGTTAGTGATTCCGGCAACTGGCATTTGGTTATAGAACAAATCGAGTCAGGTTCTGAATTGACAGTACGTGTAGAAATCCAAAAACACCCTAAAGCTCAACCAGAAGAGCGTAAGGTAAAACATAAACAGGAAGAATTACTTCACAATGAACCATTATCAGAAAAGGTTGATATTGAAGAGGGTGTGGGGGGGAATACTTTTATTCTAATTCTCAATAACAGGAGGAGTATCTTTACACGTGTTGAATTGAGAGGATTAGTAAGCGCCGCCTGGAAAGGTAATCTTCCTTCTAAGGGAGGACAGGCTATTTTTGCCTATCTGGAAAAAGAAAGACGTGATGTGTTACAAGATATAGGTATCAAAAGCCCTTATAGTCCAGTACTTCAAGATCTATCAGCTTTGATTAGGAATAAATATATTCCTAAAAAATAATTAGGTCTGTACATGGAATTTAACCCAAAAACTTTGAGGTACAATGAATTTTAGAGCTTCAGGTCTAACCTTCAGACGTATATCTCCTTCTGATTGATAGAGTTCTCCGTCAATATGATATAGAAGACTTCCCTTGCTTTTAAAACTTATTTCCCTCGACTTGAAGTGCTGAATCAAGGGTAATCTCTTCTTGGCCCATTTATGATTAACCCTGTTATACCAACCATTCCACAAATTATATAAGTTGGCTAAGACAGCCCATTGATTGCGAAAATTAAAGAAGTAACTATCCACATAACCATCATTACAAACCACATCCGGACATATGCGGAAGAAGGCTCCGTAATAGGGGCGTGTTCCCACTTCAACCATTCCTGCTTTTGTTTTAAAATCATATTCGTTGAAGGGGAACTCTGCATTTGTTCTCGTCCCTTTATAAGCAAAACGACCGTGTTTAAGTTTGACTTTTATCTTCTCTGTTCGGCGACGGGCTTGTTTGTTGATGATATGTATTGCCTGTAGTATATAAGACAACATACCTGGACGAGTGACATTTTTCTTCCTGAAAAAACTCTTTCTTTTATTACGAGCCGCTAATATGGAGGCATCAATACCAATGCCGAATAGTTGGCCATAGTGTTTACGCTGTCCATTTTTCACTTCCAGAATGTCGACTTTTTGATAATAATCCTTTTCTATACTTTTCAAATAGCACTTTATTTGTTTTACCAAGGAAAGGGGTACTTCATAGGAGTCCTGAATCCCATTACCACTTCCTCCTCGCAGAAAACCTATCCGTTTGGAGGAGATATCTCGGTACTTGCTATTCTTGACCATAGTATTTATAGCCAGGTTTGCTGTTCCATCTCCTCCCCAAACGAGCAGGTAGTGTTCCGATGATCGTAAAAACTCATAAACTAGATGAATGAAATGAGCTTTATTCTGACTCACGTGAATTTGCCCTGCGGGTATTCCTTTCATACGTTTCTTAAGAATCTTGGAATACTGAGGATAACGGCTTGGGTTTATAATAAGATGAAAAGCGGGAGTATCCAATTATATCTCCTTTGTAAAGGTAATAAATCCGTAGCTTGCTGGAGGTATAATAATATTATTTAGCTGTGAAAGGGAACGCCCTTTTAATTCCTCTACCGATTGAGGAAGATTTTTGAGTTCCTCTCCATTAAGGTATATTGTTGGACTAGTCAATTCTGATGAAGTAAATAAAAATATTTGACTGGGCATAGTCTGTTCGGGGTAGTCCTCGATTTTTATAGAATTTTTAGTATCTATATTAATAAAACATAGGCAATACCCCGTCTCCTGTGTTAGAGAATGCAAATATACTCTGAGTTTAGGACTCCCCTGCTTTTGCAGTTGATATACCGTTGTCCCCATCAAATGCTGCCATAATAAGGTGATCCAATAATCAGGTCTTGGTGTAAAATCAGTATAAGATAGAAGTCCATAATCGCCTCCGACTAAAGTCTGTCTTACGACTTGTTCCTGGTCATAGACTGCCGCTGCTCCTAATTGATCAAGCCACCAAAAGCCCGATAGAAAGGTATCGGATAGTCCCGGTTCTCCACCACATTGAGCATGTCCCGTCTCTCCTAGCCAAATTTTTGAATTAGGGGAATATTTCTGTTTTAGTTTGGATATATGCTTTGCTTGTCTAATAAACTCATTCAAGGCTCTTGGCCGAAGCATTGTTCTGGGTCTCGCTCTTCTGATTGCCACAGGAGAGCGAGAGGATTGTTGGGGATAGTAGTGCCAGGTGATAATATCCACGTCTTGCTTCGTCTGTTTAAGAAAGGATTTTAAAAAAGGTAGAACTTCCCCAATAATAGGCCAAACGGCAACGGCTGGTCCTGCACTAGAACCTCGAGATGTTTTATGAAGGGTCTTTGTCAATTTGGACATGTCCTTGGCATAACGTTCTGGTGAAATATATCCTCCAAAACCATGAAAAAAGAGAAAGGCATTAACCTCATTACCTAGTTCCCATACATCCGCCTCATGGGACATATCCTTTGCGTATTGGATCAATTGTCTGGCGTTCTTGCGACCCCATTTCTTTTTCTTTTTACGAGGTCCGCTCCCGGCATTGAGGGTTATCATCATTTTAGCCCCGACTTTATCTGCAAAGGTCGCTATTTCTTTCCATCTTTTTTTTGTGAGAAGGTAGTCATAACCATGGGGTAATTTCTTACCCTTTTTTTTTATGGCATACCACATTTTGTCTGCTTCTGTTCCTCCAATCCTAAGATAGTTTAGTGACAATAACTGGGCTGCCTTGATGAGATCAGGATTGCTTAAGTCAATGGGATCAACTCTTTTAGCTCCTAAGCCTTTTTTGGTTTTTTTAGCCCCTTCCCACCAGTAACCGCCTATGATTTGGGACGCATCAATCGCGACGGATATAAAGGGTTTGGGAATCTGTCTGATGGGAACAATGTTACTAATGCTTACGGAATTCACAGGATCTCCTTTGGGATTTGCATACTGTAGAAGGGAATTGTTTAAATTTGATTAGTATTTTCCTATCCCTTGAGTGGGAGGTGCAATAAGTTAATTGACAATTAACTAAGTCCTCTTAATACTTAGTTTAATGGATATAAGCTTTTTTCTTGCCTTCAATCTATTAAGTTTAGGGCTTATTATTGTTAGTCTGTCGGTCATCCTCTATATTCAGGTCAATTTCCCTCGTAAAACGTATATGCCCTTCATTGGGTTTAACTTACTGGGGTTGTTTGTCATTACTATTGAAGTCTTCATTTTGTATCATATGCAGCATAATAGTTCTTTATCTGTTCTACACCGTTATACCCTCATTCAGGAGTATTTGTTTTGCTTCTACTTTCCCCTTATTCCAAGTTTGATAGGCAATGTCTTTGAACTTCCCCTTTGGGCCAAGAATATAAATCGCTGGGCAGAGATTATAGGACAGGGATTGGTTTTTTTCTTTCTTGCTTTTCTTTTTCTCTTTCCAAAGGAGTTTTTAGCCCTTCCGGAAAATACAGATTTGACAAGTTATGGTGAACTCATTCTATATAGGCATCAAGGTTTGGGGTTGTGGATCAGAGATGCCCTTTTCTTTGTGTATATAATTTATTTATTCACTATCATGATATTCCATTACAAAGGACAATCTTTTAGAAGAAAGAACGAGACCATTCTCTTGTGGGGTCTTATTCTCGGGATTTCTTTTAGTCTCATTGGATTAATGAACAATTATGCCTATTCCCTTGTTTGGCGTAATTTGGCAGAGCATTTCTTTGTTAATTTAGGTCTGTCTGTCTTTAACTTAACGGGGATGCTCTTTTTTCTACATTTCTTTTTTCATAGAGCCCATAATTATGAAGAGAGTAATCTTCAATTAGAGGAACAGAAAGAAACTCTGTACCGATTAGCCTTTAGGGATGATCTTACAGGACTACCTAATAGAAAAAGCTTTATCTATGAACTGGAAGACATATGTCAAAATCCTACAGCTGTCTATGGTGCTTATTTGATTGATATTGATCATTTTCAAGATCTTAATGAGAGCTATGGATATCGTGTCGGAGACTATATGTTACAATCTGTTACCAGAGCCATAAGACGCCTGATTCATGATGTCGGGGGTAAATTGTTCCGCATATCTGGAGATGAATTTGGTTATATCAGTCCCCGTCTTTTGAATAAACAGGAAGCGATGTTCTTCGCTGATGATTTGAAGAGTGTCTTTGATCAATCGTTTCACTATCAGGATAGTAATTTTTTTCTTACCGTCAGTATAGGAGCAGGGGTTTTCCCTGTAAAGGGAAGTGATACTCCTGAGTGGATTATGAAGTGTCTTGGTGTTGCCCTGTTAGAAGCAAAACAAGAGAATGACCGCTATTGCTTTTATAGCTCAGGATTAAAAGAACGTTCCAAGCGTAATGTGGATATGATATCAGCTTTAAGAGAGGGGTTACATAAAGAGGAACTTCTTGTTTATTATCAGCCTATAGTAGATACCTATGGTAAAGTCGTCTTTGCAGAGGCTTTATTAAGGTGGAAACATCCAGAATGGGGCATGGTCTCACCATCTGCTTTTATTCCCTTAGCGGAAACTGCTGGTTTAATTATGCCTTTAAGTGATATGATGATTCAGCAAGTTTTGTCAGATATCCGGCAATTGGATAAGGAAAATCTGCCTATAAAGTTTTGTTTAAATCTGAGTGCCAAACAATTAAAAGCTCCTAATCTATGTCATAGAGTAAAAAATTACTTAGATAGTTATAACATAGGTGTTGATAAGATTAGCTTTGAATTGACTGAAACGGCTCTCATTGAAAACATTGAAGAAAGTCAGCATTTGCTCCATTGCTTTAAGAACGCAGGTTTTGATATCTCTATTGATGACTTTGGTAAAGGTTATTCTTCATTGAATTATCTAAGAATATTACCTATAGAAAAGCTGAAGATTGATAAGTGCTTTGTAGACTCTCTTATGGGAGATCCCAAAGATAAAGCCTTGATATCGTCTATCATTCAATTGGCTAAAACCATGGAACTCAAGGTTGTGGCAGAAGGTGTAGAACGACAGGAGCAATATGAGTTTCTTAAACAGGCCGGTTGTGACTTTTTTCAGGGATATCTTTTTTCAGAAGCCGTCCCTTTTGATGCTTTGTTAAAATTTGTTAGATGATAGACTGAGGTGATAAATTGTATGAAACATTGTCCAGGGGTGGTTTTCTTATTCAAACATCCCAAGGACCTCTTCAAATAGGAATTCCCCCGGAAACCATTAAAGATACTATGATGACAGAGGGAGGCGTTCCAGAAATTTTCGTCCTTCCCAATGTTTTATTTCATTGGAATAAAGGAATTAGCTTAGCAGAGTTAGAATTCCCCCTTTATTTTAATTTTTTTATTCGTGGAAAGAAGACTAGAGTTATCACTGATTCAGATCGTGTAGAGCGTATCTATAAAGTTCTTCAGGAATCCTTATTTGGTCCAAAGGACTTAAGAATAGAAGATAATTATGATCCCGACTTTATGCCCTCCTCCCTCCCGGAACTAGGTAAGGAAATGGCTTTCTTTAAGGGGAATATGTCCTTCGATGATCTTCTGGAATTAGTTATTCTTAAAGATTCTCAAGCTGACTTAGGTAATGGTCTGCTTATTACTAAAACTAGAGACGGACAATTTTTAATCGATGATCAGGGATCAGAAAAGATTAGTGTTCCAGGTGATATTAATTATCAGCCACGATTTAAAATCGGTCAGCCCCTAAAAGAGGCTTTTGAACCTCCTTTATTTGGGATAACCTGTCTTGGTCCCAGCCATGGTTTTGATCCGACAGAAAACACCTCTGGATATATACTCTGGCTTAACCATTCTGGAATTATGATTGATCCTCCTGTGGATTCAACGTTGTGGTTAGAGCAATCCCATGTGAAACCAAAATTAATAGACAGTATTATCCTTACCCATTGCCATGCCGACCACGACGCAGGAACCTTTCAGAAGATTATGGAAGAGGGCAGGGTCACGATCTATACAACTCATACTATTATGGAAAGCTTTCTTAGAAAGTTTGCTGCTGTTACGGGGGAATCAGAAGAGTATCTGGCTCAACTTTTTTCTTTTGAACCGGTGTATATTGATAAACCATTTTATATCAATGGGGGATTATTTAATTTCCGTTTTTCCTTGCACAGCATCCCTACTATAGGTTTCATGTTACGATTTCAGGATAAGAGCTTTGTTTATTCATCAGATCATCAAAATGATCCTGCTATTCATAAAGAAATGCGGGAATTAGGGATAATTGATGATGTTCGATATGAAGAACTCAATACTTTCTTCTGGGATGCTGATGTTATCTATCATGAATCGGGAATTGCTCCCTTGCATACACCCATTTCTTTTTTAAACTCCCTTCCTGAAGATATTCAGAAGAAAGTTACTGTGTATCACATTGCCAAAAAAGATTTTCCTCAAGAGACAAAGCTCTCTTTAGCAAGTTTTGGAATTGATGAAACTCTTTATTTTGATTGTTCTATTCCCAGTTTTGATAAGACCTATCAGGTCATGACTCTATTTGATAATTTGGAATTCCTTCAGGATTTATCCTTTAGAAGGATACGTCAAACTATTGGTTACATGCAGGAAGAGTTCTTCAAAGAAGGGGAGCAGATCATAAAAAAAGGAGATAAAGGTTCCCGTTTTTATCTTATTGCATCAGGTCAAGTTCAAGTTATAGGAGAGAGGGAAGGGGATATCAAGTTTTATGGACCTTTTGATTATTTTGGAGAAGGATCTGCGTTGACAGGGCGTCCCCGTTCTGCTGATGTGTTCGCCTTGAGCAATGTTACCCTTTATTCTCTTAATCATGAACAGTTTTTAAGACTGATAGAGGGAACAGACTTTAATAAAGCTCTTCATCGTTTGGTAGAAATAAGAAATTTTGAATCCTGGGAAGTTTTTCAAAGAGGGGGTTTGTCTAGAAAATTGACCTCCTATCAAATCACCTGGCTGGAATCGATTATGACCTGTGAAGAGCTTCAAGGTTCGGGTGTGTTAATAAAGAGCGGACAACATCCTGATTATCTCTATATCCTAATAGAAGGCAAGGTGTATAAGGATGACTGTTTATTGGATACTGGTTCCATTATTGGATCCTTTGAATTGCTCTATAAGCATCAAGCCTCCTTTTCTGAGTACCGTTATGAAGGCTCGCTAAAGGTCTATCGCATGGAAAGACAGGATATCCTTGATTTTTTACATAAGAATCCTGGTCTTATCATGAAGATGGATAGGGCTCATTAATATTCAATCCCCAGGCGGGCAGGTACACCTTGTTTGTAATAGTGTTTGACCATTTTCATTTCTGTGACAAGGTCTGCTGTCTGAATAAGCTCATTAGGGGCATAACGTCCGGTAATGACGACTTCCAGATTGTCCGGCTTATTACGAAGGGCTTCAAGGACTTGGTCTAGCTCAATAAATTTGTAATAGAGGGCAATATTTAATTCATCCATCAAGAGAAGGTCTACTGGTCTTTTTCCCTCAAGGACTTCCTTTCCTCGGGCCCATAGAGCGGTAGCCGCTTCTTTATCCCTGTCCTTAGGGGTTCTATTGATGAGGAATCCTGTTTTACTTTGATGAACCTTTATTCCCCATTCTTTTAAACCTTTGATTTCTGAATATTCTTTATTCTTAAGGAATTGTATGACTTCAATATTAAACCCTGCTGCTTTCGCTCGAAAGCATAATCCTAAAGCAGCTGTAGTTTTGCCTTTTCCATTTCCTGTGTAGACATGAATATAACCTTTTTTCATGATAGAATAACTCCTTTGATGACTAGTAATAAAAGGATCACAACATAAAAGAACAAAGCAGATCCTTTTAATAAGTTGATCATTCTTTTTATGTGGGACTTATCTGCCTTTCCTGTTCCTATGACAGGCTTGTCTTCCATTCGACCAAAGTAGGGAGTAGGACCACCTAAGGATATATTAAGAATGCCAGAGGCCAAAGACTCTGTATATCCCGAATTGGGACTGTCATGTTTTCCTTTGTCTCTACGATAAACCTCGATGATATGGGAGTAAGATCCTCCTAATAGTAGTCCAACAGGTAATATAATCATAATGGCTATACGGCTGGGGATGATATTTAGCATATCATCTAAACGGGCGGCACAAGTCCCGTAACGATAGTAACCTTCTTTTTTATATCCCCACATGGCATCCAAAGTGTTTACTATGCGAAAGAACCATGCTCCTAAAGGACCAAAAAACAATAGAAACAAGAGAGGAGATAGAACGGAATCTAGAAAATTCTCTGATAAACTTTCTACGGTACTAGTAATGATTTTATCCTCATTCATAGCTTCTGTATCTCTGGATACTAGATAGGATAAGCGTTTTCTGGCTGTAGGAATATCATCCGCTTCAACGGCTTTCTGTACATCTTTGCCATGTTTGATTAGATCGCCCAGGGCAAAAGAGGAGTAGATGAGATAAGCTCTTCCTACTATGGATAGTATGGGCCATCTATTTAATAGATTATCAAGTATCAGAACCGGAAGGAAGCAGGTGAACAATACCATAAATAAACCCAGTAATCCTTGAATAAACGTTCGTTTGGAGAAGCTCTTGTCTATGAAAGAGGCTATTCGTCCCACTAATCTAACGGGGTGAGGCCATGATTGAGGAGCTCCTATGAGGTAATCCGCTATGATCGCGATTAGAAAAGAATAAATCATAGTCCCATGATCTTCTTTATATAATCCATATCAATAGACTCTCTAACCACCTCTGTGAAATGCTTGATCTTAGCTTCCACATTGTAGGAACCCCACTTAGGCATAATATCAATATGATGTTTGTCCAATAATTCTTGTAGAAAGCGATGGCGGAAGTCATCATTATCAAAAATCCCGTGAAGATAGCTTCCCCAATGATTATCACGGGGATTTTGAGCTCCTAACCCTGGTTCTTCAAATAAGTCCCAATCCTCCGGAATCTCAGTAGCCCCATGATGGATTTCATACCCTGCTACTTTGAGGGCATATTCCTTATGTCGAGAATTCATCTGAACCAGATGCTTTTCTCTCATAAGCTGAGTGTGAAGGGGCAGAAGGCCAAGGCCTTCTTCTTCCGTTCCTGGAGCTTCTTCTATTCCCAGATTGTCGCTGATACTAAGGCCCATCATCTGAAAGCCTCCACAGATACCGATAACTAGGCTATTTTTTCTCCGGGCATATTCTTTAATGGCCTGAAAACGTCCATCCTTCTTTAAGTGGCGGAGATCTTCAATAGTCCTTTTGGTTCCTGGAAGAATAATTCCATGTAAGGGCACTTTATCCATATCTTCCACTGTATCTATAGATATAAGATTAACCTCTTCCTGTTGAAAGGGGGCTATATCCGTAAAATTAGACAAATGTCCCAGACGAACTATGCCTAGATTAATAAGTCCTGATCCCTTTGATTGAAAGTGGAGATCATAACTCACACTATCTTCTTCCGGCAGACCATGATTGTGTTGATAGGGAATGATACCTACTACAGGTTTTCCCAATTCTTTTAATACTTGATCATGGGCCTCTGTTAGGAATGAAACGTCCCCTCGAAACTTATTCACCAAAAAACCTTTCACTAGATTCCTTTCCCATTGGGCCATCACGTTCATATGGCCATAAAAGGAAGCATAGACTCCACCCTTGTCAATATCACCGGTTAATAGGACAGGACTTTGGGCATATTTGGCCATGGCCATATTCACCATATCATATTTCTTGAGGTTGATTTCGCCAGGACTCCCCGCTCCTTCCATGATGATCATGTCATAGTCCCTGCTTAAATTCTCATAGCTTTGGGTTATCTGAGACCAGAGGTATTCTCTTTTCTGATAATAAGCTCTAGCTTGTAATTGGTCCCACGGCTTACCACAAACAATGATTTGGGAACCTTGATCAGAAGTCGGTTTCAGAAGGACAGGATTCATACGGGCATCTGCTTCTATTCCTGCGGCCAGAGCTTGTAACGCTTGGGCCCTTCCTATTTCCTCTCCATGGGAAGTGACAAAGGAATTGAGTGACATATTTTGTGCTTTAAATGGAGCCACCGAGTAGCCTAAATCACGGAAGATTCGGCAAAAAGCCATAACCATTAAGCTCTTACCTGCATTCGAAGCTGTTCCCAGTATCATCAGCCTTTTGGGGGTTAGTCTATGTTTTCGCTGTGTAGAAGGATGGGGCTGTTTGACAAATGCATTGATCCTTTCTATTAATCTTGAATTCGAAAAATGGTCCTTGACCGCTATTCGAAAGTCATAATCATCAAGCCCTTTAACATCCTTATAGAGACGTATAAACAATCCTTGGGAGGCAAGGAAGTCATAAAAGTCACTAGGAGAATAATTCTGAGGTAATCTGAAAAGAAGGAAGTTAGCTTCTCCAGGCGCTACCCAAAATCCCCTGCCTTTTAATTCGTTTTTGAGGTAGTTCCTTTCCTTTTCAATCATTTTCTGACTTTCTTTGAGATATTTCTTATGAGTCAATAACTCTCGTCCTACTGCTGCCGCCAGTCGATTCACACTCCATTGGGGAATATTATGTTCAATTGAGGATAATATAGGGGCTGGTCCTTGGAGGTAGCCGAGACGCAAACCGGGTATGGCCCAGGCTTTTGTTAGAGACCTCATAACAAGGTAATCTGTTGTCGGATATTGATCTTTACTTTTATCTGTCAGATCAATAAAAGACTCATCGAGTAATAATGTCACTTCACTTCTGGATTGGCATAAATCAATAAGCGATTTTTCTACCACTAAACCGGAAGGGTTATTAGGATTCCCCAGGATCACCATGCTATCTTTTGGCAGATTCTCTAAGGCTAACTTAAAATCTTCTAAGGAGGGCACAAAGTTGTTTTCCCAGCCACTCTCTAATTCGATTATAGGAATATTAAGCTTGAGGCACGCGTCTCTATAATCTCCATAGGAAGGGCTCAGTAGCAATACCTTACTGGGCTTAAGAGTGAAAAGGGTAAAGAAAAGGATTTCTGTCGCCCCGTTTGCGAAAATAATCTCCTTTGGATCAATAGACCAGCTCTGGCTATAAGCTTCCTTTAAGCTTTCTTGGTGGGGTTCTGGATAATGTTCTATTCTATCCAGTTCGATGTTTATTACGGCCCGTAGCCAATCTGGATAACCAAGAGGATTGATATTGGCGCTATAATCCAGGATGTCCTCTTCGGGAATATCCCATTTCTTTAGGTATTCTGCAATGTGTCCTCCATGTTTCATTGATGCTTCCTTTCCGGGAGGAGATAGGTTTCATTATCCCTTGTGAAGGACACAAAAGTCATTCCAAATACTTTTTCAAGTTGCTTTGAGGAAGCAAGTTTATTCCCTCTGTCATAGAACACAGGATGACCATTTTCCAGTAGCAAAATATTGTCAGAGTAACCTACAGCGGCATTGATGTCATGGAAGATACTTATAATAGTAATATCCTTTTGTTGGATTCTTTTTAGTTGTTGTAATAATGCCCCCTGATGTTTGGCATCAAGATGATTTGTCGGTTCATCAAGTATCAGACAAGAGCTTTCTTGGGCAAGAGCTTTCCCTAGTAATACCAACTGCATTTCCCCTCCACTGAGGGTGTCAATGGTTTGATGTGATAGGGAAGCTATTCCAAGCTCTTCCATTATCTGTATAACAATTTGCTTATCCTGTTCCGTTTCCTGTTTCCATAGACTTTGATGGGCGTAGCGTCCCATCATGATTAATTCGCTTACAGTATAGGGATATGATGTTTCCGGGCGTTGGGGCACATAAGCAATCATTTTTGCCCTTTCTTTATGGGAGTATCGAGACAGCGGTTTGCCTGCCAGTTTGATAGAATGTTTGGATGGCAATAGTCCCATCATTAATTTGATCAGGGTTGTTTTTCCAGAACCATTGGGGCCGATGATGCCTAGAAATTGCCCTGATTCTATAGTTAAATTAAAGTCTTGCAGGATTGTTTTTTTTCCATAGGACCATGACAGTTGGGTGATATCGAATAGGGGTATCATCTTTTTTGTCCCCGGCCTAAAAGGAATAAGAAATAAGGTCCTCCAATCAAAGCAGTAATAATACCGACAGGAAGCTCAGAAGGGGCTAAAATAACACGAGCTAACCCATCTGCCCAAAGAGCCACGAGGGCTCCCCCAAAGAAACTTGATATCAGTAAACCCCGATGGTTAGGGCCTCCTAACGTTCTCATAATGTGAGGGATTATTAGGCCAATGAAGCCTATAATCCCGCTGAGAGCTACTGCACTGGCTGTCAATAAAGAACTAAGGAGTACGATGAGGATCTTTACTTTTTGTACAGAAACACCTGAACTGGCCGCCATATCTTCTCCCTGTGTGAGGAGATTCAAATCTTTTGATAATAACTGCAATCCAGTAACTCCCAGAAAGACAGGTGGTAAAAGAAGACAAACCTTCATCCAGGAAGAAGAAGAAAAGCTTCCAAAAGTCCAGAATAGAATATTTTCCACTAAATCCCTGTTTATGTACATAAAGAAACTAATTAAGGCTGACAGCATAAAGCTAAGAGTCATCCCAGTGAGAAGCAGAGTCGTTGTTCCTCTCCTCGACAAGCCCTGTGCCAGGGACAGGCCAAAGAATGCTGTTAATAGAGCCCCTATGAAAGCAGAACCCTGTAATAGCACTGTAGTCGATAAGCCACAGATAATAACAACTGTCACCCCGAAGGCCGCTCCTGATGATAAGCCCAATACATAAGGATCCGCCATTGGATTACGAAATAATCCTTGAAGCGCTGTCCCTGATACTGCTAATGCCCCTCCTACCAGAAGGGCTAGTACTATGCGGGGAGCTCTGACATTAAGAATAATAATATCCGCAGGGGTAGTGGACTTAGAGACTAGAGGATAATTGAATTGTTCTTTTATTATATGGAAGACTTCTACGGCTTTTATATCAGCCGTTCCTATGGTGAGAGATAATAAGCTGCTAAAGAGAATAAGAATGATTAGTAGAAAAGATATCTGCCAATGGTTAAGTTTAATCATTCAAAGCTTTCAGGATGGATTATGGTTACAAGATCTACAAAAGCTTGAGCTAATCTAGGTCCTTGTCTATCCAGTATATTACTATCAATAGTATAAATCCTTCCCTCTTTTATTGCCCTCAAATCCTTATACCCCTCTGTATTGGACAGTCCTTCTTTTACATTATAGTACTGAGAACAAATAATGATGTCAGGGTCCTGTTCTACAATCTTTTCAAAACTATAAGCCCAGCCATCCAGATCTTGGGCAATATTGATTCCGCCTGCTTCCTGGATCAATTGACCGATAAAGGTATTACCTCCAGCAGTGAAATCCCCTTGTTGTCCATAAGCTACCACATAGTAAACTTTAGGCTTGTAAGAATTGTTAATTCTTCCTGCGGCTTGATCTATGGTTTTCTTCATCTGAGTAATAATCTGTTCTGATTTTTCTTGTTTATGGAGTAGCGTTCCTATTTGACGAATCACCCAGTAGGTTCCTTCAATACTGTCTTCACCTTTAAGGATTAATATAGGGATATTAAGATCTTCCAAGGCTTTCAGTGTATCCTTTTGAAAATGTGTGGAGGCTATTACCAAATCTGGTTGAGCCTGAATGATACTTTCCATACTTGGATTCCTGAGTGATCCCATGGAGGGGATTCTAAGGGCATCTTCCGGATAATCACAATAGTCAGTACGACCTTTTAGTTTATCCTGGCTTCCTAAGGCATATATGATTTCTGTAATGCTGGGAGCTAGAGATACAATTCGATTTATCTCTGTTGGAATATTAACCTGTCGTTCATAGCTATCGGTAAAAACAGTTGTTGTTGCAGGATCCTCTTTTTGACCAGTTGACCAGCTTTGTAATGATATTAATAGGAATAAGAAAAGGGAAATTGTTTTCTGCATTAAGCCTCCTGTCTATACTCCGTAGACAATGCCAAGGTAATAGATTAGGCAGGTATTCTGACTTTCATATTCTCTGGAGAATATTTCTACAGTGGCGGGACCGTGCAGGATTTTGACCTGCTTCCCTTTTAGCTCTGATAAGCACCTAACTTAATCGTATCTTATTGTTAAGCATATCACTTGTCAATCTTTACAGTTTTAGTAAATACCATTTATACTCTTGAATTATGACAACATATATTCTGAAGAACATAGATAGGGAAGGTCCCGGTCTCATCGCTGAGTATCTAAAGGAAAAAGGAAAATCTTTCCAGGTTATTGAGCCTGATGCTCTAGTTGATTTTACCTTACCATCAGATCTGGAAGCTCTTATTATTCTTGGTGGTCCTGCTAGTGCCAATGATCAGACAGAGGATATGGTTCATAAAATCGATATTGCTCGTGAAGCTATGAACCAAAATCTTAAAGTTCTTGGCATTTGTTTGGGCATGCAAATCATGACCAAGGCGAAGGAAGGCAAAGTTGTTCCTCTTGGTAAGACAGAAAGGGCTTTTCGTGATAGTGAGGGCAATTGGAATCCTCTTTATCTCTTGGACCAGGGGCAGGATAATCCCCTCTTCAGTAATATCTCTAATACCATACCAGTCTTTCATCTTCATGGAGAAACTATTGTTCCTAATGAACAGATCCAATGGCTTGGTCAGGGTGCTGATTGTCAGTATCAGGCTTTAAGTTTTGGAGAAAAAGCCTATGGATTTCAATGTCATTTGGAGCTGACTTTGGACATGCTTAAAGCTTGGTTAACAGAGGATCCTGATCTTGTTGATCTTGATCATGATCAGATTATAAAAGATTATCTAAGTGTTGAAGAAGTCTATAGAACTCAATGTTTTTGCTTATTGGATAATTTTTTTAACCATATTTGATAATCTTCCTGTGTTATACCCATTGTGGAAACAAAAAAATCTCCTATCTCTAAGGGATATTGATCAATGAGGGAGAGGGTTTCTATTGCTGGGGTTTTCTGTGTCCAATAACATTCACATAATTGATTTAACAAAGTGTGCAAACCGCGTTTCTCTTCTGTGTATGAATTGAAGTAACCCATATAAGGATCTATGGAATTATACCAATCTTTGATTCTATAGGCCATGTGTCTACTTAGATCGAAGGTAATAATCATAAACTTAAGTAAGTGGACATAATCTAAATGAGGTTATATCATACACCTAGTGTACGCGCGTACATTCAGGAGGTTAGAATGAAAAAGTTACTAATAACCGGAGGCGCAGGATATATTGCTTCCCACACTAACATTGAATTGCTCAGTGAGAGCTATGATCTGGTTATTGTTGACAATCTATGTAATTCAACTACCGAAGCTATCAAACGGGTTCAAGACATTGCCCGTAAAGAAGTTCGTTTTTATGAAGCAGACATTCGGGATGGAAAGGCTTTAGGTGAAGTCTTTGAAAAAGAACCTAACATTGATGGTGTTATTCATTTTGCCGCTTTAAAAGCAGTTGGTGAATCTGTTGAAAAACCACTTAAGTACTATGAAAATAATATTTCAGGCTCTCTTGTCTTATATCAGACAATGAAGAAATATGGAGTCAAGAACATTGTGTTCTCCTCCTCTGCCACTGTATATGGGGATCCCGCATCAGTTCCTGTTGATGAGAGTTTTCCTATTAAAGCAACAAATCCTTATGGACATACAAAAACGATGATGGAGCAAATCCTTATGGATACTGCCCACGCTGAAAACTGGAATGTTGTCATCCTTAGGTATTTTAATCCTGTAGGAGCTCATCCGTCTGGTCGTATAGGAGAAGATCCGGAGTATCCTTTTAATCTTCTTCCTTTTGTTAGTCAGGTAGCTGCTGGTTTAAGGGAAAAGGTTATTGTTTTTGGAGACGATTGGCCCACCATCGACGGCACAGGTGTAAGAGATTATATCCATGTTGTTGATTTAGCAAAGGCTCATGTTAAAGCTATAGAAAAGTTAAGCTCAGATAGGGGTGTCTTTGTCTATAATATTGGGACAGGTAGAGGTTACTCTGTTCTAGAGATGATCAAGGCTTTTTCCAAAGTCTGTGGTCATGAGGTTCCCTATGAAGTTGGCCCCAGAAGAGATGGTGACGTCGCTTCTGTTTATGGCGATCCTACAAAAGCTAACAAAGAGTTAGGCTGGCAAGCGGAATTGGGACTGGAAGAAATGGTTGAATCCGCTTGGAATTGGCAAAGTAAAAATCCTAAAGGATACCGCTCTTAAATTTCTTGCACCCTTAGAGGATTCTACTATGCTTTAAGGGTGCAGTATAAAAAAAATCTTCCCTATTATCCATTATTGGTAATTCTTCTACTCATTATTCTAGGTCTTGTGGGACTGGCTTATTATTTTGTATGGGATTATAGGAATCGTCAGATTGAACTAATAGCTCATCAGAATATTGATGCATTGCAAGGGGAGTACCAAGCTACCATCAATGCCTACGGTCTCCAGTTTAAGTCTCTTGTGAGCACAACCTTCAACAATAATCCCCTTATAGAATCATGGTTTCAGGAAGAGCCTAATATTTTTGATGAATCCCATTACAGAGAAGGATTAAGTCCTATAATGGGATTATTGAAAAATAATGGCTTAACTAATATTGCTTTTGCTTCCACAAAAGATAAAGCAAGGGTGTTGTGGTTGAGCGATTCCCCCTATGATAGTCCCTATTCCGTGTGGAGTGGGGTACCTTCAAATCCTAAAGATTTATCTTATACGATTAATGGTTATACTGGTAATTTCTATTTTTACCTCAACCTTGATAACTACGGTCCTGATAGTTTAGCCATTCCCATCATTTCATCTATAGCTATGACTGAAGCTTTGGAGTACTTTTATGGAGGACGATATAGTGTTTACTTAAAACAGGGCGCCCGTCTTATTGATGGAAGTAAACTCGAACTAGCTCATATGCCCCCCCATAGTAACATTCCCGTGACTGTTTATAAACAGATCATTAAAGAGTATTTTGATAATTATGATAACATGAATTCAACTGAGCTCCCTGAATGGACTACTATGTCATGGGGGGATCACTACTTTAGTATTACGGCTATTCCTTTGATAAATGGTATGGATTCTTCGGTAGGTTATCTTATTGAAACTAAGGAGGCTCATGAATATTCAAGTTTAATCAACACCTATTACGATCGCCTTCGTTATTTATCCTACAGCTTGTTAGTCTTAATCTGTCTTTTCCTTCTTATCTCCTATTTGATAAGAAAGTTAATTCACTCATCCCGTCAGGTGAACTTCCTTTTAAATAAGCAGAAAATGTTTTTGACCTCTGTTAGTCATGAATTAAGAGCTCCCTTACAAGGCATTAAAGGTCTGGCTGAACTGATTATGGATGAAAAGAGTCTTACTCAGAATCAGGCCTATGGAACATTGATTAAGAATTCGACAGAACAATTACTATTGATCGTGAATGATATATTGGATATTGCCAAATTTGATAAACAAGGGGTTAGTGTTGTTAAAAGCAAGATTATTCTCTATGATTTTTTTGAAGATTTTGCGACCTTTGTAAAACCTCAATTTGACAAAAAAGAGCTCTTCTGTGAATGGATCATCGACAAAGAAGTTCCCAGAGAAATTCA
This sequence comes from Spirochaeta cellobiosiphila DSM 17781, assembly GCF_000426705.1. Taxonomy (NCBI): domain Bacteria; kingdom Pseudomonadati; phylum Spirochaetota; class Spirochaetia; order Spirochaetales; family Spirochaetaceae; genus Spirochaeta; species Spirochaeta cellobiosiphila. The sequence continues at coordinate 152,513 of NZ_KE384558.1, forward strand.
GTGTGATCCTTTACGATTACATCAAATCATCACAAACCTAGTAGTCAATGCCCTCAAGTTCACTTCCCAAGGAGGTGTTACTTTGTCTTTGTTGCTTACCGAACGGCAAAACAATACTTATCTACTATTACAGGTTATGGACTCTGGTTGTGGTATCAAAAAGGAGGATATTAAGCGAATCTTTATTGATTTTGAACAGGTTGCTGATCATCCTACCTGGGATATTAACTCACGAGGAACCGGATTAGGACTATCAATTGTTAATACCATAGTCAAAGCTATGGGAGGCAAAATAGAAGTTTCCAGTCAATGGGGGAAGGGAAGTACCTTTTCCATACTCATTCCTTTTGATTCTGTGAAGGATGATCATCCAGAAAAAGAAAAGCAAAAGGAAGAGGTACCGTCTTTTGATGGGAAATGTGTTTTTTATGCAGATGATGATGAGATCAATAGAGCCTATATGCAGGAATATCTGTCCCGTTTGGGAATTCAGGTTTTTACTGCTCACAGTGGATATGAATTGGTTCGCTTACGACAACAGCAAAAGGTGGATCTTATCATTAGCGATATCCATATGCCTCAATTAAGTGGTCAAGAAGCTTCCCGAAGGATTAGGCAATGGGAATTTATGGCTGAAGCAGAGAGGATTCCCATCATTGCTGTCACCGGTGATATCTCTTACATTGATCATCCAAAGCTCTCTGACATGGTCATTGATGAATTTCTCCTTAAACCTTTCAATTCAGAAGATATCATACTGATCCTCAATAAATATTTATTGGATAAGGATGATAGCTTTCCTTCTAAAGACTCTGAACCTACAAAGAACTGGGACTCCATTCAAGAAGAGTTATCTTATTGTAAGTATCTATCTCTAGAATATTTAAAAAAACAGTTCTCCAGTTCTGATACCTTTTCTATTTATCTGGATTTGATTAAAATATTTTTAAACGAAACCTCCCCGCGAATAGCTAAGTTCCTCAGTAATGGTAAAAAGTATGCTTCTAATGAAATTGTTGAAGAAGCCCACCATTTAAAGGGGAGCTGTCACTTGATAGGCTTAACCAAACTAGCAGAAGAATGGCAAAAATGGGAACATAATCCTGAAATTATCCTTGATAATAAGGTAATAAAAAAATGTCGTCGTATGTATAAATCCTCATTAAAAGAGATAAAGGATCTCTACCATTTGCTCAAGAAAATGTAATTAATTTGGGTTATATTTGACTTCGCTGCTACTAATTCTTATTATCCCCAGCAATACTTTATAAAGGAATATTATTAATATGTTGAAATCGTTTAAGAAAACAAACTTTGCTCTGTTGAGTATTATTTTAATACTAACTCTGGGTTCCTGTTCTTCACTAGGAACTCCCCAAAAGGTTAATTTGGCTTTAGACCTTGAGGCAGGTCAAGACTATCAATTAACAAGTCATGTCAAAAATGATTATACCCAATCTTTGCAGGGGATTCCAATTTCTTTTACTAATGAGATAAAAATGGTCAATACTTATCATGTCTCAGAAGTTGATAGTGATGGCAATATGAAGATTGATGTACGTTATGATGCCTTTGATTATACGATGGATTTTGATTATCCAGATGTTACGGCAGAGGACAATGCCAGTCTTGATGAAGAGATTTACAGAAATTTAAGAAACGCATCAGATTCAGTCAAGAAACTGAATTTCGGTTTAACCATTAACCCCAAAGGAGAAATCCTCCAATTTGATGGTTTAAAAGAGGCCATACAGCATATTATTAACTTACAGGAAAGTGTTGATAGTGAAGCGACGACTATTGGTATCGAACAGATCATGAGTGAAGATATATTTAGCGATTCCTGGAACCAGACATTTGATTATATCCCTGCAGAACCGGTAGGTGTGGGGGATTCTTGGAACAGCAATCTGAGTATAACTGATCAGATTAGTATGACTGTGGCCTATACCTATACTGTGACAGACATAAGTAGTAAAACCGTCACCCTTGCCTACACAGGACAGATCCTAAGTGGAGGGATAGGTAATAATGCTTTGCTAAATCTAGATGTAGAGGGAGTGGATGCTCAAATCGATATTGAGGGAAACATTGAAGGAACCATGGAAGTTGATAGATCAACTGGGTGGATCAATAGACAAGATTCAACAGTTCACGTAGGTGGCTCTATAGATGTAACTGCTTATGGATTAACAATTAACATGCCCATTGATATGAATATTATTGCTTCAGTAGACTAATACCATTTCTCAAAGGATAGCTGTCCTCTAGTACAGAGAGAAAGACAGCCTATAACAGATCTATTGAGGCTTAAAATTAAAGCAATTATAATTATGTTTGTAACGACAATCTATTCTCAAGAAACAAAAAGCTTGAAGATTAGAATGTAGATAGTACAACTGTAATTAAGTTTGTTGTACCTAGTAGGAGTTAGATACCTTTATATTGGTCTATGGGAACTATTGATATGAATACTAGTAATTCTGGATTAATCATAAAGCAATATCAATCACTTGGTAGTGCTCCAGGCAGCTTTGAAATGGATAATAGATTTTATACCTTTCAGATGAATGAGAATTTTGGAACAAAATTTGATATGCAGGCCACTGGGGGAACTCAGATATGGTAGCTAAAAGAGCGTGGTCAAGGGCATAAAGTTTATTATTATACAGCTTTTTTCTCTGTTTCTTTAGTTCATCCAGTGTCATGTTTTCTACAATAATAGATGGCTCTATGGCTTCTGAAAATCATCAAGGTATTTATGTTTTATGATGTTGCAATTATGGCTTTTCCGATCACTGCCGTAGTGTCAACAATCATGTATTTTGTTACCAAACCAAAAGCTAAATTAATCTCTACAACTATGGAATAGCTTAAGTATCTAACTGTGAAGAATGCTCTTTACAGTTAGATACATAAAACATATCCTATCTTTTTTTTCAATATAACAGTGATATCTCCTATCTTTCCTTAGATAAACTAGACGTTGACCTTCCAAAAACATTACATTCTATGGGCGATATATAAGGGAGCGGAGGAACAGATGAGCATCTGGGTTAGCTGGAATGAAAATATAAAACATGAATATAATAATCTCTATCATCCGAAGACAATGGAGGAGATCGCCGATATTGTTAAGAATTCACGTAAGGTCAAAGTGATCGGTACAGGTAGAAGTTCTTCTGATATCGTAGGTGGAGAAGATACCTTGATTTCTTTAGATCAGTACAAGGAAGTGGTGAACTTTGATAAAGAAAAGGGACTCATAACTGTACAATCAGGGATAATGTTATCAGATCTTATTCCCTTGATAGAAAAAGAAGGATGGTGTCTACCCTGTCTGCCAGATATTGATGTGATTACCCTGGGGGGAGCTATTGCAACGGGAACTCATGGTACTGGAAAAGACGGTTATATCTTATCCCAGTATATGATTGGGTGTCACATGATCAAGGCAAATGGTCAGATTGAAGAAGTAAAGGATGAAGACTTACTAGAAGCCCTTAGGGTATCAGTTGGTGTCTTAGGGATAATGGGAGAAATAACTCTCCAATTGACTGCTTTATATGACTTAGTGGTTACAGAAGCTCCTATGAAAGATAAGGTTTGGTTGTCCAAATGGCAGACTTGGGTAAGAGAATATGACTTTCTCAGAATCCTTTATTTACCCCATGTTGGTTATAGTTATGTTATGCGTGGTAATAAGGATATTACTAATATCAGCGTTAAAACCAAAACAGGACCTTGGTATTATAGGTATAGAAGAGAATTATCAAGGAAACTCTATAATAAAGCTTTGAAGAAACCGTCTTTTACTGTTTTTGCCAATAAGCTCATTGCTTTTTTGTTTTTTAGAAGCAAGCAAGTCAAGAAGGGAAGCCTCTATGAGGCAACAGTAACGAAATCGAGAGGCTCTACCTTGGAATTGGCCGAATGGACCATCCCATTTAGTCGTTTTGATGGTGCCTTTAAGGAGATTCAAGAAGCTTTATCAGATAAAAAAAATGCTAAGGCTTTTGCCCATATACCTATGGACGTACGCTTTATTAATAAGGATAATAACTGGCTTTCCTATGCTTATGGGGAAGACACCGTTACGATTGGATGTGTAACACGTCAAGCCGCCCATGCTGATGAGTATAAAGCCTTCGAGGTTGTAGAGGATATTTTCCTCAGACATGGTGCCAGGCCTCATTGGGCCAAAAGATTTAAAGCGGGAAAGCAGGAATTAGCCGGGCTTTATCCTAAATGGAATGACTTTGTCAATTTGCGTAGGCAGTACGATAAAGAAGGTAAATTCCTGAATCAATATTTAGAAAGGATATTTTTATGAGGATTGAACCAGATATTAAATTGGGATTTAAAGATGTAATGATTCGACCTAAACGATCTACTTTATCCAGTCGATCACAGGTGAGTTTGGATAGAAACTATGTCCTTCGTAGTTCAGGCATTAAATGGGAAGGGATTCCTGTTATTGCTGCAAATATGGACACTGTTGGTACTTTTACTATGGCAGAATCACTTGCGGAAGAAGGTTTAGTTACGGCTATCCATAAACATTACAGTATAGAAGAATGGAAACTGTTCCTCAAAGATAGGGAGGATAAGTTTTTTGATCATATAATGGTTTCTACAGGAACCTCAGAAAAGGATCATCAGAAGCTGAAAGATATACTAGGCATTGATGATAGAATTAAGTTTATTTGTATTGATGTAGCTAACGGTTATTCAGAAGCTTTTGTATCCTTTGTAGAAACAGTACGTCATGAATATCCCAAAAAAGGTATTATTGCAGGGAATGTGGTCACTGGTGAAATGGTTGAAGAACTTCTTTTAGCAGGGGCTGATATCATTAAAGTTGGTATTGGACCTGGTTCTGTTTGTACTACAAGGGTCAAAACAGGTGTTGGCTATCCTCAGATATCGGCTATCATTGAGTGTGCAGATGCCGCCCATGGTTTGGGTGGACAGATCATTGCAGATGGTGGCTGTACTCGTCCCGGTGATGTGGCTAAAGCTTTTGGTGCCGGTGCTGACTTTGTTATGCTTGGGGGCATGTTTGCTGGACATGCAGAAACGGGGGGCCAGATTCTGGACAAAGAAGACGGGACTAAGGTTATGTTGTTTTACGGAATGAGTTCTGATACAGCCATGGAGAAACACTCTGGAGGTGTGGCCTCCTATAGAGCAAGTGAAGGTAAGACCGTAGAAATCCCCTTCCGTGGTAGTGTGATCAATACTATCCAGGACATTCTTGGTGGTGTACGTTCTGCCTGTACCTATGTGGGAGCTTCACGACTAAAAGAACTGACAAAGCGAACCACTTTTATCCGTGTCCAGGAACAGGAAAATCAATTATTCCGCTAATACTTATTGATTGACACATGATATCCTCGTGATATAATGTACGCGCGTACATTGAGGAGGATATCATGACGTCGCAAAAACTTATAGAATCCATAGAACAGGGGCAATTTGACGACTGTTTTAGAGATCTTTATGGAAAAAAACTAGAATCCAACAAAAAAAGATATATTGATCTATTAACTTGGGAGTCAGATATTTTTCATTCCTCACAGGTTCACCTATTCAGTAGTCCTGGACGTACAGAACTTGGTGGAAATCATACCGATCATAATCATGGTGTTGTTTTGGCTGGTAGTGTTCAACTTGATACCATTGGTGCCTTTTCAAAAAGAGATGATTTAAAAGTCATTGTTCATTCAGAAGGGTATGATAAGGTCATTGAAGTGGATCTGTCTGATCTTACTTTAGTAAAACCAATAGAGAATACAGAATCCCTTATCCTGGGGGTTGCGAAATATTTTATTGACCATGGAAAGGAGATCTGTGGATTCGAAGGTTGTGTTTCCAGTAATGTCCTTCGTGGATCTGGCCTGAGTTCCTCTGCTGCTTTTGAAGTTCTCATTGCCTATGCCATTGATCAATTAGCTAATAATGCTGATTCTGGTCCTGTTTTTTATGCCTTAGCTGCCAAGTATGCAGAGAATGTCTATTTTGGAAAGCCCTGTGGGCTGATGGATCAGTTGGCCTGTGCTCATGGGGGAATCATCTCTATTGACTTTTGTGAGCCTACTGAACCTATTATTGAGCCTGTAGATTATAACTTTAGCCAGCATTCCTATACTTTAGCTGTTCTGAATACGGGAGGTAGTCATGCTGATTTAACGGATGACTATGGAAGTATTCCTTTTGAGATGGGAAATGTAGCAAAACATTTTGAGCATTCAGTACTTGCAGGTATTAGTAAAGAAGAATTGATCCGGGATATTCCTAAATTAAGAGAAGAATGGGGGGATAGACCAGTCCTTCGTGCCCTTCACTTCGTTGATGAGACTTTACGGGCCCGGAAGATGGCTAACGTTCTTCTCGACAATAATTTAGAAGAATACTTAAATTTAGTACGTGATTCTGGGGATTCCTCTTTTATGATGCTGCAGAATGTTATTCCTGCTGGTTCGGCAGAGGAGCAACCTATGGCCTTCGCCTTGGGCGTTTGTCAAAGTTTATGGAAGAGTGAACTTATCTATCGTGTTCATGGTGGGGGATTTGCTGGTACTATTCAGCTTTATATTCCCGATCAGATTAAGGTAGAAGTGACAAAAACCCTTTCTGCTATATTTGGAGAAGATGCTCTTACTGATCTTCACATTCGTTCCAAGGGCTATTACAAGCTAGCCTAATGTTCCTCCCCAGATAATCTGAGGTTCAATTAATTGAGGAGTGTTCAGGATTTCAGTCTCTCCTCTTAGTTGTTTGATCAGGTGCAAGCTTGCTTCCTTGTATACCTGTTCCAATCCAATATCAATACTAGTTAAGGTTGTCGGAAATAGATTGGTGAAGGGAAGGTTGTCATAGCCTATTAGCCCAATATCTGTGGGTATTGTGTATCCTTGAATTAACAATTCTTGATAAAAACCCATCGCTGTCAAATCGTTAACTGCAGCAATTGCTTCTATTTTATCAGCTTTAAGCTGTGTACATAATTCTTGTGCTCTTTGACGTCCCCCCTGATAGCCTATCATTCCTTCATCAATAATGAGTGTTCCTTTATAGCTATCTTGCAAACCCGCTAAGCGTTGTCTATGCGGGGACAGCTCTTTTAAACGGCCTGTGGCATAAAAGACTTTTTTATACCCCTTGATGTTAAGAGCCTGACCAACGAGATATCCACCCTTGTAATTATCTGTACAGAATAGATTACTTCCATCAAAGTCCTGGAGGTGATGACCGGCACAATAGGGTTTGTCCATATAGCCGTTTAATTGATAGGGTGTATCTATGTCATAAAGTAAAATACCTTCGTAGTCTCTTAATTGATGTATCTGGTCTAGATTATCTGCCAAAGTCAAAGTGTAGAGACTGTTTTGAAGTACTTGGTTTACCGTAGTTAAAACATGAGAGTACAAAGAGGAATAATAGTCACTATTCTGCTTATCGTAAGTGTATAATTTCCGTCCATCTACAAAGAGTATACGACCTGTTCCTTTACGGGCTAGGGCAGAGGCAAATTTGTTTGGTTCATAGCCTAGTTCTTTTGCCGCCTTTAATACGGCCTGTCTTTTATCAAGACTTACTCTTGAGGGGTTGTTATAAACGCGGGATACGGTAGCACTGCTTACTCCGGCTCTTTTAGCGACAGCATCCCTATCTACTTTCGTTATCATTATAAGAGTCATTATATCAGCTTAAGATCAGAGGAGGAAGAAAGTATTAGGTAGATGGCACATTATCTAGGGAAGGCCAATCTCTCCTTTCTTGATTTGATGGGTTTATATAAATATCCCAAAGAGAGGATACAGGTTGATCCTCTCTTTGGGATGTAGCAGGGGGAGACATGTAACTAGTGATCTTTAGTTTTTAAAACTTATGAAGATCAAATAGGGGGTAATCCCTTTCATTATCTCTTGTATCTAAATGATACCCTATAGATTGGCTGATCTTCTGAATCTTCCTTATAAAGGGCAATTGCTTCTTTGCCTAACTCCAATGGATGTCATCAATAAATCAACATAATCCTTTAGCCAAGGGCATCTGCTTTGTGCTGCAGCTCAAGTATCTTTCTGGAGAAGTGTTTTTGAACCGCCCTATTTTCAATCATCCCAACAGGATGCTTTTCTTCATCTAAGACAGGAGCCGATTCCACAAGATTATGCTTCATAGCTTCCAGTACTTCCGGTAAAGGATTGTCTTTACCACAGGCATAGCTGACCGGTTCCATTAAGTCGTGTGCCAATATCATATCTGTTAATTCCTGGGCAATGAAAGCGTTTTTGATTCCTTCAATAGATAGAACACCAGTTAATTGATTGTCCTTGTTAACAACAGGGAAGTATAAGCTCTCAGACTCACTAATCTTAGCTAACACCTTGGTTATAGGTGTGTTATCTCTTATAAGGATAGGTGCCTTATCAATGACGTCTAAGGCCTTACTTTTTACTATCAAATCATTCTCTGTAATATTAAGACCGTTTTCACCAGCTTTGATAACTGCGTATTTAATAAAGACAGGTCCTATCAACTGAACGACAAATGTGGAAGCTGTTACTATAGTGATAATTGTTGAACCTACAGAACCTGAAAACTTTTGTCCTGCAATGATAGATAGTCCTATTGCTACACCTGATTGGCTAAATAAGCAGAAGGATAGATATTTACGTACTGTTGTTGGTGCTTTTGATAGAAAACCTCCAAACCAAGCACCGAACATTTTTCCTCCACTACGTCCCAGTAGATAGGCTAGTAATAAGAAAATGATAGTAAAAGGTATTGTACTTAAATCAAGTTTGGCTCCTACGAATACGAAGAAGAGTACGTAGACAGGAGGTGCCAGCTTTTCCATCAAACTAAAGATGTCCTTACTTCTCTTAGGGGCAATGTTACAAATCATAATACCCATAAACATGGCTGCCAAAATAGTATCAAAATCAAGGGCTGTGGCTAAACCTAATACTAAGAGGATACCTCCCACTGTGAAGGTCAGGGTTCGTTCTTCATCATGACTATTCTTAAGCAATTTTGCCAATAGGTATCCAGCTGCTAATCCCAGGATCACCGCACCACCGATTTCATATACAAGCTTAAGTAATTCAAAGTAGAAGGGTCTTTGTTCTCCGCCACCTACCAAGACACTGGCAAAGCTTGATACGATTGCAAATAAGAAAAGCGCCAGGATATCATCCAAGGCAATTATCCCTAATAGCGTACTAGTTAGTGGTCCCCGTGTTTTAAGCTCCCATAATACGTCCGTTGTCCCAGCCGCAGCCGTTGCAGAACTGATAGAACCTAGTAATAGACCTAAAGCCGTAGCGATTTTGATATCATGGAACATTAAGTAAGAAACGCTAAATACTAGTAATCCCGCAGCAAAGAAGGCCCCTAAGGCTTCCAAAAATAGAATAATGGTGAATTGTTTACCATATTTCTGAATGGTTTCTTTCTTAAGCTCCCCTCCAATAATAAAACCTATAAGACCTAGGGCAAAGGAGTTAAAGGGAGAGAAGGTGGATAAGGTATCTGTAGATATGATCTTGGCTCCTGTGGTCCCGATGATCAGTCCTATGATGATATATCCTACTACTTGGGGGATTTTTATTTTCTGAAAAAGCCTTCCTCCGATTGTTCCTCCGAAGATAGCTAAACCAAGTAATAATAATGTGTTAAAATGTAAGAAATCAGGCATTGTTTGCCTCCCTAAGAAGAGTTAAGGCTTCACTTGGGGTTGATGAATTTAATAGTTTGTTTCTTAGTTCCTCTGATTTTAAAAGAGAAACGATTTGGGATAGGAGACGAACATGTCTTTTGTGTTCTCCTTCCCTTACAAGTATCATAAAAACAATTTTGACTACAGATTGATCAAGGGATTCATAATCAGCTATACCCTCTGGCTGTATTCCTATGAAAATAGCAGGTTCTTTTAGATCTGCATAACGAACATGGGGGATACCCAATCCTAATCCAATACCTGTGCTCATTAGTTCTTCTCTGTAGTTTAACTGTTGAACTAAATCATCCAGATTCTTAATAAGATTGTTTGATAATGCTAGAGATGCTAATTCGGAGATAACACTAGCTTTGTTAGTTCCCTTAAGCTGAACTACATAGTTTTCCTTCACGTGGTTCAAAAATTCCAATTCCTTCTCCTTATTAAATAAAAATCTCAGCCTCTTTTTCCAAGAATAGACCAATTAAATCATTTTTGGATTTTATCTGATCAACAGCTTCAAGAAAACCTTCTGTTCCCGCAATTCGTACCAGTTGTGACATAACTTTTACATGAACAGGGTCAGAAGAACTGGCTATAACCATAAATAGTTTGGTTTTATTTCCATCAATGGCGTTAAAGTCTATTCCTTCACGACAGTATCCTATTCCTACTCCGCTATGAACAATGGGAGGACGACCTGTATTACGGGGGTGGGGGACTGCTATTCCATTGCCTACTCCAGTTGACATCATCTTTTCACGTTCTGTTAACTGCCTGTGGAATAGTTCCCAATCATCAATAATCCCGGCACTTTCCATCGCTTTGGTGATGGTCATTAGGGCTGTCTCTGCTTTCCCGGGTACTAAATCCATAACCACTGAATCAGGATTAAGCAGACGACCAATTGATATAACTTCCCGTTGAGCCTGTAAGGTGTCTAGATAGGTTTGCTGAGGGACAACACGCATTTGTGTTAGAAGCCAATCATCGATCATATCTTGAAGAAACCGCCATTGACCGCCAATCTTGGCACAGGGAATGGCATTCTCTCCAATCATACGATGAATCGTTTTTTCAGATACTTTTAAATATTGGGCTACCTCAGAAAGGGTTAAAATTTCATGTTTCATCAGTGTTTAACTCATCTATTATAATTGTACATGTATTATTATCAAAAGACATTGTGCCTTGACTAATGCTTATCTGGCCATTTTTGCCTTTTGATGTTGAAAACTCAATGGTTGATCCCGGAGATAAGATGGCCAGACAGTTTTCATGTCCTGCCTTGATTCCCAGGGATCCCTCTATTGTCATCAGGGTACAGAATAACACCTGCCCCTTATGATATATTTTTTTATCAGATAAAATTTTAAGGGTAAAACTATCCATGATTACAGCTTCCCTGCTTTCCTTCGGGCATCTTCTACGGTTCCCACCATATAAAAAGCTTGTTCAGGCAGGTCGTCGTGCTTGCCGTCGAGGATTTCTTCAAAGGACCGAATTGTGTCTTCAAGGGGAACAAAAACACCCTTCATTCCTGTAAAGTGCTCAGCCACACTAAAGGGCTGGGAGAGAAACTTTTGTATTTTACGAGCTCTCTCTACGGTCTGCCGATCATCTTCAGATAATTCATCCATTCCCATGATTGCGATAATGTCCTGGAGATTTTTATAGACCTGAAGGATTTCCTGAACTCTTCGTGCTACAGAATAATGTCTCTTACCTACGACATCTGGTGAAAGCATCCGGGAGGAGGATGCCAGGGGATCTACGGCTGGATAGATCCCTATCTCTACAATGGACCGACTCAAGTTCGTTGTTGCATCTAAGTGAGAAAATGTTGTAGCCGGAGCCGGATCGGTATAATCATCAGCAGGTACATATACGGCTTGTACTGATGTGATAGAACCATTCTTGGTAGAGGTAATTCTTTCTTGTAATTCACCGAGCTCAGAAGCGAGTGTTGGTTGGTAGCCAACGGCAGAAGGTATTCTTCCTAATAACGCTGAAACTTCAGCGCCTGCCTGAACAAATCTAAATATATTATCAACAAAAAGGAGAACGTCCTTTTGTTGTTCTTCACGAAAGTATTCAGCCACACTCAAGGCTGATAAAGCTACCCGGGCTCTTGCTCCAGGTGGTTCATTCATTTGACCAAAGACAAGTGAGGTACGGTCAAGTACTCCTGATTCCTGCATTTCCCCATATAGCTGGGTTCCTTCACGGGTTCTCTCACCTACACCGCAGAATACAGAATATCCACCATGAACTTTGGCTATGTTATTAATTAGTTCCATAATAAGAACAGTCTTTCCTACACCGGCACCACCAAACAATCCAATTTTACCACCTTTCATGTAGGGTGCGAGGAGGTCAATGACTTTGATACCAGTATGGAGAATCTCATCTGACGTGCTTAATTGATCAAACGCAGGTGCATGTCTATGAATGGGATAACGAACCTTACTATCGACGATACCTTTTGCATCTACAGGATCACCAGTTACATTTAGTATCCTTCCTAAGGTCGCATCCCCTACAGGAACAGTAATCTGTTCTCCCGTATCCTGTACCTCCAGGCCTCTACTTAATCCTTCTGAGGAATCCATAGCAATAGCCCTTACTGTGTTGTCTCCGATATGTTGAACCACTTCCAGGACCAGGTTATTTTTTTTATCAGAAATAGAGGCGTTGGTTGTCTTCAATGCAGTATAGATGGGAGGTATGTTCTCATCTCCATAACGAACATCAACAACGGGGCCTAATATTTGTACTATCTTTCCTGTTCTTACTGTTTCACTCATTTTCTATCCCTTTAAGGCTTCCTTTCCGGAAACAATTTCAATCAATTCATTGGTAATCGCCGCTTGTCGAGCGTGATTTTCCAAATTGGTATATTTATTAATTAGATCTTCAGAGTTGTTTGTGGCATTCTCCATGGCTGTTAAGCGAGAAGAATGTTCACTTAAATATGAATTAAGCATGAAGGCTTTTAATTTATCATACAGATAAGAGGGGGCAAAACTGTCTAGTATTATACTCTCTTCGGGTTCAAAATCTGAAAAAGTTGTCCCAGACCAATCACTATTGGAAACAAGAGGTAATAATTGCTCTTTTTTTGTGTCCTGTTGTAATGTTGATTCAAATATATTGCCTAGTATAATAATCTGCTGAACCTCTCCCTTCATATATTGTTGGTAAAGATCGTGAGCAATCGTCTTAAGTTGATCCTTTGTTAGGTCCTTTTCAGTCATTTTAGCTTCATGAATTACATTGTACCCATGCCTATGACAGTGTTGTATGGCTTTATTACCAAAACAACTTATATGAAGATCTATCTTCTGTTCCTTTAGTTTTTTGGCAAAGGCATCAAAGTTTTTGATGATGCTGTTATTATGATTTCCACAAAGTCCTTTATCAGCCGTATAGAGGATTAGGTGTATGGTCTTAACCTCTTCATAACCTTCCGTGAGAATATGATTGACATGGGATGTCCCTGCCAGGATTTTGTCACACATCTTATCCACTTCTCCATGGAATTCTTTTACCGCATCAGCTATGGCCATATATTTTCGCAGCTTAATAGAAGATATCATGTTCATAGCTCGCGTGACTTTTTGCATATTTCTAAGGGAAGTTATTTTTCTTCCCAAATCTCTAAAGGCTGCCATAATTATTCCTGTTCCTTTTCCTGCTTGATCTGAAGAATTAAGTCCTTAAGATCACTTAGCTTTTTAGACTCCATCCAAGACCTTTGATAAGTAGGGTCTTGAACAATTCGTGCTAATGTGGAGAGGACCACTAAGTGGAAGTGCCGTTGATCCATAGATCCCATTAAAACAAAAATAGAGTGGACAGACTCCCTATCATTAGTAAAGCTTATTCCCTTTTTGGATCTTACAATAAGCATCTTAAAGGTATCTTCTTCTTCCACTACAATATGGGGAATCGCAAAGAAAGGCGTAAGTGCAGTAGTACTCGATTTTTCTCTTTCCATAAGTTTATCAAAGATCAGTTCTTTATTTATGGATTTTGTCTGTAGTTTCTTTGCCGCCACTTTTAAGAGGGCTTCCATTGACTTAGACTTATCGTAATCTATAATCTCACAATCCTGAATCAATCTATCAAATCTATCTGATTCTTTATTGTCCTTATTCGTAATGATGTCTTCGATCTCTGTTTCTAAGTTTGGTGAGGATAATTCCTGAGCCGTAAGTCTTTCGACTAACTTAAACATATCCTTACTGATACGGGACGTCCTTTGACTCATAGCCATTGATAGATTCAATGTATAGCCAGAATCAATATCATGCTGCATAGCATCTGGCCGGAATATTTCTTCGAACTGATCAAAAAGCTTTTCAGATTCTTCTTTCAACTCATCATCAAAGGCCTTCTTTTCTCTTAACTTAGCCATGAATTGGGGACCTTCCTTTTCAAGGAAAGTGAATAATTCTTCTTGATAACTAAGTACTTTAGCTGTGGGATATTTATCTAAGCGCCCTGTGACTCCTGCTTGTATAATCATAATCTGATTGAATACTTCCACAGGAGAATATTGGTGTTGTTTCAATAATTCTGTTAGTCGTTCTCCTCTCGCTAGTTGGCTCTTTGTGGCATTGTCCAAGTCTGATGAAAATTGCATAAAAGCAGCGAGCTCTCGGAACTGGGCCAGGTCTATCCTTAAGGATCCTGCGGTTTGTTTCATTGCCTTTAATTGGGCATCCCCTCCAACCCGGGAAACGGATATCCCTACATTGATGGCTGGTCGCAAACCAGAATTGAATAAACTAGACTCAAGGAATATCTGACCGTCTGTAATGGATATGATATTAGTAGGAATATAGGCTGATACATCCCCTTCCTGTGTTTCTACTATAGGCAGGGAGGTTAAAGAGCCTCCACCACGTTCTTCACTCATTTTTGCCGCTCTTTCCAGGAGTCGGGAGTGTAGATAGAAGATATCTCCAGGATAGGCTTCTCTTCCCGGGGACCGTCTCATTAGAAGAGATATTTCTCTATAAGCCTGGGAATGTTTTGTTAAATCATCATAAATGACCAAAGCGTGACGTCCTGAGTTCCTAAAGTACTCTGCCATTGCTGTAGCTGAATAAGGGGCTAAATACTGAAGGGCCGCAGGATCAGAAGCCGTAGCTGCTACTACAGTTGTGAATTCAAGAACCCCCTGTTTTCTTAATGTTTCCATGAGGTTTACAACAGAAGATCTTTTTTGACCAATAGCAACGTAAAAACAATAGACTTGATTAGCAGGATCCAATTGATTCTTTTGATTGATGATAGTATCTATGGCTATAGTTGTTTTACCTGTCCGTCTATCACCAATAATGAGTTCCCTTTGTCCTCTTCCAATGGGAACCATAGAATCAATAGATTTTAGACCTGTTTGTAAGGGCTCTATAACATTCTGTCTATCAATGATCCCTGGTCCTTTTACTTCAACCCGATTGTAACCTGACTCTTTAATAGGCCCTTTTCCGTCAATTGGATTTCCTAGAGGATCAACAACTCTGCCTAATAACGCTTCTCCAACAGGAACTTTTGCTACTTCCTTTGTTCTTCTTACCAGACAACCTTCGGTGACCTTTTCATAGTCTGAAAAGAGTATAACTCCAACCGTTTCCTCTTCCAGGTTCATAACCATTCCCTGAACAAGTTCACCGGAGGGTGTCTCTATTTCAACGAGTTCTCCAGATAAAATATGATCGAGTCCCCATACCTGGGCAATTCCATCTCCCGCTTGGATAACCCGTCCCATTTCAAACTCAATTTGCTTTTGGGGTAAGTTCTCAATTTTCTTTTTTAAGATATCCAGTATTTCGGATGCTTTCATATCATTTGCCATAATTTACCTACTTAGTTGGACTTTTAAGGCTTTTAAACGGCCTTTAAGTGAATGATCAATCATTCTGTTATTCCAGATGATGCGTACCCCGCCGATGATACTTGGTTGTAAACTTTCTTTAAGTAGCACGTCACCTTGTACTTTGTTCTTCATAGTATTAAGAATCTGTTTTTTCGTTTCTTCATCTAAGGGTGATGCACTTTCTACTGTAACTTCGGTGATATTCCTTTCCATAAGATCAATATCCCGATAGGCTTTGGGTAATAGGGGGAGTGCAGACAATCGCTTATTGTCTTTCAGTAGTTTTATCGTATTAGCCGTTAATTCATGAACATAAGGAATAAACACGGTATCCAGCACTTTTTTATCGCTTAAAGAATAGTTTTTTGTATTATGAAAGAATTCATGTAATTCCTCTGAACTTCCTACTATTTCTTCTATATAGTCCATGTCTTGTTGTATGTTTTCTAACACACCCTGTTTGGCTGCGACTTCATATAAGGCTTGAGCATAGCGCTGAATTCGTTCTATTCCTTTCATAGTTGTTTGACCAAATCCTTTGTCCACTGACGTTCTTTATCAGATATAAAGGTTGAGGCTACCACCTTTTCTGAAGTATTACATATAAGATCAGATAAATCGTCTTGAAGATCGGAAATCATTTTTTCCCTTTCAAGTTTCGCTCTTTCATGACCTTCCTGAATAATGGCTGAAGCTTCTGCTTCTGCCTTTTTAGCCAGTTCTTGTTTTAGCTTTTCTGCATCTTGACGAGTGTTAAGCAAGATCTTGTCTGCTTCTTCGTTCGCCTTCTTTATTATTTCATCTCTTTCAGATTCAATCTCTCCCAGTCTCTTCTCAATCTGCGCTGTTTTATCAACTGCTGATGAGATGTATTGTTCCCTTTTGTTGAGGTTATCCAACACAACAGGAAGAGCAAACTTACTCATAATAAAGAATAGAATGGCAAAACTAATCCAAGTCCATATGGCCAATCCCGGTTCTAAAGCAAATAAATCCATAGAACACCCTTATCCCATAAAGATAACGAGTAAGGCTATGATAGCACCAAAGAAAGCTAACCCTTCAACCAATGCTGCTACAAGGAACATGTTTGTTCTGATGTCTTTCTTTTCCTGTGGTTGTCGGGCTATAGCTTCAAGAGCCTTACTTCCTACCAAACCAATACCGATTCCACCACCACCGATGGCTAATCCAGCTCCAATAACAGCAATTGCCTTAGCTAATAATGTTAAATCCATTTAATTTCCTCCCTAATAAACAATTTGTCTTAGTGCTCACTCGCCATTGCGATAAAAATGCAGCTAAGCAAAGTAAAAACAAAGGCTTGAAGCACCGCTATCAAGACCTCAAGTGTATATGTAAAGACCGCAAAGGGTACGGATATAAACCCAAAGAATGGGTTAATAACAAAGATCAAAACAAGAAAGGACAGTATAGCCATATGTCCGGCAAACATATTGGCAAATAACCGAAGTCCTAAAACTAATGATCTGGTAAAAATACTGATAAACTCTAAGACAGCGACAAAGATCCCTACGGCAAAAGGAGACCCTTCCGGATACAGATTGGTAAAAAACTTTTTAATACCCAAATGTCTTATTCCATCAATAAAAGTAATGAAGAGGATAGGAATAGCCATCATCATTGCCACATTAATATTCCCTGTCGCTGTTTTGAAGGCTGGTATCAATCCCAGGATATTTAAGATCAAGAGGTAAACGAATAAGGTGATGAAAAAGGGTAACCATTTCTTTCCCTTTTCTTCTCCCATAATTGGATATACCATATCATCCCTAACAAAGAGCACCAGGTATTCCATAGTCAGTGTTAACTTCTTAGGTTTCATATCGTTTTTTTTAGCAAGTAGAAGAAAGAACAGGGAAGCCAGGAAGACTCCAATAATCAGCATCAGTTGATGCACAGACAGGTTATTTGGTAGGTGAATGGTAGGTAGAAAGGGGAATATATCCCATTCATGACCATCCAAGATATGTTTGAATAAGGTCTCTGAGACACCTTCACCTTGTTCCTGAGCGAATAGAGAAGACCCCATTAGCATCATCAAGAACAGCAAAGGAAGTTTATGATATCCTTTAAGTTTAGCTATCATTTGATTCCTCACCTATTTAAGTTACTAAAACTTTAGTTTTTTGGCATACCTAAGTCAATGAAAAAGAATTGTTTGTCCAGTAATGGGTGAAAATGGCTACAATAGAAGTTAATGTACAGATATTTCCTAGATTGAACACTTCATAATTTATTGCCTATTGTATCAGAGTTGTCATACCATATACTATGCATATCTAATGAATTTTAATATTTGACTCTTCTAGTTGTTGAGTTAAGAAGTGAGTGAAGCACATGGCAAAGTCCAATTCATATCAACAGCCTTATCTATCAGATCCTGAAGAAGTAATGGAAGAAATTTATTTTAAAGTCCCTCCTAAGAAAGAAAAAGGGGAGTCCTTTCAAGAGTGGTCTGGATATCAGCCCGATTGTACTTTAGAAGATCCTCATGAATGTCAATTTGTTCCCTTGCAGACGGCTAATATAAAAACAAATAAATTGTATAAGGATATTGAGCATGAAGGTGACAGATGGGCTCGTTTAGCCTGTGAAGTAGCTTTAGAATCTGTTAAAAATTCTGGTGGTCCTTTTGGTGCGGCAATTTTGCAGGTTGATGAAGAGACCAATCGTATCATTCGCTATTGGACTAATCACAATCAGGTTACCCGTACCTATGATCCCTCAGCTCATGCCGAAGTGATGACTATCCGAAGTGCCTGTCACTCTTTAGGCGTCTTTGATTTAGGTCATATTGACAAAAAAGAATCCCAACTGGAACAACCTGGTGCGCTCTCTTATTGTGTGATTTATTCTAGTTGTGAACCCTGTCCTATGTGCTATTCTGCTGTTTCCTGGGCACGAATTCCTGTTCTATGTTTTGCTGCTACCCGATTTGATGCTGCTGTACAGGGGGTCAATTTTTCAGACGAAGAATTGTATAACGAATTAGAACAGTCCTACATAGAAAGGGAACGTACATGCTGCCAATGCACTACTGATAACTCTCTTGATGCCTTTAACTTATGGAAAAGAACCGCAAAAGTTCCTTATTAGAACCTTGGATACAGACCTGGTATGTAACAATATTGTAGATAATTTCGTTATATGTGATGTATAATGGGTAAAGTAACACAATAAAAAATGAAAGCTTAAGGGTGATCAAATGAATATAGCTATATTTACGGATGCATTCTATCCTCAGATAAATGGGGTTGTCACTTCGACTATGAGTCTTGCTGAGAATATGATTGCTCGAGGGCATGTAGTGTATATCGTTGCCCCTTTATTTAAGCTCAAAGATGAATTTTGTCATCCTGATATTAAAGTCATTCGTCTACCTTCTTTACCAGCCTCTTTTTATGATGACTTTCGATGGACGACAGTCTTTAGTTATTCTACATACCGCAAATTAAGGAAGAATAAAGTAGATATAGTTCATTTTATGACTCCCATTTTTGTTTCCTATCTAGGGATAAAAATTGGTAGAATGTTAAAGGTTCCTGTTATTGGGACTTATCATACCTTCATTGGTGATCCCACTTATTTTAAACATTTATTTCATGGGCCTATTCGTATAGATGAGCATGTTGCTTGGGATTATGCCAATCTCTATTACAATGCGGCTGACTATGTTACAGCACCTACTGAAAAAGCTGTACAAATTATTAAGGACCATGGTTGTACACCCCCTTCTATGGCTATATCAAATGGTATTGATTTGTCTATCTTTGATAATTCAAAATCTGAAGAATTCAAAAAAAAGTATAATCTGGGAAGCCATGTCATACTTTATGTTGGCAGGGTAGCCTATGAAAAGAATATATCAGAATTAATAAAAGCCCTTGTCCTCCTTAAAAGTGAAGTCCCTGATGCTCAACTTTTGATTATTGGAGATGGTCCGCAACGGGAAGATTTCCAAGTTGAAGCTAAAGGCTTGTGTCCTGATGATTCTATTATATTTACAGGGGCTATACCTCATGATGATTTAGTAAAGAGTGGTGTTTTTCGATGCTGTCAATGTTTTGCTACAGCTTCAAAAACGGAAACACAGGGTATTACCATTCTTGAAGCTCAGGCTAATGGCCTTGTACCTGTTTGTGCTGCGGCAGGTGGCTTGATTGACTTAATAGATAATGGTGTTAATGGCTTTTTATGCGATCCTGATGACCCGGAAGAAATGGCCGATAGACTTGTTGATATTTTATTGGAACGTGTTGATGTAAAACTAATGAGTCAAAAGACTTATGATTCTACAAAAGAGCATCATATGGATCATGTTATTGATATTTGGGAAGAGTTGTATACAGATCTTATCACCCGCAATCACGAAGGAACCTTACCGAAGAAAGATTATCTCCATCTCAAATCCATTGTCAAAATTATTGGACATTTTCAGGTGGATCTTAAATACATTTATAATAAATATGTGAAGTGGGGCTTAAATAAGAGTAAAATAGGAAAGGAGTAACCCTTTCCTATCTCCTTCATTAAATTTTAAAATCCATACTGAATGAGATTTTTTATATCTTCATCACTAGGTGTTCTTTCCACAAACGCCCAACTTTCCCTAATCAATAGGGTGGCGATTCCCTGTATTCGGGAGATAAGAAATAAAGGTGTCAACTCACAGGGGATAAATTCATTTAAAGTTCCTGTTTCTTTTATTTTACTGAACAATGGCTTGTACAGTACATAGGATCTCAGGGTTTCTTGCAGGTTCTCATGTTCACTTTCAAGTAGGTGCTCTCTCTTTTGAGTGTCCTGAAAGAGAGCATATAGGACTTCTGGATTAGCTAGGAAAAATTTAATGTAGTATACAGCAATGTGAAGCAACTGTTCCCGATTATCCATATCATTCAGTAACATTTGTTCCAATTCTGTGTGTAAGTCCTCTATGGCTATTGTTACAATAGCTGTAATCAAGTCTTCTTTGCTTTGAAAATGTTTGTACACGGCCATGGGAGTTACCCCAATAAGGTACGCTAATTGTCGTAGGGAAAAATTCTCTACAGATGTTTGACGTAGCAAATTACGTCCTTCCCTTATAAGGGTATTAGACAAGTCACCATGATGGTATTTTTTCTTTTTCATACTATTCCCAATCTATAAGTAAAAGTTTCTATAGTTCACGTTCTTTGATTTTTGATAGTATTTAAATGGAATTTATTAAAATCAAGGCTATCCCATATCATTTGAGATAGCCCCACATTTTTAGTTAGCAGGTTGAGGCTTATCCATTCCTTCACGAAGTTGTGCTAAACGTGAATCAAGATCAGTTAATTTGCCTTCAATTTCACTTAACCTTGTTTGTGTTGTTGAGATTTCCTCTTGAAGACTAGTTATAGTCTCATTGTTCTGACTAATTAACATATTACGTCTATTATTATCTGCATCAATTGATGCCATTTCTTCTTTGTCTTTTGCTACCTGAGCTGTGAGAGATTTTTTTTCATTGCGAAGTAACCATCTTACACTAAGTAATTCAGATCTGGATTTCTCCATATCAGCTAAAGCACCTTTATCTGGTGTCTGCTCCATGATATCAAGAAGTTCCTTGTTAATGGATTCTGCATAGGCTAAAGAATCCTCTATCTCAGAAAGTCGTGACTCACTGGATGATATTCTACTCTCCAATTCTGTTTTACGGTTATTATTTTTATCAATGTAATACTGATGATTATCATTTGTTACCTTCAGCTGGTCTATTTGTGCCTGGGTATTACTGATATCCACTGTATCGGTTGACTGAGCAAAGCTTAGGGAAGCTACAAAACCAATGATTCCTAATATGAGGACAAGATTTCTCATCTTAGATTTACTCCTGTATTTTATGTTGAGTTCAGGATAACAAGATTACTATGGATTCGTAAATAGGTCGACCGTTTCTTTAGCACATGTGGTCATATATTTCTATGTTTTTTTCTGTACCTATTAAAAAAGTCCTGTAATTCTTCCTTTTTCGTCTATATCAATCAATTCTGCTGATGGAACTTTGGGGAGTCCCGGCATTGTCATGATATTCCCAGCTTTGACCACAATAAATCCAGCTCCTGTAGATGGTGTTATCTCGGTAACTTTTAAAGTAAAATGTGATGGTCTCCCTAATAGGCTAGGATCATCAGATATAGAGTTTTGTGTTTTTGCCATACAAATGGGGAGTTGCCCCCAGGCATTCTTTTCTATAGTCTTTATTTGGTTTAAAGCTTGATTGGTATAAGATACGTCTTCAGCTCCATATATTTCTTTGGCAATTTTTTCAATCTTGTCTCTAACGGACATGTCTAAGGGGTAGAGATAGGTAAAGTTATTCTCCTGCTCTTCCATCGCTTTCAAAACTTCCAGGGCCAAATCTTTGCCCCCATCACCACCCCGTTCCCAAACATGGGTAGCCGCACAGGGAACGCCTAATTCGTCACAGGTTTGTTTTATCAGGGCATATTCCGCTTCAGAGGTTTGTGACATTTTATTCACGGAAACCACTAATGGCACTTTGAAGCTCCGCAAGTTTTCAATATGTTTAACCATATTTTCTAACCCTTTTTTTAACGCTTCCACATCAGGTTCTCCTAAGGATTCTTTCCTTTTACCTCCATGCATTTTTAATGCAACAGCTGTTGTTACAAGAACCACACAATCTGGCTTAAGATCCGCTATACGGCATTTTATGTTAAAGAACTTTTCTGCACCCAGGTCAGCTCCAAAACCTGCTTCTGTTACCACATAGTCCCCGTATTTTAAGGCTGTCTTCGTGGCAATAATACTATTGCAGCCGTGGGCAATATTGGCAAAGGGGCCTCCATGAATAACAGCAGGAGTATGTTCCAGGGTCTGAACAAGATTAGGCTTGATGGCTTCCTTCAATAAGGCTGTCATAGCTCCATGAACCTTAAGTTGTTTAGCAAAAACAGGTTGTCTGTCATAAGTGTAACCAATAAGAATATTACCAATTCTTGTTTTTAGATCGATCAAATCGGAAGCTAGGCAAACAATGGCCATTACTTCAGAAGCTACGGTAATCATAAATCCGTCTTCTCTGGGGATACCGTTTGCGGGGCCTCCCAGCCCCACAATAATATTCCTTAATGCACGGTCATTCATATCTACAGCTCTTTTCCATGTAAGCCTTGTAGGATCAATACCTAATTCGTTTCCGAATTTAATATGATTGTCTATGGTAGCTGATAGTAAGTTATGGGCACTTCCTATCGCATGAATATCTCCGTTGAAATGAAGGTTTATTTCTTCCATGGGAAGGACTTGGGCATAACCACCTCCGGCAGCTCCTCCTTTGATTCCAAATACAGGCCCAAGAGAGGGCTCTCTTAATGCAATGACGCATTGTTTTCCCAGTTGATTCAGCCCCATTCCCAGACCAACAGACACTGTTGATTTCCCTTCTCCTGCTGGTGTTGGGGTGATGGCTGTTGTTAAAATGAGTTTTCCCTTCTTGTGAGAATCAAAATCTTTAATAGCCTCTAAATTTATTTTACCCCGGTACTTACCATAATTTTCCAGATATTCTTCTGGAAGATTCATGTGAGAAGCGATATCGTTAATAACTTCCATTTTTGTTGATTGGGCTATTTCTATATCCGATTTTACCGTCCCCATTATTGTTTGGCTCCTTTTCTATGTACTATTGTTCCTGAGGCTTGACAATTTGGCATGACTGTAAGCTCGGTGATTTGAACATGAGTAGGGCGTGTTAGCACAAATTCTACCGTATCAGCTATGTCTTGGGCATAGAGAGGTTCTATATCTTTATAGACATTATCTGCTTTATCCTTGTCTCCTTTGAATCTAACAACAGAGAACTCTGTTTCTACAAGCCCTGGTCGTATATTACAAACCCTTAAAGGGGTGTCTACCGTATCAATTCTAAGTCCGTCTGACAGAAACCCAACTGCTGACTTGGTTCCACAATAAACGGCTCCTCCGGGATAAGCCTGAATACCTGCTGTAGAACCTATATTAATAACCTGTGGATAGGAGGAGGATTGAAGCATGAAAGGAACAAAGTATCTGGTCATATACAAAAGACCCTTAACATTGGTATCGATCATTTGTTCCCAGTCATCAATATTACCTTCCTGGAGTTTATCTGTTCCCCTAGCTAAACCGGCGTTATTAACGAGTATATCCAGACTTTGCTTGGAATCTATGATCTGCTTTGCTATTCCTTCCACTTCATCCTTGTGTCTGATATCTGCTACATAAGTGTCTACATTAATAGAATACTTTTTCATGAGGGAGGCAGCTAATGTCTTGATTTTGTCTTCCCGACGAGCCATTAGTATAAGGTTGACTCCTGAAGCGGCTAATGTTTGGGCAATGCTTTCTCCAATGCCTGCACTAGCTCCTGTTATTAATGCTCGACAGCCTGTAAGCTCTCTTGTTTTTCCCATAGATATGTTCCTTAGTTTTGTATATGTGTTTATAAGACAAAGAGCCGGCAAAACCGGCTCATTTTATTAAAAATCAAAATTTTCAGGATCAGGACCTAATCTGAGTCCTTCCATTGATTTGAGTAATTTCAAATCTTCTGTAGACAACTCTTTATCAGGAATGACAAAGTTATCCCTGATTCTCTGGGGATTGGTGGATTTAACCAGAGCCACATTTCCTTGTTGCCATTGCCATAGAATGGCCAATTGAGCAACCGTCATGTCATTCTTAGCTGCTACTTCCTGAGCAATGGCACTTTGAAAAATTCGTCCCTGCATAAGAGGTCCCCATGATTCTATCTGGATGTTTCTGCTTTTACAGTATTCCTGTAATTGGTATTGGGGAAATTGAGGATGAAGTTCTACCTGATTTACCATAGGAACAATGTTAGTTGTTTTCAGCAATTCTTCCAATTGCAGGGGGGTAAAATTAGAGACCCCAATGCTTTTAATTCTACCTTCATTATACAGTTCTTCCATGGCCAGCCAAGTCTCTGGAGAAGCCTGTTTAGGCCAATGAATCAAATACAAGTCCAAGTAATCAGTACCCAAACGTTCCAGGGACTCTCGAAAGGCTTTCTTTGTGTGTTCATAGCCCTGATCTGTATTCCATACTTTACTGACTAAAAAGATATCTTCCCTGGGAACTCCAGATTCTCTTATACCTTGTCCTACGCCTTTTTCATTTTTATATAATGAGGCTGTATCAATGTGTCTGTACCCTGCTTCCAAGGCTACCCGGACGGCAGTGGTTGATTCCTTTCCGTCTTTAATCAGATAAGTTCCCAATCCTAAACGGGGGATCTTTACGCCATTTGCTAATGTGTAAGTATTGTCTCTCATAACCATAAAGGTAGGCCTATTTAGGGACCTACGTCAAATACTATCCTTTTAGGCATTCTATAAATCGATCAATCTCTTCTTTCGGTGTGGCCCAAGAGCATACCAGCCTAATACTCCAGTTCTGATCATCAATCTTTTCCCAACGGAAGAACTCAAATTCTTTTTCCATTTTTTCTATCACAGGAAGAGGGAAAATAGGGAAAATCTGGTTCGTATAGGAGGTAAACTGCATAGAATAACCTAGTTGATTAATCTGCTCCTGAAGCTTTGATGCCATTTTATTGGCATGTTCTGCTAATTCCAGGTACAGATTATTTTGGAACAAAGTTAAGAACTGTAGACCAATAATTCGCCCTTTGGCCAACATGGCTCCCCGTTGTTTGATGAGA
This sequence comes from Spirochaeta cellobiosiphila DSM 17781, assembly GCF_000426705.1. NCBI lineage: Bacteria > Pseudomonadati > Spirochaetota > Spirochaetia > Spirochaetales > Spirochaetaceae > Spirochaeta > Spirochaeta cellobiosiphila. The sequence continues at coordinate 177,869 of NZ_KE384558.1, forward strand.
TAACGGAACTCCTCTCTCACTCCGGGGTGACTAAGAAACAAGGCTTCCCCCAGTAAGGCTCCATTCTTAGTTCCTCCAAAGTAAAAGGCATCACTATATTCGGCTAAATCCTTCAGGGTCACGTCATTATGAGAGGAAGCAAGAGCTGAACCTAATCGTGCTCCATCAACGAATAAGTATAAGCCCTTAGCTTGGCAGTAATGATGAATATCTAATAATTCGGAACGGGAATACAATGTTCCCATTTCCGTAGGCTGGGATATATAAACAAGCTTAGGTTTTACCATATGCTCAAAATAATGTTCTTCCATAATATCTTCTATTTGATCGGGATAGATCTTACCGTCTCGAGGGGCTCTGGTAAGGATTTTATGCCCTGTGGCTTCAATAGCTCCTGTCTCATGGGTATAAATGTGTCCTGAATCTGCACTAATGACAGCTTCATGAGGACGGAGAAAGGATGAGATAACTAATAGATTGGTTAAGGTTCCACCAGCAATAAAGTGTACATCTCCCTCTTGGGTCTGTGCTTCCTTCTTCAACAGTTGAGCTGCTTCTTCACAGTAGGGATCTTCCCCATAACCGGGGGCTTGCACATAGTTAGTATCGACTAAGGCTTGAAGGATGGAGGGATGTGCCCCTTCGGAGTAATCATTCTTAAAACTATACATGTTTCTATCATGTCAGAAATCTCAAAAAAGACAAAGACCTCATAGAGTTCTAACATTATTCAAGTTAGAATTATGATTATGGAAAACTGGATAATTGATGACATCATGAATGGCCTTCAAAGTGGAAGATACGATGTGGAGGAACCACTCCCATCAGAACACACAATGTGTGCCCGTTACTCTGTCCCCCGGATAACAGTCAGAAATGCCTATAATCGTCTGGAGGATCAAGGGATTGTTGTCAGCCGTCAAGGAAAAGGACGTTATTTAACCCCTTCAAAAACTCCCGTACATCTTGATCTCTGGACAGGAAGTAGTTTCTCGGAAAAGCTAATGTCTCAAGGGTTAGAACTGGATAATCGCATTCTCATACAAAAATCCTGTGACTACGATAGGGATATATGGAAACGTTTGGACCTGGATGGAAAAGAGGAGCAGGTTTATCACATCGCCATTATCAGAATGATTGAAGATAGTCCCATTGCCATTCATCACAGTTATTTGCCTATTAAATACTTTCCCCTTGTAGAAGAGGAGGCTCCTACTATTAAAAGTATGTTTCGCTATTTTACAACAAATGGATATACTGAACTGAAGGCCGTTTCTGTGACCATGGAATTGAGCCTCCCCACTAGTGAAGAACAGGAGCTTCTATGCTGTCCCCCCTTGATTCCTTTACTAGTTTTAGAGAATTGTACCCATTCCAAAGAAGTAACACCTCTCCAGTATACAAGAATACTTTACCGGGGGGACCGATTTAAGTATCACATCAATTAATCAATCCTTAACATGACTCAAACAAGTTTAATCTTATTTTAATAATTCTTAACTTGGCAACAAGTTAGAATCCTTATCATGAAAGATAAATGGACATTAACGAGTTATCGGACTCGAATACTCATCAAGGATAAAAGCGGATTAGCCCTGAATCTGGCTCAGGAAGTAGAAGACCTTTATCCCATTGTTGTCCTTCAGGCTCCTCAGGAAGGGCTTGTCATGGTGAAGCTCAGGGAAAAAGCACGACAAAGTCAATTCTATCTGGGTGAAGTTGTCGTAACAGAGACCAAAGTTCAGATAGAAGAACAATTAGGGCTGGGGATTGTAAAAGGGCATGATGAAAACTTATCCAAAGCCTTAGCCATCATAGATGCCGCCTATAAAGCTGGACTTCCTATAACCAGGAATTGGCAGGATGCTTTCATTCAGGCAGATAATCTCATAAAAGAACGACAACAGGAAGAGATAAGCCTACTGGCTCAGACTAAAGTTAATTTTCAATCCATGATGGAGGAGGATTATCTATGAGGACTATTGACCCTGTTCATCATACCCAGAAAGTGTACCGTCAATTAGTCAAAGCATTTAGCTTTCCAGGTAGAATATATACCCTTGGGATCGATGATAAGATCACCACGACAAAGGATGACATGGTACTCCTATTAGGATGTACACTCCTCGATCAAGGGGTATTGGTATCCCTGGTGGGAAGTTATGATGACACCTTTCTTCATCAGTTGACTCATATGAAAAGAACTACCAAGGAAAAGGCGGATTTCCTGTTTGTTCTCAATCAGGAGATAAAGGAAGAGGCTTCTCTTTGCTTTACTGCAGCGAAGAAGGGGAGTGAATTGAATCCCCATGAAGGAGCTACGATTCTCCTCTCCATAGAAGATCTTTCCCTTTTAGCAGAAACACTTCCTACAGAATCCCATTATCAATTATCAGGTCCGGGAATAAAAGATGTCGTCCAATGGAAGCCCCTTCCTTTTCTGGAATGTTGGATACCGGAACGAAACAAAGCCTGTTCTTATTTTCCCTTAGGAGTAGATGTTCTCCTTTTTGACCAATATGGACGTCTTTGTGGACTACCAAGAACCACAACCATTAGCTATATCAATAAGGAGGTAAACTGATGGCCTATGTTGCTGTAAGAGGGGGACGCGAAGCTATAGAAAGTTCTTTACTCAGGCGCGAGGTCCTTCGTGTTCAGTCCGCTGTGCTTCTGGAGGTAGAAGCCATACAAGGAGGAATGAAGTCGCTCATAGATCAAGTCATGTCTGAAGCCAGTCTCTACGATAGGGAATTAGCCGCTTTGGCCATTAAACAGGGACAAGGGAGTCCTGAAGAAGCTGTTTTCCTATTGAGAGCTTACCGCTCTACCGTCCCTCGGCTTTATACAACAAAAGAACTTAATACAGATTCCCTGTTTATACAAAGACGAATATCAGCGGCTTTTAAAGATATCCCCGGTGGGCAGTTATTAGGATCCTCACCTGATTATTCCCAGCGTCTCCTTGATTTTTCCCTTATTGAAGAAAGGGTTCCAGACTTAAAAGCATTGCTTTCTCTCTATCAACGGGAAAGTTCTGGTTCTGCCATCCCAAAGGATTGGATCTATCCCAAAGTCGTAGATTATCTGCGCAAAGAAGGCCTCCTCAAAGATTTTCCTTTGGATCGTACCCTTCCAAAAGATGTTACAACAGCTTCAATCAGCTTCCCTACATCGCGATCTGAACGATTACAAGTATTAACAAGAGGACAGACAGGGGCTGTAACCTCTTTAGGTTATGCCTCTCTAAGAGGATTCGGAGGAGGAGCCCTCCATCCCACAGTAGGTGAGTTACGGGTAGGGCTTTTGCCCCTCTATATCGATGATCCCTATGAAGAAACCTCAGAGGACAGGGAATACTACATAGGGGATATTGAAATATCTGAAGTGGAGACCCTCATTCCTGTTACCAAATCCTTGGGACAGGGGCAGGAAGAGCTAGAGTTTGAACTGGGCTATGGTATTTGCTACGGCCAGAATGAAACCAAAGTGATAGCCATGAGTCTACTCGATCATAATCTAGAGACTAAAGATATCCGCTATCCTACTCATCAGGAAGAGTTTGTTCTCCTTCACATTGATTCTGTAGAAGCCACAGGATTTATATCCCATCTAAAGCTTCCCCATTACGTAACTTTCCAATCCAAATTAGAAGCTCTACGGAGGGTAAGAAAATCAGGAGGGTCCCAGGAATGAGTTTAGCCGGTAAAAAACACCATTATGCCTTCTTTGATGAATCCTCCAAGAAGGTTATTAGAAGAGCTGCTTTGAAAGCTATAGCCATCCCGGGATACCAAGTTCCCTTTCCCAGCAGGGAAATGCCCATAGCCAGAGGTTGGGGGACAGGTGGTTTACAATTAACCTTATCCCTTATAGGTAAAGGGGATACTCTTAAAGTTATCGATCAGGGGGCAGACGATTCTGTTAATGCGGTCAATATCAAAAAACTAATCACCCAAACCACAACGGACATTGAAGTAACTACCCATACAAAGAAGGCTACTTTGATACAATCGCGCCATAGAATCCCCGAAATAGAACTGGAGGAAGAGCAAATCATGATCCTTCAAGTCCCTATTCCTGAACCACTACGGAGCATTGAACCTTCAGAAGGAAAAACAAAAATCCTCCACAGTGAACAAGAGTATTCAGGGGCCTTTCTAAGCCTCTTTGAAGAAATCGTTAAAACAGGGGACATGACAACAGGAGCCGATCATCCTGTCATGGTCCAGAATCGGTATGTTATGGCTCCCAGTCCCATCCCCCGCTATGACAATAACAGACTTCATGAGAGTAAGAATCTCTTCCTTTTTGGAGCAGGGCGGGAAAAGAAAATCTATGCGGTTCCCCCTTATACAAAAGTCGAAAGTCTCGGTTTTGAGGATGTTCCTTTCAAAGCAGAAGAATTCAAAGATAAAACCTGTCGCCTCTGTGGGGCTCAAAATGTGTTTATGGATGAGCTAGTTGATACAGAAACAAATCAAACCTACTACCAGTGTAATGACACAAGCTATTGTCAGGAACGGCAGGATTCCTCAAAGGAGGTGCTCCTTGGCTAATGAATCAAAGCCTCTCTTATCTATAAGAAATTTGAATAAACAATTTGGTACAGGATGTTCCTATTGCCACAGCCATAAAGAGGGACTGGACCATAATTACTGTCCCCGCTGTGGGACGGTTTATGCCTTACAGAATGTCAATTTCGATCTCTATCCTCAGGAAATCCTTGGGATCGTCGGTGAATCGGGCAGTGGAAAGTCGACACTAATGCAATGTTTGTATTTTGATCAATATCCCCAGCAAGGGAATTATCACTTTCAGGGAGAAGAGTATACCAACCTCTTTGAGGCTCCCCGAAGAGAACAACGTCGTTTACGGAATGAGAAGTTCGGAATGATCTATCAAAATCCCCTTAGAGGATTACGGATGAACTATTCCTCCTTATCCAACATAGGGGAGAACCTGATTGCTGCCGGATGGCGAAATGTAGAATCCATGACTAATCGGGCAGAGTTTTTACTAGACCAGGTCAAGATCGCCTCCTTCCGTATGAAAGAATCTCCTTCCCACTTCTCAGGGGGAATGCAACAGAGGGTGCAGATAGCCAAAGCCTTATCAAACAACCCTCCAGTTCTCTTTCTGGATGAGGTTACCACAGGATTAGACCTATCAGTTCAGGCAAAAGTTCTGGATTTGATAAAAGAAATTCAACGGGAATACAAAGTAAGCATGCTCCTTGTCTCCCATGATTTATCTGTGGTCAAAATGTTAGCTGACAGAGCGTTAGTCATGCTCAATGGTCAAGTCATTGAAGAAGGCTTAACAGATCAGATATTAGAAGATCCCCAACACCAGTACACACAGGAACTGGTTCATTCCCTACTATGAGGTTTTATAATGAAAACAATATTGAAAGGTCATATCGTCACTCCCCACAAAGTACTTCCTGATCATTTACTGATAATGGAAGAGGGACACATTACTGAGATTAAAGCTTGCCGTAATGATTTTCCAGATTCCTATATTGATACCCAGGGATCCTATATTCTTCCTGGACTAATTGATGTTCACTCTGATTATATCGAGCAGATTGCCGCTCCGCGACCATCAAGTGTTATGGATTTTTCGATAGCTCTCAAAGAAGCAGAGAGAAACTTAATAGGACAGGGAATTACCACCATGTATCATAGCCTGTCCTTTTATCAAAGCTGGAAGTTTGATGACAAGGTTATCCGACAAGCCTCTCATACCAGACGTTTTGTTGAACTCATTGATCGTCTCCGCCGGAAGAACAGTCTCATCCGTCACCGCTTTCATGCTCGTTTTGAGATAGACAGCTTAGATAGGGTCGAAGAGCTGGAAGATTATATTAAGTCTGACATGGTGCATCTACTCTCCTTCATGGATCATACCCCCGGTCAGGGGCAGTATAGAAACCTGGAAGTCTATAAGAAATTCATCAAAGGGTATCGCAAGCTATCAGAAGAAGAAGCTGATGAAGTGATAAAGCGAACCCAAACAGCACAGAAGCTGCCTATCACTGCTATACAGGAATTAGCTCAACTAGCGATCAGTCGGGGCGTTCCTGTAGCCAGTCATGATGATGATACGATTGATAAGTTACATTTGAATAAGGAATTATCTCTTAATATATCTGAGTTTCCCATTACTATGGAAGTCGCAAAAGAAGCGCGACGTCTAGGTTTTTACACTGTCGCTGGTGCTCCCAATATTCTCTTGGGAGGAAGTCATTCCGGGAATCTTTCAGCCGCGGAAGCTATCTTAGAGGGGGCTATCGATACCCTCTGTAGTGACTATTATCCTGCGGCTATGATCCATTGTATCTTCAAGCTTCATGATGACTATGGCTTATCCCTCCCAGAGGCTTTGAATCTTGTCTCCCTGAATCCTGCAAAAGCAGTTGGTTTGGAGGATCGCTTAGGTTCCCTGGAAGCAGGAAAAGAAGCGGATGTACTTGTTCTTCATCTTAATGATGAAAAGCTCCCTCTCATTACCTCTGTGTATGTTCAAGGGCAGCTTAAATACCAAACCCATTATTAACGAGGAAGCACAATGAAGATATTAAAGGAAGAGCATCCCTCTGTTGGGGCTGATTCTGTTTTAAGCAAAGTCGTAACAGGGGCTTATGTCGATATTGGAGAGCAAAACCATATCGATCACAGTGTCATTGGCGATTATTCCTATACAGGACCTTGGTGCATCATTCAGAATACCCACATTGGAAAATTCAGTAATATTGCTGCTATGGTACGTATTGGCCCAACAGACCATCCTATGGAAAGACCAAGTCAGCATCACTTTACCTATAGGCGTCAGTTATTTGGATTAAGGGATACTAATGATGATACTTTCTTTCAAAAGCGAAGGGAACGTATCACGACCATAGGTCATGATAGCTGGATCGGACACGGTGCCATTATCCTTCCGGAAATCAACATAGGTATTGGATCGGTCATTGGCGCAGGTTCTGTAGTGACAAAAGATGTCCCCCCCTATGGGATCGTCGTGGGGAATCCTGCCCGTTTCATTCGCCACCGTTTTGATCCCTCCCAGATAGAACAGCTCCTTTCCATTCAATGGTGGGATTGGTCCCATGATTGTCTAAAGGAACGATTGGAGGATTTTTCCCTGCCTATCCAGGAGTTTATTCACAAGTACCAAAACAATAACAGGAGCCACTCATGAATCAAGCTTTATTACATATCCAAGAGGTGAGCAAATCTTTTTACCTTCATGATCATAACAAAAGCATAGAAGGTTGTCGTGATATTAATATATCCCTTTATCCCGGTGAGTTTGTAGGTATTACGGGTAAGAGTGGAAGCGGCAAATCAACCATCCTCAAACTCATCTATGGAACCTATATCCCTCAGAAAGGGAGCATTTTATATGACAGTGAGGCCTATGGGATGGTGAATCTTTATGAACTGAGCCATCGTCAGAGGATCTTCCTTCGTCAGTATGAAATAGGTTATGTTAGTCAGTTTCTTCAGGTTGTTCCCAGGACTACCGCTTTAACCATCTTAATTCAAGCAGGAAGGGAAAAAGGATTATCCCATAAGGATAGTGAAGTGAGAGCTATAGAACTATTAACCCATTTTGAATTATCAGAAGAATTATGGGACTCTTATCCCGCAACCTTTTCAGGTGGAGAAAAACTAAGACTGAATATAGCCCGGGCTATGGTAAAAGAACCGCGATTACTCCTTCTGGATGAACCAACAGCTTCCCTGGATCATCATTCCAAAGGAAAGGTCAGATCTCTTATTGCCCAGCTCAAGGAAAGGGGGACCACCATGTTGGGTATCTTCCATGATCTAGAGTTCATGGAAGGCTTATGTGATAGGGAACATCATATGAGCCAGGGACAAATGGAGGCCTTATGTTAATCGATTTGCACCTCCATTCCTGGGTCTCCGATGGCAGTTATTCTCCTCGTAACTTAATGAAATTGGCACAAGAGAGGGGAATTGCTGCTTTATCCCTGACAGATCACGACACAGTAGAGCACCAGGGGGAAAATGAAAGCATGGCGAGTCGCTTCAACTTACTCTATCTCAGGGGTATTGAAATATCCGCCTTTGATCCCGATACGGGACGAAAGGTTCATATCTTAGGATATCAGTATAACCGGAATCCCTATCATATTCAGGACCTATGTTCTGCTACTCTTAAGAAAAGACATAATAATACTTTGGAGCAAATACAAATCATTCAGGCTCAAGGATATCCTGTCACTGTACAGGAAGTAGAAGATAAAGCTTACTGTCTGAATTCCCATTCCAGATGTTTGTACAAACAACACATTATGGCTGTACTTAAAGATAAGAAAATAACCACAGAGATCTACTCTGATCTGTATAGGGAACTTTTTAAGTCAGGAGGGATAGCTGCCCGGGATATCTCTTATGTAACATATCACGATGCCATTGCTGCCATTAAGGCTGATGGAGGAATCCCTGTCTTAGCTCATCCTGGACAATCAGCTGTCTATGACTTAGTTCCCCATATGGTTTACTTAGGATTACAAGGGATTGAATTAGCCCATCCTGATCATAGTTCTGATGACTATAAAAAGGTAAGGGCATTAGCCAATGAATATGACCTTATCTGTACAGGAGGAAGTGATTTTCATGGCGAATACGGCAAGGAAGATGCCCTGGGATTAATGACTGTTCCTCCTGGTGATTGGGAGATTTTAAAGAAAAACTGTTTAAACTTTAACTAGCTTAATTTGATTCTAATATTATCTGAACCTTCCTTTAATACCCATTAGGTAGAGTGACTCATGAAAAATTGAATGAGGAGAATGACGTGAAAAAAATCGTGTCTATTTTACTTGTGGCTTTAAGTTTAACCATGGGGCTCTATGCCAATGGCGGTCAAGAAAGCTCAAATGATGAATTAGTATGGGTATGGTATCCCAATGAATCTACTCCTGAGTTTGCTGAAACTCGTACAGAATTAATACGTATTGTATCAGAAGCATTGGGAAGACCTATCAAGGAACAGTTAACAACAGATTATGCCATTGCTATCGAAGCCTTAGTTAATGAAAATGCAGCCTTTTCATGGTTTGGTGGAGAAGGTTATGTTCAGGCCCATGCCCGTGAAAAAGCTGTATTACCTTTAGTTGTGAACACAGGAAACTCAGGTACTCTATCAGATGCCAAGTATTACTCCATGTTAGGAACCCTTCTTGAAAACACGGATCAGTATAAAATTGGTGGAGACTATAACCTGGATACACTAAAACAAAAGAAGTTCTCCTTTGTTTCTAACTCCTCTACTAGTGGCTTCCGTGTCCCTTCCAGTATCATTAGTAAAAACTTCAATGTAACAGCAGATGACCTTCTCGAAGGTGGCTCTGATAAGGTATTTGCCCAGGTTCTTTTTGGTGGTTCCCACCAGGGATCTTTGATGAATGTTTTGACTGGTAAAGCTGATATTGGTGCTTTTTGTAACTCCTGTGTTAATGAATATGTATCCTGGGAACAAGGTTCTTATGATGATCCCCAAGCTGGTGATATTCTGGTAGTTAAAGATGGTGCTGATGCTCCGTTTGATCAAGAAGCGGGTAAAAAGGTACGATTGATTGCTACTGTTCCTGTTCTTAATGCTCCCTTGGTTGTTAATACTAATCTCGTTACACCAGAAGAAGTTGCTAAGGTACAACAAGTCCTTATGTCTTCAGAAGTATACAACAATAAACTTCTCTTTGCTCCTAAAGGATCTGACATTAAAGCTCTATTTCGGGCCGGGCAAAAGTTTGCCACAGTGGAAGATTCCTGGTACGACCCTATTCGTAAATTAAGCGGTATGAAGTAAGTTGATTGTTTAGGGCATTCAGTCCGGGCCTACGCCCAGGGCTGGATGCCTTTGTTTCTTTATAATAGGGGATAATATATGGCACTTTTGGAAGTGAATGATTTAACTAAGTACTACAAAGATGTACTGGCACTTAATAAAATAAATATTGATATTACAAAGGGTGAGTTTGTCTCAGTCATCGGTCCTTCAGGATCAGGAAAGACAACCTTTATCCGCTGCATTAACCGTCTCATTGATTCCTCTGATGGACAGATCTTATTTGATGATCAGAACATGCTAAGCCTCAAGGGACATAAATTACGAAAGGCCCGGGCCAAAATAGGTATGATTTTCCAACACTATAATCTGGTAACCCGTTTGACAGTGATTGAGAATGTTCTTCATGGGCGGCTAGGTTATAAATCCACCATTGAAGGGGTCCTGGGGATCTATTCAGAACAGGAGAAGCAAATGGCTATGGAGGTGCTGGCTCTTGTAGGATTGGAAGATTATGCCTATAGACGTTGTGATCAATTGTCCGGAGGGCAAATGCAACGGGTAGGGATAGCACGGGCTTTGGTTCAAGAGCCTTTATTATTGTTATGTGATGAACCTATATCATCCCTGGATCCGGGATCAGCTAAGATCGTTATGGATTATATTCGTAAAGTCCAACAGGAATATGGGATAACCACCCTGGTCAATTTACATCAGGTAGAAGTGGCTAAGACCTATTCAGACAGGATCCTTGGATTCAATAAGGGGAACCTTGTCTTTGATGGAACCCCACCGGAATTAGACAATGAGTCTATCTATAATATCTACGGGACAGAGGCATATGAACTCATCAATTAATCAGTTCTTTCTTACTCAGAAGATAAGAGCCCTGGCTTTATTTACTCTAATGGTTCTTGTTGTCTTTGTGACAGCAGGTATTACAGATTTTAGCTTTACAAAAGCCCTTTACTCTCTACCGAAGGTTATTGTCTGGATATTCTCTAATATGATTCCAGGTCAAGCAGCTCTTGCTAAGCTCCCTAACATACTGGATAAATTAGTAGATACGATCTTAATGTCCATTATGGCCTCTACCGTATCTGCTGTGTTTGCTTTGGTTTTTGCCCTATTAGGTGCAGGGACCACGAGACCTAATAAAGGGGTGGCTTATATCTCCAGACTTATAGCCTCCATTAATAGAAATATTCCTGTTGCCGCTTGGGCCATGATACTCCTTTTGACCTTTGGTCAAAGTGTGTTTACAGGTTTTTTGGCTTTGTTTTTCTACTCCTTCGGTTTTCTGACCCGTGTTTTTATGGAAACCATAGAAGAAGCCTCTGCTCAATCTGTTAAAGCTCTAACTGCTGCTGGAGCTGATAGCTTATCCATTATCGCTCAGTCGGTTATACCCGCCAGTATGCCTCAGTTGGTGAGCTGGATCTTGTACATGATAGAACATAATATTCGTTCTGCTACCCTGGTTGGATTATTAACTGGTTCCGGTATCGGATTTATCTTCAGTTTGTATTACAAAAGCCTCCAATACCAGGCGGCTGCCTTAGTCGTTATAAGTATTGTCGTGATCGTTCTACTGATTGAAACCCTGTCCAATTATCTCAGGAGGGTAATCCTATGATAACAGATCAGAAAGCCCCTAAAATTGTGGTTCATAAAAGGTCTCTCCCTCAGACTTATCTTGGTTTAACTCTCTTAGTGTTAGTGCTGGTCACCATCTATGGTTTTGTGAAGATAGATACTCAAGATGTTCCTATGGGTGAGGCTACGATCAAAACAATCCAATACTTTTGGACTATGTTTACCAGTCCAAGGGGGGTAGCCTCCCATTTTGGAGTCAAAGAAAGCAGTACTGTCCTTATACTATTGGCAGGGCTAAAACAGGTAGGTATAACCTTAGCTCTCGCTTTTCTAACAACTCTCATTGGGGGAGTGGTATCTTTATTTCTCGGTTTACTGGCCGCACAAAATCTATCAACTCCTTTTATCAGTAATGTTGTGAAAACCATAGTGGCCTTAATGCGATCGGTTCCTACAGTTCTCTGGGTGTTGATATTTGCCATAGGAGCCGGTTTGGGATCGGTTGCTGCTGTAATCGGAATGAGCTTTCATACGGTTGGGTATTTGCTTAAAGCTTATTCGGAATCTTTTGAAGAACTGGATGAAGGGGTCATTGAAGCCTTAAAAGCTTCAGGGGCAACCTGGTTCCAAATCGTGTTTCAAGCTGTCTTTCCTACGGCTATATCCTATATTTTATCCTGGACTTTCATTCGCTTTGAGATCAACTTTGCTGTGGCTGTTGCTATGGGGGCTGCTGCAGGAGCTGGTGGTATCGGATACAATTTGTTCATGTCATCAGGCTATTTTTATGATATTCGGGAGATCGGTTTTATCACCTATCTTATCCTCGTCGTTGCTTTTATTATGGAATACTTTGCCACAGGTCTAAAGGAACGTTATCATCTTCAGAACTAAAACATAACTTTGGTCTAAGCAATTCAATGGAATGCTTAGACCAAAGGAGTGGTTTGCTTAGACCAAATGGCTACTTTGCTTAGACCAAAGTATCGATTTGCTTACAATCATTTGTTAGTGTATAAACTTTAGTCTCACTAAAAAATAGGTAAGAAATTGTCCGTATCTCGTTGACTTAATGAACAATACGTTTTAAACCGTCCCTATGAGAGTATTTGAAAAATCCAAAAAACTAGACGAAGTCTGTTACGATATTAGAGGTCCCGTTCTTCAAGCAGCGAAAAGATTAGAAGAGGAAGGGTATCGTGTTTTAAAGCTTAACACAGGTAATCCTGCCCCCTTTGGTTTTGATGCTCCTGAAGAGTTAATTCATGATGTAATAAGGAACTTACCAGAAGCCCAAGGGTACTGCGATTCCAAGGGCTTGTTTTCGGCCCGCAAAGCGATCATGCAGGATTGCCAGAAGAAAGGCCTTCTGGATGTAGGTATTGAAGACATCTACATTGGTAATGGGGTCAGTGAATTGATCACCATGTCTATGCAGGGATTGCTGAATAATGGAGATGAACTTCTGGTTCCTTCTCCAGACTATCCTTTATGGACAGCGGCTGCCACTCTATCAGGGGGAAAAGTAGTTCACTACATCTGTGATGAACAGGCAGAGTGGATGCCTGATCCAGATGATATCCGTAAAAAAGTGACGGATCGAACTGTAGGTATTGTCTTAATCAATCCTAACAACCCTACAGGGGCTGTGTATTCTAAGGAACTTCTGGAAGAAATTCTGGAGATTGCCAGAGAGCATAGCCTGATTGTATTCAGTGATGAGATCTACGAAAAGATCGTCTTTGATGATGTGAAACATACTTCGATAGCTACTCTATGTGATGATGTTCCTATTGTCACCTTTAATGGTTTGTCTAAAGCATATAGAGCGGCTGGATTCCGTTCAGGATGGATGTACCTTACAGGTCCCCGTTATATGACTGGTGGTTATCGAGAAGGTTTGGATATTCTGTCCAATATGCGTCTATGTTCTAATGTTCCCACCCAGTTTGCAATACAAACTTCTCTTGGGGGTTATCAAAGTATTAATGACCTGGTGAATCCAGGGGGACGGTTAAAGGAACAAAGAGACCTGGGCTGGAAGATGTTGAATGATATTCCTGGTGTGTCCTGTGTTAAGCCTAAGGGAGCTCTTTACTTCTTTCCTAAGCTTGATGATAGATTCAACATTAAGGATGATATGCAGTTTGCCTTAGATTTTCTCCTGGAGAAGAAAATCCTTATTGTACAGGGAACAGGTTTTAACTGGAAGTCACCGGATCACTTCCGTGTGGTCTTCCTTCCCGGTCAAACTGACTTGACCACGGCTATAGGGCGCTTAGGGGAGTTTTTGGAGCATTATCGACAGTAAAGGATTAAAGATTGTGAGTGTTTTTGCCAAAAATGAAGGGGAGAGGTTATGACTTGAAGTACTGTTATTCATTGGTTTTAATGCTTGCCATTACTAATCTTTTAGCTGCTGTCGATATATACCAGGATGGTATTCCTTCCCAATTCGGCCGGGCAGATGATAGAAGTATGACACTAACAAGGACTATGGATAGTTTCCAGCGTTCCGAGTCCCTTAAAGCCCCCGGGATGGGGATTCAGACGGCAGTAGTTCTTGATCAGCAGGTAGGGGATTTTCTAATGGCATCCCTTGATAAGGGGCCTATGGAAGGAGAGGGATTTCGAATCTATCATCAGGAAGGTCTAATTGGGATTAATGATGAGCGTTATAGCCTTCATATCCTCTTTAGTTTGTCCAAAGCTGACGAGGATATTCAGAACGTTGTAACTAACTTCTATGAGGATGATCCCTACTGGAAGGGGGCTGTTCTCGAACGATATCGTACTAATTACGTTATCAAAATATGGGAGGGGGACGGAGCCATCGGCCATGATAGGGGGGACCTTCGCTTTTCAGAGGCTATGATATTGGCGACCTTGCTGGGTGACAACAGTCAATGGCTCTGGGGAATCCACGATGGAGAAGCATATCTCTATGCTCTTTTGACCCAGTGGTATAAGTACAATGAGAATACTCCTGCAACAAGAGGGATGAGCTTACCTTATCCTAATGATGGTACAGCCATTCCGGGGTTCCTGGATCCTAACAATGTATTTATCCCCTTAGAAGAGAAACTTCCTTAAACAAAATAAAAATTCTTAATGTCTATTTAATACTTCTTCTGTTAAAGTATTTCTATGATACAAGTGCTAGCTGTTGATGATGATGAAGTAAGTCTTGCGCTCATACGCAAGGCGATGGAAACCAAAGGCTATAATGTTGATACTTATTTACAGGGGCGACATGCTATCAATGCCTTGGAACATACCAATTATGATGTAATTATATCTGATCTGATGATGCCCGATATGGATGGAGAGCTGTTCCTTCAGGAAGCCCGCAAATACTCTCCTACCACTCCTTTTATCTTCCTTACTGCCAAGAAATCTACTAAAACAGCGGTAAAAGTTTTAAAAATGGGGGCGGATGATTATTTGGAGAAACCCCTTAAGGGGGCTGAGCTCCTGGAAGATGTCGACCGCATTCTAAAAAGAAAAATGGAAGAGAACTTTATCCGTAAGAATCATGAGGAATACATCATGGATCAATACGATAAGTTAGGGCTCTTCTCCTGGAAGGATTTATACCGTTCCAAGGATGTGACCCAAACCAATCGTATTATGGGTATTCTATCCCGTAATATGGGACAAGGGGGGGGATTCTATTGGTTGGATATGCTCAAAGAGGAAATCAACAACCAGGATCAAAGTTTTGATGAATTGATCGTTAGTAAGAAGGTCCTAGAATTGGTTGTAGAATCAGCTGATTATATGAAGAAGATCATTAATGATTTAGATGCCATATCACGCTTGGCCCATGAAGATATTCAGGTAAAATCTTATCCTTTGGACGAGGTGACCAAGGGAATAGAACAATATTTTAAGGATGAGTTATTTCCCATATTAGCAGAACATCAGCGTTCTATTAGTTTGAATCCCCTTAAACTCGGTCAAAGTCATACTTTAGCTGTGAATCGGGAGTCATTAGCTACTATATTCAAAGAACTTTTATGTAATGCCATAAAGTACTCCCCTGAAGATGGTAAGATTCTGTTCCTGTCTAATATTCGGCATGAGGGAAGTGAATCCTATGTGGAGTATAGCTTCTGGAATCCTCCCAAGAACACTGTTACTAGAGATGATAATGGACAAGCTATCTATGGGATTCCCTATGAGTATAGTGAGGCTGTGTTTGAGTTGTTTTATACCTTTGAGAGTTTTCCTGTCAAAATTCCTGAGGAAGAGTGGTCTCAAGGGGCTGGTTTATTTGTGGTGAAACAAATGGTACAAAAGATGGGAGGGGATGTGAGAGCTCGTAATATGATTATGCACCTACCGGAAGGTAAAGTGCCTTATGTCAGGGTTACTTTGCTGTTTCCCCTGTCCTGAAGAAGGCTCCTTATGGAGCCTTCTTATTGGCCAAAGATTTAAAATAATCCCCTAGTGTAATTTGTCCGGTAGGAGGGGCTACCATATCCACAGTCATGACTGTTAAGAAGAATTCTATAGGTCCATATGTCTTCATAGAAGTGAATAAATGAAGTACTTTTATGATGAACTTGGCCATTCCAACAGGCATGTAACTGATGCGGGTTTTTTTGCCTAAGGCATCAAAGGCCAGTTTTGCTATCTCATTCTGGCTTAAGACTTGAGGCCCGCCAATATCCAGGTCTGTGTCACTAGATTCTATTTGGGACAGGACATATTCTCCTAAGTCTTCTCCGGATATCGGATTGGCTAATTGTTCCCCATTACCTAGAAGGTAGACTCGACCATTCTTGGCCATGTTAAATATTTCTGTTATATCGGAATAGAATCCATTAGGTCTTATGACTTGGTAGGCTATTCCTGACTGTTTTAAATCATCAACGAATTTTTCTTTGGCATCCAGGATTTTGAGTTCTCTGTATTTGGGAGCATTCAAAGCACTGATATAGATGAATTTCTTCACTCCCGATTTGACCGCTTCCTCTAGTAGGTTTTTGTTTCCCTGATAATCCACATCATAATAAGTCAAACCATCCTTTTGGCGGGTTATACCTATACTTGATATGACAATATCAATATCCTGACAACAGCCTTCGAGGGTTTTCTTTTTGGTAACTTCACCAAGGATGACCTTGTCTGTGCCTTTGAGGGACTCATCTAACTTTCCAGGGCTCCTGACAAGAACTTTATAGTCGTATGAACTGGTGGATAATTTATCCAGTATATGACCACCTAAGTATCCTGTGGCTCCGGCTAATAGGATTTTTTTCATTGTTATATCCTCCTTATTCCCTGTTGCGGAATAATAAATTATTCATATTCTCCTTCTTTGGATTGTAAAAAATCGGCGTTATTCAATAGGTAGCGTAGGGTGATCTCCTGGGATTCCTCCCATAATTGTTTTGGCGCTCTTCCTGTGTAACGGTGACAGACTTTTGTAAAATGGGATTGATCATAGTAGAAGTCAACCATGTCCATACTATTATAGGAGCCCAGGGTCTTCTTGAATTGGACAATCCCAAGGTACTCCTTAGGGGTCATTCCCACATACTTTTTAAAAAATCGTTCTAAACCGCTTTGGGAATAATTATGCTTAAGAGCTAAATCTTGTATAGATCCTCTTTGATCCAATTGGTCCATATCCTTAAGAATGGTATTGAGTTTGTCAGGTATCTCCTGACCTTTTGTCACTTGTTCCAGCCAGGTATGGATACTCTTGTACCTTTCTTCATAGGAAGGCTGTTTTATAAGCTCCTGGTAAAGGGGGTCAAGTCTCCATTCCCTGTGGGACCCATCAATGATGATGTTTTTAAATAAGCTATCCGGTCTATGAAAGAGAGGATAAAATCCTGCGGCTTTGATGACTAGGCCTATCTGGTCAACGAAATTTCCGTACTTGATAATAGTCTGTCCTGTTAGTTGACCTGTGAGGAGAATAGGAGGAAGTTTCTGGGGGATTTGTTCTCTTAACCAGTAGTAGGGATCACCAAAATTAAAGACTAAGTTAATGTAACCTCTGGGGATAATCATATCCTGTCGGGGGATATCTTCCTCTTTATCAATATGGGTATACCATATTTCCTGAATGAGGCTTTTATATTTATTCTGGGGAGGACGTGAATAGGCTTCCATAATTAATAGTATAAACTATAATAGAGATATGCTCAGTTACAATAAAGCCTATATTCTTGGTTCTGGATTTTCAAAATCCGTGTGCCCCGGTATGCAGACCATAAAAGATCTCAATGATCAGCTTATTGAATCGACTCAGTCTGAATATAAGGAACTTAAGGATTATCATCTGAACAACATTGCCCTTTCCGGTGGGGCTCTGGATAGTTTTGAATCTCTCTGCCATTTGGTATTATCCAAGCCTTTTTTCCGCAATAAAGCCGAGGAACTGCAATATAAGGTTCTTGAGTCTCAACTGATTAATTTTATCAGTTTTAAGTTAAATAGTAGTGATTTTGCTGTGAGGGATGATTTTAAGGAAGACTTGATCTCTTTTTTAGAAAGTAATTGCTATTCAGCCTCCGGGCCTAATGAACATCGTAATGGTCTCATCATTAGTTTTAACTATGATCTTTTATTGGAAAAACTCCTCTATACAGAAAAGAATGCTGTATGGAATATTGATTACGGGATTCCTCTCCAATCCTATAGTCAGACTAAGCTCACCTCTCCTGAAGATTCCTGTCCCTTAATCTTTGAGTATCATAAACTTCATGGATCCTTCAATTGGTTTCTAGCACCTTCTTCTCAGGTGATTAGTTTAAACAATGTGTATAAGGTGGACTTGGAAGATGAATCAGGACGTTTGATTCACCTTAATGACACCCCCTTATTTGTTCCTATGTCTTTTAGCAAGCTTAAGTTCTTATCGGGAAGCTTTTTTAATTCCCTGTGGAATAAGACTCTCTCCTGTCTGGAACTAACGGATGAGATCAACTTTATCGGTTATGGCTTTCCCAGTTCAGATATTGATTATCTGGAACTATTTCTTAAATATCGGGAAAAGATTAAAGACATTGTGGTGTACGATGATAAGTCCTATCAAAGGTTAAAGGGTATCTTTCCCACTTCCAGAATCATTAAGGATGACGGGAAGGATTATATTCGTTCCCTCAATAAATAACTCCCCCCCCGAAGGGAAGGAGAAGGAGACTAGATACTTTGGTTTTTCTTGTTTTTGATATAAGTAAAGACACTTTGAAGAACAATGAAGAAACACAAAAGGGCTGATAAGACGATCTTGTTCCACCAGGAGGAAAGGGTTCCATCACAACGGATGAAGGTCTCTATCGTGGCTTTTATCAAAACACCAAAAAAGGTTCCTATCACTGTTCCCACCCCACCTGTGAGAAGGGTGCCTCCTATAACCGCAGAGGCTATGGCTTCCATTTCAAAACCTCGTGCCTGTTCAACAAAACCACTAACCGTATTGAGGCAGAAGGCCACTCCTGCGAGAGCTGCCAGGAAGCCATTGAGAGTGTAGGTTAAAAGCTTAATCCGCTTTACATTCAGTCCCATGAGAAGGGCTGATTGTTCGTTACCTCCAATGGCAAACAGAGAACGACCGAATTTGGTATAACGGCATATATACCAAACACTAAGCATAGCCACCAAGGCGATGATGACATTAGGGTGAACAAAGGGATAGAGTTTTATACCCCGTTTATTGACAACAGCTCCAAAGAATACTTTGATGCTTTTATGAGCCATACCGAGAAAATGTTCATTAGTGATGGCGATTTGTTCCACACTAATCATAGCTGTTAACCCTCTGGCAAAGAATAATCCTGCCAAGGTTACGATGAAAGGCTGGAGTTTTAAATAGGATATGAGCCAACCCTGGACAGCGCCAAAGATAATTCCAAACACGAGGACAAGGAAGATGGCCGGGTAGGCTCCCATTCCTTTGTTTTCCATTAAATCGGCCAGCATCATACAAACGACTCCAACAACGGAGCCTACAGAGATATCAATACCTCCTGTGATGAGTACCAAGGTCATACCTGAGGCGGCAATAATAAGACCGGCATTATCCATAAGCATATTAAAAAAGGTCTGCATGGTGCCGAAGTTCTGCTGTTCATACACAACCATTCCCACTAGATACATAAGGACAAACATCGAGATTGTTACTGTAAGGAGAAAGTTGTTCCCTCCCAATCGGGAACGAACACTTTTAAGCTTTGTCAGGCTTGGCATTAGGCTGCCTCCTTGAGTTTTTGCTGTCTGACCTTCCATTGTACTCTCCAACGCTTGAGCTCTTCCGATTGGATGGCCACGATGAGAACTACAACTATAGCCTTATACACGGGTAATTGGTCTGCTGTGACCCCCATTGCATACAGGCTTGTGGTTAAGGCTTGTATGGTAATGGCGCCTATAACGGATCCTGCTAAACTGAACTTTCCCCCGGCTAGGCTATTACCTCCTAGGGCCACTGCGAGAATGGCATCCAGTTCCATATAGAGACCGATATTGTTGGCATCACTAGAATAGATACGGCTTGCTGCAATGAGCCCCGCCAGTCCTGAGGCAAAGCTACAGAAAACATAGGTCAAGAAGATGATCAGGGTGGAGTTGATTCCTACCAGCCGAACCGCTTTAGGATTGATTCCTACAGATTGTATATAGAGTCCTAAGGCTGTCTTCTTCAGAATGAGCCAGGTGATGAGCACAAAGGCCACCGCTATAAAGACGGGCGTAGGGACCACTATATGGGGGAGATAGCCTCCAATGTTTTTGAAGGACTCCATTCTCACATAGAGTATTTGTCCTGGAACCATCTTATCACCGATTTCCCTGGCACTTATGAGCTGTGCCATCCCCCTTCCTGCTGTAAATAGGATCAAAGTTGCAACCATTGGCTGGATTTTTAGATTAGCAACAAGGAAGCCATTAAAAGCTCCGCATAAGGCTCCTGCTAATAGACAAAGGAGTATAGCCACAATCATAGGAACGGCATAGGCTTCATAACTGGATCCCAGTAGGCGGACACAAACGGCACCAGCTACAGCGGCTACGGCTCCTACGGATATATCTGCCCCCCGAGAGGAGGCGACAACCAACGTCATCCCTACGGCCATGATACAGAGTTCAGAACCTCTGTTAATGATATCAATGAGATACCCATAGAGCACTCCATTCTGGATAGATATTTTGAAGAAGGAGGGGGTAATGATCACATTGATTATGAGCATTAATCCCAAGGCAAAGAGGGGAAGAAATAAGGGCTTCCTTAGGATGTCCTGGAATTTAGTTTTTACTGTATTGTTCACTATGGGCTCCTCCTGCTATGGCTGACAGAACAGCTTGTTGATCAAGATTTTTATTATTGAGCTCTCCTACTTTTTGACCATCCCTTAAGACACAGAGACGATTGACAGTACGGAGCATTTCATCGATTTCGGAACTGATGAACATAATGGTCATCCCTTCCTTGGCTAACTTTAATACCAGCTTCTGGATTTCTGTTTTTGTACCCACATCGATCCCTCTGGTTGGTTCATCAAGGATGAGAAAGTCTGGATTGGTTATTAACCAACGACCCAGGATGACCTTTTGCTGGTTCCCTCCTGATAGTTGATTGACTAGGGTTTCCGGAGAAGGAGCTTTGATTTTAAGAGCTTTGATGAACTTTTCTGATAGTTCATTTTGTTTATCTCTGGGTAATAAACGGAAGACTCCCGTCTTGGCCTGAAGGGCAATGATCATGTTTTCCCTGATTGTCAGGTCCCCGATGATACTTTCTTCCTTTCTATCTTCCGGAAGGAAGGCCATTCCCTGCTTCATAGAATCAATAGGGGCCATACTTTTGAGAGGATGGTCTTTGTAGTATAATTCTCCCTGATCCGGCTGGTCTGCCCCATAAAGGGATCTGGCCAGTTCTGAACGTCCTGAACCTAAAAGGCCGGTTAATCCTATGACTTCCCCTTTATGAATCTGTAGATCAAAGGGCTTTATAGTTCCTTTCTTCCCTAGACCAATTGCTTTAACCATAAGGGGTTGGGTGTTTGTCTCTTCTAATTCCTGTTCTTCCTGCTTGATGGAGGCCAGGTCGTCAAAATCGTGGCCCAGCATTTTGGCTACCAGTTGTACCCGAGGTAGTTCCTGTACAGAATATCGCCCTACAAGTTCACCATTTCTTAATACGGTTATGGTGTCGCATATCTCATACACCTGTTCTAAAAAGTGGGTGACGAAAATAATTCCTACACCCCTTTCTTTTAGATTTTTCATCACTTCAAATAGTTTTTGAACTTCTAATTCATCTAAAGAACTGGTCGGTTCATCTAGAATGAGAACTTTACATTGAAAGTCTATAGCTCTGGCAATGGCTACCATTTGCTGAATAGCTACGGAGTATTCCCCCAGATTCTTTGTTACATCTATATTGTCTAAACCAACGGCTTTCAATATGGATTGAGCTTGTTGGTTCATTTTTTTCCAGTTAACACCGCCTATTAGGTTAAGAGGGTGACGTCCTATAAATATGTTTTCTGCCACTGAGATGTTAGGACAGAGATTAACTTCCTGATAAACAGGGCTGATTCCTAATTTCTGAGCCTCCCCGGGATTATGGGGAAAGACGGGATTCCCTTGTCCTTCCAGTAAAATGGAACCTTCTTCCATTGTACAAACCCCAGTAAGCACTTTGATCAGAGTACTTTTACCAGCCCCGTTTTCCCCCATTAAGGCATGGATCTCTCCAGCATTAAGGGTGAAGTCCACATTAGACAAGGCTTTAACGCCAGGAAAGGTTTTACTGATATTTACCATGCGTAGGACGGGTTGGATTTCTTTTGTCATGAGTGTCTCCTTGAAGAGGAAGGCAGATAGAGCCGAAGGTCTCGGCTCTATCCTCTTTTAAATATTAGTATTTACGTGTAGGAAGCATGGCTGCTGCGTTAGATGTATCAAAGACATCTTCTTTGACATACATGATTTTGTCGACAGTTCCCCCGTTTTCCAAGGTTTGGATGATTTCCGCTACACGTGGTCCATGTAAGGGATTACATTCCACATCACAGTTTATTTCACCAGCTACCATTCGGTTAAAAGCTTCCTTAACCGCATCAAAGGAGATGATAATGATATCTTCACCAGGAACTTTACCTACAGCCTTGATAGCATCAATAGCTCCGAAGGCCATGTTGTCATTTTCAGCGATAACAACATCAATATCAGGATAAGCTTTTAGGAAGGATTCCATTACTTCCTGACCCTTAGACTGGGTAAATTCACCAGTTTGTTTCGCTAATAGTTTGTACTTTGGATTTTTGGCCAAACCTTCTGTAACACCCTTTGTTCTTCCTACCTGAGCAGAAGATCCAATGGTTCCTTGAAGAAGAACAATGTTTAACTCTTCATTGGCTCTTCCTTCTTTTTTCACATAGTCATTAAGCCATTTGATAGCATCTTGACCTTCTTTGAGGAAGTTACCACCAACCCAAGCTGTGTAAAGACTATCATCAGAGAGATCCATTTGTCTGTCAGATAAGATAACAGGGATTCCCGCTTCTTTGGCTTCCTTAAGAACTGTTTCCCATCCTGTTTCCACAACTGGAGCTACTACAATATAGTCCACGTCTTGTTGGATGAAGTTCCTTATCGCTTTGATTTGGTTTTCCTGTTTTTGCTGGGCATCGTCAAATATGAGTTTGTACCCATTAGCTTCCACAAAGGTACTTTTAAATGATTCTGTATTGGCAGTTCTCCAATCAGATTCTGCTCCCACCTGGGCATAGCCGACCGTAATAAGACCATCCCCTTGTGAAGCTGCTTCTTTTTGTCCATTAGCAAAGACCATTGTGCATAAGAGCACCATTAGTCCCATTGAAAGAATAATCTTTCTTTTCATTAGTATCCCTCCTTAAGGATTTAGAAGAATAGGCTAAGCCCGCTTTTCTAATCCGTACATGAGATATTTTCTGGTAATTATTTCAAGTTTTTCCTTAGTTTTTCAAAAGGTTAGATATTTTACGTGAGAGTTGTGTTTTTTTCTGATCTGAACTCTCTAGGAGATATGGAGGTCGTTTTTTTGAAGATAAAACTAAAGTAATGGGGATCACTAAAGCCTACTTCGTATCCAATATCACTACTTCGCTTGTCTGTCGTTAATAATAGATACTTAGCCCGATCGATGCGCATGTTAGTGACATATTCAATAAAAGTGACTCCCATTTCCTGAGCAAACACTGTACTGAAGTGGTTAGGGCTCACTTTAACAAACTCCGCCACCATGTGAAGAGATAGATTGGTATCTGTATATTGCCCATCAATGAAGCGTTTGGCCCTCTGCACAAGGGAGTAGTGTTTGTGTTTATCATGGGAATCTCTGTATCTGGTTATGGTGAGAATTAGTTCCTGGATGTGATGACAGAACTGATCTTTGCTCTGCACTATAGATTGTTGCCTTTCCTTTTGTAGATAACCGGGAATAATCTCTTCTGGATTATCACCCATATCTACGATCATTTCAGAGGCTGTCACTAATAGGGAACCTAATAAATAATTGCATATAAAGCTGGAATGGCCGGGAATGGATTCGAGGAACTCCTTGTAACCCTTAATGAGTTCATCAACGTCTTTTCCCTGGATATAAGGTAGTTTATCTCCTAACTTGGCCGCTTTGATCGGGATTAGTGATAAGACTTCCCTGTCTGAGTGAGGGATCAGCTGGTCATCCCCTAGATTCCTGAGAGCTCCTTCGTAGGAGAGAGGAAGCTCTGTTATGCGATCCACAGGTGTTCCCCTTCCTATAATGAGTTGGCAATGGCTGTTTTTCCCTACCTTTTGCTGGATCTCATTAAGAATGACTTCCAGACGATCCCTGATATCAATAGAGGTTCTTTGCTTTATAAGTAGTATCTGACGTTCAGCTCCCTGGGAGAATATGATTGTGTCCTGGAGGTCTCTGAGCACTTTTTTGAGCATGAGTCTTGTCTGGATGAGTTCTTGGGAATACCCTTCCTGGGCATTCAGATCAATGATTGTAATGACATACTTTTTGGCAATGAGATCGATACCCATTTCTTTAGATTGCTCTACAGCATTGGTAAAAGGGATAAGTCCCGCCACCAGATCATTAAGCCATTCTTCCCGTCTGATGATGGTTGTTTGGATAATCTGCTGTCGAAGGCTCTTGATATCATTTTGCTGCTCTATTTCTGTCTGTATTTGCTGGGCTACCTGATTAAGGGTTTGAAGTAATTCGGTAGAACTAAAGGGCTTGAGTAGGTAATCCTCGACTCCAATGGCTATGGCTTCTTTGGCATATTGGAACTCATCATGTCCTGATAGGATGATGATTTTAATGGAGGGATGGTTGCTCTTTACCATACGAGCCAGGGATAAACCATCAAGGAAGGGCATTCTGATATCTGTGAGCAATATGTCAGGTTTTAGATCTTCTAATAAGGGCAGTGCTGTCTCTCCATCAGAAGCTTCACCCACCAGGGTAAAGTCTGTGCTCTGCCAATCAATGTTATTACGGATACCTTCACGTATAACAATTTCATCATCGACTAATAAGATTTTATACATTATCCCTCCCTAAGGGCACAGAAAAGAGTACTTTTGTTCCCTTATTGTTTTCACTTTCTATTTGTATATGGGCTTTTTTATTATAAAAAAGTTCCAGGCGTTTGCTCACATTGTAGAGACCATAGATGTCATGCCTGGATTCTGTTGTTATTCCATCAGCCATTTGTTTTAGAATCTGGTGGAGTCTTTCTTGTGTCATCCCCTTTCCATTGTCCTCTACCTGAAAGTAAAGGTTATTGTCATCCATCCATCCTTTAACTATAAGGGAGCCTTTTGATCTTTTATTCTTGATCCCATGATAGAGAGCATTCTCTACTATAGGTTGGAGTAGTAGCTTGATTATGGGATAATCTGCCATCTGGGGATCATAACTGATCTGATAATCGAGGATGTCCCGGTAGCGGATCTTTTGAATGGTTAGGTAGGACCGAACATGTTCCAACTCTTCACCTACTGTGATCCAATCTTCCCCTTTGCTAAGGGAAATGCGAAAGAAATTGGAAAAGGCTCTTGTTATATCAATCACCTGATCATGCTGCTGAGCTTCTGCTAACCAGATGATGGTATCTAAAGTATTGTATAAAAAATGGGGTGTGATCTGGGCCTGGAGGGCATTCATTTCTGATTTTTGACGATTCCGTTGTTCTTCTATATTGCTTTGTATGAGCTCTTGGATACGGACAGCCATAACGTTCAGGTTTTCTGTTAGTAAGTCCAGTTCTTTTACCTGGGGAAGGGGCATCCGAATGTTAAGATCTCCTTCGGCAATGCGTTGGGACATCTTTTCTAGATTTTGTATGGGGCTATTGATATTGAGAGCTACTGACCTTTGGGCAAAGATTGCATATAAGGTTACTAACAGGAGGATGATCAACTGGAATAGAACAATTATCTTAGTCGATTCTTTGATATTCTCATTAATTGCAGCTGTAGATTCTATCTCAAGGACAATGAAATCCTGCAGTACATCAGATACCAAAGCGGAAACACTCCGGATTTCATCAAGTATTTGCTCATTTTCCGCCACAGGATATTTTTGCTCTATTTGTAGGCCCATACGGTCAACGTATTGCTTGAGTGTTTTAACTGCTCTTTGGGCAACGGCTAGCATTTCTCTGTTTTTTTGGACCTGAGTTGTCTGTAGTATGTCCTCCAAACGTCGATTAATGTCATTAAGGATTAGATATTGCTCTCCCTGACCAAACTTTTTCTTTCCTGAAAAGATATCCCAGATCTCATTGGTTATGCTGGTTTTGACGATTTGATTGAGTTGGTTTGTTTTACTGACATTAGTAATGATTTTGTCATAACGCAGGGTTTGCAGTACTACGCTAGCTACACTGATGATAGAGGGTATAAGTAATAAGGAAATGATAATCACATAGGAGTTTTTGATTTTCTTCTTAATACTATAGGATTTGAGAAAAGGAAGCAGCCTTTCTACAAGGAGAACAAAACGGCTCATCCTAATAGCCTCTGGGAGGCAGTTTGCTTAGATCATCCCCTTCCTTAAAGACTCCTTCATTCATATGAATAAGGCGGGGTATGGTTTCTCCATTAGCCAATTGTTTCGCCAGATCCATTATGACCGGACCTGTTTCTGGATTACATTCAATAACACAATTCACCTCACCTTTTTTAAGAGCGTCAATAGCTGCTTGTTCTGCATCAATGGTGATAATTGTGATATCAGTGCCCGGACGGATGTTCTTTTCTTTTATGGCATCAATAGCTCCTAAGGTCATCCCATCGTTATGACTATAAAGGACATCAATATTTTCGATATTATCAAGGATCCGGGACATGATCTCATACCCCTTGGAACGAAGGAAGTCCCCCGATTCTGTATGTACTATCTGGAAACCTTTATGCCCTTCTAACTCATGGCGAAAGCCATTGGCTCTATCTATTACGCAGGAGGCCCCTTCTGTTCCGGATATCTCA
Organism: Spirochaeta cellobiosiphila DSM 17781; assembly: GCF_000426705.1. Lineage (NCBI taxonomy): Bacteria > Pseudomonadati > Spirochaetota > Spirochaetia > Spirochaetales > Spirochaetaceae > Spirochaeta > Spirochaeta cellobiosiphila. The sequence continues at coordinate 204,788 of NZ_KE384558.1, forward strand.
ACAATTCTTATAGTATCCCGGGAATCCTGTTCTTTATATTTATTTAAGAGGAACTTTCCAGCTTCCCGTCCTTCCTGATAACTATCTGTACCCACGAATCCTGCGTAGAGGGAAGGATCCTTAGTTACTATCTTACGATCGGTAATGAGAACAGGAATACCTGCTGCTTTCGCTTCCCTGAGAACGTTATCCCAACCGTCGGCTACAATGGGTACAAAAGCAATCACATCTACCTGATAGACTATAAAAGAACGGATGGCTTTGATCTGCTTCTCCTGCTTTTGCTCTGCATTTTCGAAGAGGAGTTGAACTCCTTGATCTTCAGCTGCCATTTTTATTGATTCTGAGTTATAAGTCCGCCAACTACTTTCTGCACCAATTTGAGAAAAGCCAAGAATAAGAGATGGTTCTTTATGATCTTTGCTGGTGGTATCTTTGCCTATAGAACAGGAGGGAAGTAGAATTATAATGAAAAAGAACAGTAGATAGGTCAGCAAATGATGTAAAGTCGGGCTGATCTTCATGAATATTCCTTGTATGACTTATTATTTGTTTATTTTACTATCCCTTTTCAAAGTCTAACAAGGAAAAGTTTGTGTTTGTTTGATATCCGTGTATCTCCTCAATTACACTTAAAAAAAAGAGAGAGGATAAGCATAGAAGGAATAATTTATATACTGATATAGATTTACAGGTATTAAGTAATACTTCAGCTAATGGGAAGTTCCTTATATAGTCGATTTTCCGCAAGTAATCCGAACTAATTGGATCTTTTAAAATGGAGAATTTATAGTTAGTCTGGAGGACTCATTCTCATATTGTTGCTAGATGGGACAAGCTATGTTTTACTGTTCAATGAAGGGATAGGGTGATTCTATTTCCTCATTTACTGCAAAGGAAAAATAAGCTATAGTTCAGTAAAATACTAGATATAATTAATCAAGGGGAAAGCCGATGGCTGGTGATTCAGAAGTTACTAAGAAAAAAATACTAGATAATGCTTGTAAGCTCTTTGCACAAAATGGTTATACTGCAACAAGAGTAGCTGATATATCAACCAAGTGTGATATCAGTAAGGCTTTGATTTATTACAATTTTCCCAGTAAACAGTCTATCTTGGATGCAATTATGGAACGGTTCAAAGAAAACATCAAAACAATGTTTACTGAAGTCTTTCATAATGTTGATAGTGAAGATGCCATGTATTGGACAAATGAAGAAATGAAGGCTGGCATGAAAGTTTTCATGACTCACAAAGATGAGTTTACCATACTTATATCAGAAGCCCTTAAATCTAACAACAAGGATATATCCCTCTTTGATTTCTGGGAAGAGATCAATGAGTCCATACGCAAAGATGTTTTGGCCCATAGAGGCTATGACTTAGATAAGGATAAATTAAGCACTTCCTTATGTGATTATTTCTTTGTTCTTGTTCCTACTATCTTTTTCTCTATTATGCGTAGTGCCTGGGCTAAGAAAAAGAAAGTGAATCAGGATATCGTTGATGATGAGTTCAATAGACAGCTTAATATTATATATAAGAACTACTATACAAGAGAGAAGGCTTAGTTTTTAGAGATAGGAACATGTTTAACACTACTATTCTACTTATCAATATAGCTCTATTATGTTCCTCTCTGTATTCCCTATTGCTAACAGCCTTAACTTTATTTTCTTCTCCATCTGTCTATCATCGCAAGGTAGATTTTATTTAATGTTAGTATCTTCTTCTGGTATATCTAAGATTGTATTGCTGTGCTTAGAGACTCTTCTGATCTCTTATGAGAACATAGGCCTTCAATTTTATATGAATATTGATAGATTGAATGACAGTCAAGGATGAAGAATAGTCTACCTTCTTGGTTCAATACGAAGCAAAAGGTTCTAAAGAAATTGTTTAAGCTCTTAGCTTTGTACTTACTACCAGGTCTTGTTGCTTTTTTATTTCTCTATGTATGAAGCACTTGTGAAATAGACTGTTTTGTCTCATTTGAATTATCAGGTCATCATATTACTTAGTATGGCTATTGATTGAGTTTTTGATGTCTCTTCCTTCATTTATCTGATACTGGCAAGAGAGGGATGCCTTGCTCAGTAAATTAAATGTTATCTTAATCCCCATTATGGAACTGATGAGTGTGAGTTTGTAATCCTTATTGGGTGAAAGTAGTCGTTAACTATATAATTCTGCTGTAATAAAAACGATTTCTCAATCGATAAAGTTATCTATTATATAGAAATAGTAGTGTCTTTTTTTGTTGTGCGTTTCATAAAGTAATCTCAGCAAGGTCTATTGACAACTGTATGTCAGTGATCTCCTGTTATGATACATTGGGAATATAAAAATAATAAGAACATAATCTCTACTAGAGAAATTCAGTTTTTCGATCGTCAGGATAAGTTGATGGATCTTTGGGAAACATTATTCCATGAGGGGATTAATCGAGATAACAATGATCCTCTTTTTTCAGGGGGTCATAAGGTAACTGTGTTTAAGGATTTTCCAATATTAAAGGCTTTTAGACCAGGGAATCTTCCCTAACCTAGGGATGGTTGTTCATTTTATTTGTGGAATGGGGGATAATATTGAACTGTTTGAACCTGTAGAGTTGCACCAGAGAGTAAGGGATTACTTAATATTTGGCTTGAGGTCTTATAGGTGTGGGATGGTCTAATATATGAATATAAAACTACACTGGGAATTATCTATAATCTGATATTATGATCTGTTGAATTTTATCAAATACCTGGGTAAGATCTCCTTTATTGGCTAGTAGAACAAGACCAAATCCTTCATCTGGTATGAGGGTAAAGCGTGAATAGAAATTACTGTTTGATCCATCATGTGTTAAAATGTAATGGGGGTCTTGTTCTATACGAATCCAACCAAGAGCATAGTTATCCATATGAACACTAGTGATTTCTTCAAAAACTTCCTTTGAAACCAAAGGAGTGCCATTGTTAAGCCAAAGTTGAGCGTACTGAGCTGAATCACGGATACTCATGTGAATCCGTCCAGCCGGATTTAAACCACGAGGGTTATCGGCATATATCGATTGAGGTGAAATTGCTTTCTCTCGATGTCCCCAGGGTTCTTCGACACCTTTATCCAATGCTGGAGGTCCAAAACCACCAGAGTCAATTGAAAGGGGGGTAAATATGAGCTGAACAACTAAATCCTCCCAGTTTGTTCCAAAGGCTCTTTCTATCATTGTTGCCGCGATAACCACTCCCATGTTTGAGTATTCACTCTTGGTACCAGGATCAAAACGGATGTCTAATGTAAAAGTATCAGTTATCATCTGTTTTCGTTGTTCTGGTGAAGGTGCATGGGAGCTAAAATATCCTAACCATTGTTTGTTCGGTGGGATAGAAGGCACCCCAGAAGAGTGGCTCAGTAGTTGTCTTAGTGTGATGGTCTTGTAGGGCTGGGGAATCTCTGAAAAAATCTCAGAAAGTTCATCTCCTATGTTACTTTCCCAATTTAGCAAGCCTCGGTCAACCCCTATTCCCGCCAAAAGAGCTGTAAAGGACTTAGTGTTTGAACCAATGTGAAAAGCACTGTCTAGGGTCACTGGCTGTTCACCCTGGTGTACTGTTGTTCCTATTGCTTTCATGTCCATGATTTTATTGTTATTTATAATCACATAGGCAAATGCTGGTATTTGTGCTTCTTCCACAATAGCTTGAATAAGTTGTGCTGAAGATGTTTTATTCTTTGTATCTTCCATATTCTTAGAGCTGTGTTGACAGCCTGACAATATGATACTTAATGATCCTATGAGTAACCCTATAAGTAATATTGCTGGTGATGAACAATGTTGGTTGGTCATATTAGATACCTCCCGTTAGGTATGTTAAAATTGTACTTTAAGGTTTTTACGATTTATTAGTTGTTATTCCTTGTAAAATGAGTTCTACCACATCAATATCAAATTTCTCTCGTTGATTATACCTGATAACAGTTTTTCTGTGGTAAAATATTTAGATCATTTATGTTGTCCCTATTATAAGGTAGCTTCTTAAGACCTCTTTCTTTTTGTCTTGTAAGTGAGGTCTACTTATATGAAAGTAAAACCAAATAAGACTATAGATTTTCCTGTTTTTTTTATATATTTTAAAACGATGGAAAATGTCCTGCCTTTAAATATAGGTCTAACACATAATCCTTACTATCCGGATGTTGAACTTAAATGGGGACGAGATCAGTATTCAAGGCACACTCATATTCATCAAACCTGGTCGTTAAGTTATGTTCTCCATGGTTCTACGAGAGTCTCAATAGGTACTTTTGAAGGGGAATTAAAGTCAAATCAGTTTGTGGCTATTCCTTCAGGTATTCCCCATTTGTGTTCCCCTGATGAGAATAACCCTTTTAGTTTTGTTGTCCTTTACTTACCTATTGAATATCTGGATGAACAAATAGGGGATTGGACCAATCCGAGAATTGGTAGAATGGATTCGGCTACACTATTTGATTTCATTGATCCTTTCATATTATTAAAAACAAAGAAAGAAATTAGGAATCATACCAAGAGATTGAAACTTCTTCTGTATAATAGTAGTTCTCCTTTAGATTCCAAGTGGGGTGAGAATCTATTACATAGGGGTAGAGATCCTCATATTAAACCTGCCAAGTTAAGCCGTTTCCAACGTTATCGTTTCACTCGTAAGCTTTTTGGTATTGGACATAAAAAGCTAGATACAATAGAGAAAATGGAACAGGCTAAAAAACTACTAAATGACGGACAAGATCTGGTGGATGTCGCTTTAATTTGTGGATTTTATGATCAAAGTCATTTCACTAAGGTCTTTAAAGCTTATACAGGATTAACTCCCAGTCAGTACTTAAAAAGGTAGCGCACATTTTTACAAGAATGTTTTTGCCGTCTTATTTATATTCCTGTCATGAAGATAGCCATAATAATAAATAACAATTTGCCCATAGGGCTAATAACAAATACCGCTTCCGTATTGGGTATATCATTAGGTCGAACCTTTCCAGAAATTGTTCGGGAAACGGTTAATGACGCTCAGGGTAATGAGTATGCTGGAATAACAAGCCTAAATATTCCCATTTTATCAGCTACTGGTGATAAGATAAAAGAGATTGTTTCTACAGCGAGATTAGAAGATGATCTCACTCTCATTCCTTTTACTGAAGTAGCTCAAAGAAGTAGAGACTATGATTCCTATAAGGAAGATATTTCGAAAATATCGCCTGATAATGTATCTTATAGTGGAATAGCCATTGTCGGTTCTAATAAAAAGGTGGCTCGCTATACAGGTTCTCTTCCTCTATTAAGATAAATACCCATATAAAAATGACTTGGTATAGTCTTATTAGTTATGATTGTATTCAATACATAGGCCTTCCTTAACGGGGAGGTTATGTTTTGTAAAGATCTTTATAATATGTTAAAACTAATAGGATCAATCTACTATTTATTGATAAATAGATTTATATAGGAAGTATTATTAAGAATGGAATCAATAAGTACTATTTATTTCTCACCTACTGGAACTACCAAACAAATACTGACGGCCATCGCGGAAGGTATGGACAGAAAAGACTATAAACAACTGGATATAACCCATAGTGCATTGAACTCTTCTGTTGAAGGAATTGTTTTGATAGGTGCTCCAGTGTATGCAGGACGTTTACCTACTGATTTTGTTGATAGATTAAAATCAGTCAAACTTGATCATTGCCTATGCGTACTGGTTGTTGTTTATGGTAATAGAGCCTTTGATGATGCTTTACTAGAGCTTAAGGATATGGTGGCACTCAAAGGTGGTCATATTATAGGCGCTTCTGCCTTTATCGGAGAACATTCCCTTTCTGATGATGCTCATCCAATAGCCCCGGGTCGACCGGATATTCAAGACCTTAACATCGCTAGAGAGTTTGGCAAAAAGATTAAGAATAGTCCTATCGATAAGATAGCTGATATTGTTGTCCCCGGTAATCGTCCCTATCGTGAATTGAATCCTAAGAATGAAGTTGTCATCATAACGGATGAGTCAAAATGTACACATTGCCATGACTGTATAAATGTATGTCCTGTAGGGGCTATTCCTAAGGATAATCCATTGATTACAGATGGTAATCTTTGTTTACGATGTTGTGCTTGTATAAAAACATGTGCGTTCAGTGCAAGAGAATTAAAAGATGAAATGAGTATTAATATCAGACAAAAACTTTATATCAATTGTCAAGAAAGACAGGAACCAGAATTGTTTTTAGCTTGATGAATTGAATATTTGGGAGGATAAGTGAAAAACATCGTTTATATTGCGTCTAACAATGGAGATTTAGAATGGCTGTAGTCATGGGGCGAAATACATTTGAAAAAGTTCTAACTTTTGAGGAATGGCCTTACGATAAAAAGGTTTTTGTCCTAAGTAATACCTTACAAAACGTTCCTCAGAAGCTTTCTGATAAGGTCCAAATCATTACGGACCATATTCCAGATATTGTCAGAAAAAGCTAATGAACAGGAAAATAAGGAAGCTCTCTCCTATAGAAGAGCCCCCAATGTCCTTATTACTTCAAGCAGATCCCAATGAAGACTTGGTATGTCGTTACCTGAAAACAGGAAGTTGTTATGTAACCGAGATAGAGAATGAAATTGTAGCTGTTATACTCATAATGACCACAAAAAAAGGCACAATGGAAATAATGAATCTGTCTGTGAGAGAAGACTGGCAGAATAAAGGTATTGGCAAACAACTTATTTTACACGTAATAGATGATATTAAGAAGTTGAAAGACATTAGAACTATAGAGATAGGAACAGGTAATCCTGGAGCTATTCAAATGCTTTTATACCAAAAGTGTGGATTTCGCATTGTTGGTATCGATTTTGATTTTTTCCGTCGAAATTATCCAGAACCTATTTATGAAAATGGAATAGAATGTCGTGATATGATTAGACTTCGTATGGATATAAGATAATTCTCTAGCAACTGATAGTTGCCTAAAAGAACCTACTAGTTAATTGTTCTATTAAGAAAAGTATATAAAATACTCCCTAGGAGTACATATGAATATCGGAAAAAGAATACAGGAATTACGAGTTAAAATAGGATTCACACAAGAACAGCTAGCTGACAAGTTAGGACTCTCAAGACAATCTATCGCAAAATGGGAACATAATGATTCTACTCCTGATATAAACAATCTCATTGAGTTGAGTAATCTATTCAATATTCCCATTGATTATATTGTGAAAGGTCCCAATCCTTACCAAAGCTATAAATCTGCCAGTTCAGAGAATCTTGATGATATTAAGAATTTTCTATGTACTGCCAAGAAAAATACCTATGCTGGGAATGGTTCAGAAATAAAGTCCTGTAGACCTTTAGCACATGATTTACTCTATGAAGAGGAGAATCTGTCCTATCTGGATTCCTATTTTGGTGGAGAAAAGTTCATAGGTGAGGAAGTCCTCTATCTTAACTCAATATCCTATTGGGCTATGAATTATTCAGGTCATGTACTGGATGGCCATTTTTCAGGTGATTTTCTCAAAGAATGTCTAGCTTTAGTGAGCCCTTCTCGTCCCTATAGAGGCCCCGAAATCTATCAAAAGGGACATTTTACTTATTATTGTCATATTGAAGGAGACTTTGAATGGTTCCAGGGGGATGAGTGTATATACTTTAATTCTGTAAAAGTTTATAAGTGTATATTCCATGGTGGTTTAATTAAATAACTAGAGTACGATACTTCTGTATTTCCGACTACTGTGATAGATTACATCATTATCTAAAAGGAGTTAGGCGATGAAAATTAAATATTATTTTTCCCTATTTTTGTGTTTATGGTTTATTTCTTGTAGCACAACAACTAATGCTGAACAGAATAAGGTGAGTAAAAGGCCTTCTCCAGGTACTCTGAAGGGTACTTTGTATACCAATGAAGACCTGGGTATTTCCTTTCTATTTCCTGAAGACTGGAATCTTCAAGGAGAAGAGGAATTAAATCATATTAAAGAAGTGGGAGCCGACACCCTCTCTGGTGATGATCAAAATATGAAAGAAGCCATTAAAAGTACTGCTGCAAGCACTACTATTTTTTCTTTAGCTTCATTCAAATATCCATTAGGAACACCACAAAAATTGAATCCTAGTGTTATGTTGATGGCAGAAGATAATAGCATGTATCCTGGAATTAAAAACTCTGATGATTATATTCTCAATGTAAAGAGTCTATTAGCACAATCCGCAATGGATGTTAGTGTTGAAGATATTGATCCCGTTATTTTTAGTGATGTAACGTTCAAAGGAATTAAGACAATTATTCAATTAGGTCAAGTTGATGTTTATCAACAGTATTATGTTACAATGATCGATAGAAATGTAGTTGCCATGATAATGACATACTTTGATGATGATACCTATCAAGAGACCTTTGGTATCTTGTCTGGAATTGAAATTAAATAAGGATTCCATTTGAGAGCACAACTTAGAGAAAAAATAATACAGGTTTGTAATAGTAAGATCGAAGCTAAAGGGGATAATGTTGGATTATCCTTTTATGCTTTTTTTGCTAATAAAAACAATGATCCTGATCTTTTGATGGAGGCGGCTACTTGGTGGATTAAGACTCATGAATTGGATCATTTTGAGAAAGCTGTTAAAATCAAAGAAATGGTGATCCTAGAGGGGGGCTCTTGAAAAACTGTCCTCTGGGGAATTGCTATTGATATTTCCAATATTTAGATGTAACTTATTATTATAGGGGGTTTTATGAAAGCCATCATTAGCGAGAGTGCTAAAAAAGTCCTAAGTGATTCGGAAGCGAGAAAGGAATTATCAGAATATATTACCAGTGGTGATAAAGAACCAAAGGTAATAACATCAAAAGGTAAAAAATATAAAATAGAGGCTGTTAACAGCTAATAAATAACCATAAAACAAATTAAAAAAGTATGAATATAGCGTTTTCGGCATTTTATCTAATATGTTTATTGTTACCGGGATATATCTTTCTTTATGCCTTTAACAAGAAGGAAAACACTTCAGTTGAACATTCTGGAGTAGATCGATCTTTTGTACTGGCTGTCATCTTGTCTACACTCATCCATCTAATAGGAACATCAATAGTCAGATTAATGGGCTATACCATCAATGTTGATATCAGTATCAAGATTTTAACAGGATGTAATTTGGTGCAGGATGAATTGGATATCCTGGAGGCCTGTTCTGTTCTTATTTCTATCTATTTTATGAGTGTATTTATCTCATCATTCCTGTTTGGTAAATTCTTACAAATCATAGTACTTCAACTCTTTCCCTATAAAGATTCTCCTTTTTCCTATAATACTCCTTGGTTTTATGATCTAAGAGGGCTCATTTCCAAAGATGTAAAAGCAGACATTACTAAGATAACCTGCTTAGTGGATTTTAAAGACTCTGCTTACCTTTATAGAGGTATCCTGGAGGAGTTTCATCTTAATAAAGATGGATCGCTCGATAGAATTATTCTTAAGGATGCAATGAAAAAAAGAATTCACAAGGATAGTCCTGGATCTTTTAACTCTATAAGAGGTAACAAAATGATTATTAAGTATGAGGATATCAAAAATATGAATATACAATACTATAACCTTAATATTGAGGATGACTCAAAGGAACAGCCCTCCTATTCTTTTTGGCAGGTATTAGTACAATTAATAAACATTCTTCGATTGCCCTCTTCAGAAAGAGATAAGATCATTGATACTATTAACCATAGTAAACAGGATAGTAAAAAAGGCGATTGAGATCATGATGCCAGTCTCTAGTGTGACCAATCCCTTAAATAAAACAGGGTTAGGTTGTTGCTATTCCCCAGACTTTTTTCAATTTATGTAACTTTTATGGTATGCTTTTTTTTACAATGTGTAAGAGGGGTAGTTGATGAAAAGAACATTAGGCTTTGTTAGTATTTTCTGCATTTCTTCAGGAGCTATGATTAGCTCAGGTCTATTTGTCTTACCTGGTTTAGCCTATGTTAATGCTGGCTCAGCTGTATTCATCTCTTATTTGATCGCTGGCCTTATCGCCCTGACCACTGTGTTGAGCTTATCAGAATTAATTACTGCCATGCCCATGGTGGGGGGGGATTATTTTTATGTATCCCGATCTTTAGGTCCTCTTTTCGGAACCGTATCAGGGTTGTTAAGCTGGTTAGCCCTTTCCCTAAAAAGTGCCTTTGCTATCATAGGTATCTCTGAATTGGTATACCTGGCTTTTGCTATTGACTTGCGTGTTACTGCATTAGTGTTAACTTTGCTTTTCTCTATAATTAATTTATTTGGGGTCAAAGAAGCTGTTCGTTTCCAAATCGCTCTTGTCATTATGTTAATCGTGATACTACTTAGTTTTTTTGTGAAAGGGGTTCCTCAAGTCGATTTATCTTTTTATAGACCTTTTATGGAGAAGGGATTTAACTCTCTTATATCAACAGCTGGTTTTGTTTTTGTTTCCTTTGGCGGCATATTGACCACTGCCAGTATTGCTGGGGAGGTTATTCATCCTAAACGGAATGTTCCCCTTGGTCTGATATCTGCTACTGTGATTGTTACCTTGTTATATGGAACCATTATTTTTGTTGTGGTTGGTACTGTTCCTTCTCAGGAGCTATCCGGTTCCTTATCTCCCATCGCCTTAGCCGCTCAAAAGATGGGAGGACAAGTTCTCTTCTATTTAGTAGCCTTAGCTTCCTTACTGGCTTTTATTACAACCGCAAATGGTGGTATTCTCACAGCTTCAAGATATCCTGTCGCTTTAGCTCAGGATGGGATGTTTCCCCAGCTGGTGACAAAGTTAACCAAAAGAGGAAAATCTCCTTTTGTTGCTATTATTCTAACAGGTTTTCTGATTGGAATATCAGTTCTGTTAGATTTGACCTTACTAATTAAAGCTGCTTCTACAGTTATTTTATTATCCAATATATTTGCCCATCTCTCTGTTATCATCATGAGAGAAAGTAATGTCAGCAATTATAGACCGTCTTACCGCAGTCCCTTTTATCCCTGGTTACAAATATTAGGTATTATGGTATTTATCTTTTTGATTGCAGATATGGGCATCGTTCCTGTTCTTATTAGTTTATTGTTTGTTTTTGTCGGTGTTTTTATATACTTCCTTCGAAGAGGATCTTTGGAACATAGTTCTCCTGCATTAATTCATCTTGTAGAACGAATCACCAATAAAGACCTTGTTACGGAAGGATTAGGATCGGAATTAAGAAAAATTATAGAAGACAGAGATGGTATTATCCTCAATGAGCTAGATGAGGTGATTGATACCTCTGCCTTTTGGGAAGTCGATGGACATGTTCAAATTGAGGATATCTGGTTTAGCATTGCAACCACCATACATGACAAATTACTGCCGGACTTATCACCAGAATACATTGTCAGCTTATTAAAGGAAAGAGAAGAAGAAAGTAGTACTGCCATCAGTTCCTTTGTTGCTATCCCTCATATGATTTTTGAAGGTAAAAATACTTTGAAAGTTCTGATGATACGAGCAAGAGAAGGGATTTATTTTGATGAATTCCATAATAACGTCAAAGCCGTATTTGTTTTATTAGGAACGAAGGATTGTCGTAATTTACATCTCCGTTCATTAGCTGCTATTGCTCAAGTTATGCAGCATGCCCGATTTGAAGGGCAATGGCTCAAAGCCAAAGGTCATGAAGATTTAAAAGATATTTTAATTCTGAATCAAAATCGACATCGATATACTTAAGATAGTTTTTTGAGCTGGGTAGATAAACAATCCTTTGCCCAGCTCCTATGATCTTTATCTGTAATCTTCCTTGATTCACATTCTGTAACAAATATTAAGGTAAGATATAAATCATAGAGTTGCCTCTTAATGATGAAATCTTCTGAATTCGGCCTATCTATGCCATATCCCGAATAAAAGTCATCCGAGGATGGGTATATCTGGTTGAAATAATATTCTATAGAGGCATCGCCCCATAGGGCTCTATCACAATCTATGATACCTGTTATCTGACCACTTGCATTAACCATTACATTGCCATCATGTAGATCCCAATGTACTAAAGAGGGAACCTTAACCTGATCAAAGAGACTTTTGTGTTGAATAAACAGTTCCCTAATATCTGTTTGCGGCCAAATGAGCTTTGCCTTGAAGTCATAGGCATCGGCTAAGATATTATCAACCATTTCCAGAAAGGCTTCCCCCCATGTTTGATATTTCTTATGCTGCTTGCCATACATTCCAAAATTAGTACCTGTTATTTTATTAAGGGATCTATTAATTCGACCTTTTTGCCGTTCAATATTTTTAAGGGTTTCTATATCAAAGCTTTGATGACATGAGGATAGGGATTCGCCTGGTAAACTTTCCATGATGAAGTAGTCTGAATCAATAACTTCTCTGTCAAAATCGATCGATAGAACTTTGGGGGAGGGGATATCGGGGTAATTTGCCAATAATTCTAAAACTTCGATTTCTGTTATCAATAATTGCTGCTCGTACCGAAGAACAGGGATATGATCAGGTGGTGCAATTTTGAGAAACACCTTTTGGTCATTATCCAGGCAGATATCATATAAGGCATTAAACCAACCTTGGGTATTTTCTTTTACATTTAATATATTGATGTGAGGGCCGAAGTTTTTATGAATAAGAGAGGTAAGCTTCTTATCGCTCAGGTTTACTTTAGAAATACTGTTCATATATTGATAGTACTATGGATAAAAGTTTCTGTAGAGGATTAGTTTTCTCAGCTTTCAATCTGAAGTTCCTTTCGATATGGCTAACATGATCAATCAGAAGAGCATATACTTTATAAAAAGCTAGATCATTTTGGAATTCCCTCCCTATAATAAAACAGGGGGCATTCCATCTATCACGTATTAGTTATTGAGAATGATGTTGATGATCTATCCACAATAACAAATGTGATCAGTGATTATACAAAATATTTTCAAATCTGTGGCACTGGTCAAACTTGTTATGAATCTCCTGAACTATGTGCTGAGTTAAAACCGGATCTTATCATTATGAATCAGGATCTCCCAGGAATGAGCCGCATTGATCCCATTGGTCAGATCAAAAATATTCTTCCCAAAACTGTTTTTATTTTACTAACATCCTCCGAAGAGGACATTACGAACATAAAGAATAAGCAGGAGAATATTTTTGCTCAATTGAGTAAACCCTTAAGAAAAGAAAATTTTCTTCAAACCATGGGACAGGTCAGTATCTATCTAAATGGTATAAGAGAATCGATCCGTATAGGTGTAAAAAAAGCTCAATTAGAATATGACAATCAAATATCAACAATACGTAAGATCTTAAGTAAAGCCCTGTGGTCCAATATTTCTGTAGATATGTGGAATCAGTTTAAAAAACTAACAGGAATCAATACTGACAAAGTCCAAATTCTTCTTGTCGGTTTCGAAAGAGACAAGGATATGGATAAGGAAAGGCTTTTTGCTTTGCTTAAAGATCTGGCTAGCCGAATGATGGCCTATGGTGCCTGTCCCTCTCTTCTGGTAGGACAAAGACTAATTTTTCTCCTTCCTGAGACTAACGATTCCTTAAGTGCAACAGAAAAGATTAAGGAAATAGCCGGTTCTGCACCCTATGAATGGATTATAACGGAAGGCAGATACTATAGCTATAAAGATATTAACCAAGCTTATCTGGAAGCCATTCGTCATTATAAGAATGATTCTCCCTGGTTTCCCTTTCAGGCTTGGTATCGGGATCAATTACGTTGTCTCCTTTCTCTTCTTCAACAAGACTCATGGGAAAAGTTTGACCAATTCTTTGTTGATTTCCAGCAGAATATAAGGGAACGAGTTCCCTTTTCCCTATTTATCAATCATATGACCGAGTGCTATATCCTGATCTTTTCTTCTATGAGGTACTTTGATCCTTCCTATGATAGGGAATTAGTTAATCCAAGTGATGACATGGCGGTTATCCAAACTGAGGATCAATGGGAACAATGGAATATCTATGGTTTAGAAATCATCCATGCCATGTGGCAGAATAATCGTAGTCTAAAGATAAGCAAACCCCTACGTAATGCTCTGGATTATATTGAAGCCAATTACACTTCCTCTATTTTTCTGGGAAAGGTGGCTGATGCCTGCCATATATCTTCTGGGTATTTAAGCCATTTGTTTTCAGAACAATTGAATACAACCTTTGTGGATTATCTTAATAACTACCGTATTAATCGGGCTATTGATCTGATCAGAGATAAAAAGTTGACTATTAAAGAAGTGGCTTTTCAAATTGGTTATAAGGATCCGAATTACTTTAGTAGAATCTTTAAAAAACACAGAGGTATTAATCCCTCTGAATTGGTATAGCACAATATTGATATCTAATTTGTGCAGAATAATTAGGGAAAATACCAGGTATGCCTCATTATTGACAAGGAAATATCAGATAAATCCTGTATCGAGATAAGTCAGTCAGCAGGTACAATTTAGTTATAACGAAAGTTAAGGAGTGGTTTAATGAAAAAAATTCTACTAAGTTCTTTCTGTTTATCCTTGATTCTAACGGCTGGGATCTATGGAAATGGACAAAATGAAGGAATGTTAGACATTGGTTTGGCTATGCCCGAAACTCATGTTGAAAGATGGCAGAACGATGGGGCATCCCTCGTTGAAGAAGCAACAGCCAAGGGATATAAAGCAGAAGTTGCCTTTGGTGATGCTGATCAAAGTAAACAAAATCAGCAAATACAGGACTTTATTACTAAAGGAGCGAAGCTTCTTGTTATAGGATCTGTAAATGAAGGTGTAGGTTCTGTTGTTTCTGATGCGGCTAGAGAAGGAATCGAGGTTATTGCCTATGATAGACTTATCGTCAATTCAGCAGACTATGATTATTATATAACCTTTGATAACTTCAAGGTTGGTCAATTCCAGGGAAAAGGAATTGTAGAAGGTCTTAAATTAGACAGTGCTACTCAAACTAAGTACATCACATTATTTGCCGGTTCACCAACTGACAATAATGCTAATTTCTTCTTTGATGGAGCAATGTCTGTTCTTAAACCTTATATCGAAAGCGGTGTTTTAAAGGTCGTTGGTCCAGCACCAATGTCTTCCATGGATAAGAGCAATTTTACCAAAATAGCTACAGAAAACTGGAGAGCTGATGTTGCAAAAGCTCGCATGGAAAACCTTCTTAATAATGATGCCAAAGATGTTGTTCTTGATGCTGTTCTAGCACCTAACGATACCCTGGCTCGAGCCATTATTGAAGCTTGTATGACTGATGCTAAATATGACAGCACAGAAAAACTTCCTGTTGTTACTGGACAAGATGGAGAAGTGGCTTCTGTTAAGTACATCCGTGATGGAAAACAATATATGACTGTTTTCAAAGACACACGACAACTTGCCAAAGCAGCTATCTTATTGGCTGACGCTATCATTAAAGATCAAACGCCTAATATCCCAGGTGCCCGTATGGATACTACTTCCTACAACACTGGTAAAAAGGTCGTTAAATCTTTTCTTCTTGAACCAATAATGGTTACCAAGGACAACTACAAGAAAGTTTTTATTGACTCTGGTTACTATAGCGCAGACGAACTCCAGTAAAAAGTTCATTGATTAACAGATAAATACAGAACTGCTGTCACGGCAGTTCTGTATAGCTAAGCAGAATAGGACGTTAAATATGAGTGACTATATACTTCATGTGGATAACCTAACCAAATCCTTTCCCGGAGTAAAAGCCTTAGATCAAGTTAATTTTCGTATAAAGAAGGGAGAAATCCATTGTCTATGCGGTGAAAATGGTGCTGGTAAATCAACTTTGATGAATATCATCAGTGGTGTCTATCCCCATGGTTCCTATGATGGAAAGGTCTTTTACAAAGGTAAAGAAGTAGCCTACAAGAGCGTAAAAGATAGTGAACGGGATAAGTTAGCCATCATTCATCAGGAACTAGCTTTGAGTCCCTATCTTTCTATATTCGAAAATATATTTCTTGGACATATCCAAAGTTCTTTTGGTGTTATTAATTGGGATAAGCTGATCTTAGAATCCAGACCCTATCTCGAACGGGTTGGTTTAAAGGAAAATCCTGAAACTATTGTCAGCAAGATAGGTGTCGGTAAACAGCAAATGGTAGAGATTGCCAGAGCTTTGTCCAAACAAGTGGAACTGCTTATTCTGGATGAGCCAACATCCTCTCTTAATGATGATGAGAGTGATAAACTCTTAGACTTGATGTTGGATTTAAAAAGGGAAGGAATAACTTGTATCATGATTTCCCATAAACTAAATGAAATCATGAAGGTAGCTGATACCATTACCATACTAAGAGATGGCAAATCCATCTGTTCCTATGATATGGCCACTCAAGAAGTGACAGAAGACCTTATTATTCAAGGAATGGTAGGACGGGATCTCACCCATCGCTATCCTCCAAAGACAGCCAAAATCACAGATACCATAATGGAAGTGAAGGACTGGTCTGTCTATCATCCGGAATATCCAGATCGAAAAGTAGTTAATAAAGCTAATTTTCATCTACGAAGAGGAGAAATCCTTGCCTTTTGTGGGCCTATGGGAGCTGGTCGAACAGAACTCATGATGAGTCTTTTTGGCAGAGCTTATGGTTCTTCCTGTGAGGGGGAACTCTTTATCGAGGGGGAATCTAAACATTTCCATACCCCCAAAGACGCCATAGCCCATGGTTTGGGTTATGTATCCGAAGATAGAAAAGAGTTGGGATTAATCCTTATTCAGGATATCAAAACCAATATTAGTAATTCCAGTTTACGACGTTTATCCCAACTGGGAATCGTAAATAAGTCAAAAGAAATCAAAGAAGCAAAAAGATTTAAAGATGCGCTTAACATCAAAACCCCTAGTATTGCCCAATTAGTGAAAAACCTAAGTGGTGGTAATCAACAAAAAGTGGTTCTAAGCCGTTGTCTATTGGCAGAACCTTCTATCTTTATCGTCGATGAACCAACAAGAGGTATCGATGTGGGAGCCAAATATGAGATCTACACCATTCTCAATGAACTAGCTGAACAAGGAAAGAGCATCATTATGATATCTTCCGAATTACCAGAAGCTCTAGGAATGGCAGACCGTATTTATGTCATGAATGAAGGTGTCATTAAAGGAGAATTATCACGTTCCGAAGCCACCCAGGAAGGCATCATGCAAATGGCTTTAAGAAGGAATTAGGAGAATAATATGTCTGATAACAAAGAAATGCAAATATCCTTCAAACAGATCGTGAAGGCTAATCTACGTAATTACTCAATGTTCATTATGCTGGCTGTTATCGTTATCGGCTTTGCTCTATTGACGAACTCAGTCAATATTAATGCCCGTAATATAACAAATATCTTTATACAAAACAGTTATATTCTTGTATTAGCTGTAGGAATGGTCCTCGTTATCATTCTGGGAAACATTGATTTATCTGTTGGTTCTGTAGCTGCTATAACAGGCGCTTTGGGAGCCATGATCTATAACACGGGTATAGGAATTGTTTTTACCATCCTTTTAACCATGATTATTGGTGCTGGAATTGGATGCTTTCAAGGAGTTTTTATTGCCTATGTTAAAATACCGGCTTTTATTGTAACCCTTGCTGGTATGCTCTTGTTCCGGGGGCTTACCTATATCGTGACCAATGTTACTCCCATATCCTTAAGGGATGATCATTTTCGTGATATTGCATCCGGTTCAATATCTCCTTCCTTTCTTCAGGTTGGAGGGCTTCACTTATTACCTCTCTTATTAGGATTACTTTTACTCGTTGTTTATATTGTCTACGCCTATCGTGATCGTGTTAAGAAAAAGAATAATCAATTTCAAATACTGCCTATAGGGTATTTTATTTTCAAGATGGCTATCTTGAGTTCTGTTGTCCTTTTATTGTGTTTGAAATTTGCCCAATACAGGGGACTCCCCACTGTCTTTGTTGTGTTAGCTATCACAGTGGGAATCTTTGTCTTTGTGACAAATAATACCATCTTTGGACGGTATGTCTATGCTGTTGGAGGTAATGCTCGATCGGCAAAGTTGTCCGGGATTAATTCAGAACAGGTTATCTTCTTTGTTCATGTGATCATGGGGGCCTTGGCTGGATTATCTGGAATCGTCTTCACTGCTTATATGAACTCAGCCCTTCCTCAAGCGGGTAACTTATTCGAACTTGATGCTATCGCCGCCTGTTTTATTGGAGGTGCTTCTGCTTCTGGAGGAATAGGAACTATCATTGGTGCCATAACAGGAGGGCTTGTCATGGGAGTCATAAACAATGGTATGTCTCTTATGAATATTGGAGCTGATTGGCAATACGTTGTTAAGGCTTCTGTTCTTTTATTAGCCGTTTGTTATGATATCTATACTCGTAAGAAATCCGGTATTGTTTAATATTCATTAAATACAGCAAACGTACATTTTTATTAATGTGCGTTTGTTTTATAACATCTCAGCTATTCCTGGTTTTCTTGTTTTGAGTATCCTGATTCTATTACTTTGATGATTTTGTAGATCGTACTATTAACAGGAGTGGGAATGGATAATTCTTTTCCCATACGAATAATCTTGCCTGCAAACATGTCCACTTCACTCATACGTCTGGCCTTTCTGTCTTGTAGCATGGATGTTTGTCCGTCTGGTGCCAGGGTGACTAACATTTTGTTCCAGGATTGAATATCTTCTGTCGTCAAATCTATCTTAAATGCCTGGGCCAGTTCTATAACTTCTCCCATAAGAGCTTTCATTAAATCCTGTGCATCTTTGTTCTGCTGGAATACTCCATAAGGTGCATCTAATACAAAGGAGGCTTGATTGATTCCTACATTTACCATGAACTTCCACCACATTTGTCTCATCATATCTGTAGGTGTTGTGTAGCTGATCTCAGCTTTGTCGAGAACTGCCTGGACTGCTTGAACACGAGGACTGAGATTGGTGTTATCCTTCTCCCCAAAGGTAATCTTTCCTGCATTAGAATAACGGGTTTTATTTCCTTCTCTTACCGCATCTATGGCTACAGAGATTCCATAGAGAACCTTATCCGCTTCATAGATATCTGCGATCTGGTTTTCGCTGTCCAGTCCATTCATAAGAGACAAGAATATAGTGGTTGGACCTACTATGTTGTTCAACATAGGAAGAGCCTCAGGAAGTTGATAATCTTTTAGAGCAATTAGAATGAGGTCATATACTTCGTTTGTTTCTTCTGGATCAATGACTGGAAGTTTGAATGTTACATCATTAACAATAAGCCCCTCTTTAGTCAGGCGATCCTTACGTTTTCCCTGTGCCAGAAGTACGGTCTGAATATCATTAACCTTCGACAACTGACTAGCATAATAGGATCCTATGGCTCCTGCACCCAGGACGGCGACTTTGGTTATTTCAAACATACTTTACCTCTGGATATATGATGATTGCTTATAGATATTTAGTCAAATATATTCTCTTTTCCTGATTTTTTATATATAAAGAATTTATATTAAATCTTTAATGAGTAAGGAAAAAATGGATAACAAATTCTATTCAGACGACAGTCCCGAATACAGAATAGCCTCTTTTGTCAAAGACTGGTATTCCTGCTGGGGCAGTGTGGACCAAGTTCACGATGATGATTTTGATTTTGATCATTGGAATGATATGGTTCAGGATGTGGAAGGTAAACATTTTGTGCCTGGGTGTTTATCCGGGACAAGAAATTCCTTTAGTTCGATTCCGGACTTTGATCCCTCCACAGAGGAGATTATTTCTGTACAAGCTAGTCAAGGCTATGCTGTCATTGTCTCCAAAATAGCTAAACAAGCGATGGATGAATATCATGTCTATGATGTTATTCAACAAGGGGATGGTTCATGGCTTATTAAGAAGATCATAACCCTCTTGGATCCTCCCGAAGAGCTAGTTATTGCTCCTACTGAAGTAGATAAGATCTTAGCCTTAGCCTCTGAAAGTGCTTCTCTCCAATTATTGGATGATAAGTTGGAATTAGATGAGAATCTTCTCTTCAAGAAGGGACGTAAAATCCTGTCTTCTGATATCGATGATGAGACTCCTGAGATCAGTTTTATCGGTAATTTCCATACTCCATCAGGCATCTTGGGTATTATGGACTTTGGGGATAGTATCTATGAGTTTGAGCCTTTGGAACATAGGGTCAAGCCTGGCCATTATAAGGTTGAAGCTGTTATGGCAGACCAAAGAGTGGGAGGAATACGAATTCTTTTCAAAGATGATAAGAAAGCTGTTAAGTGGTATTCAGCCAAGACTCCCAAGGGCAACGGGATCTATGGGGTAGATGCAGGGAATCTAGCTATCTTTGATGTAAGTTCCCTGACCCAATTGAATAACCTTAAGAAAGAAAGACTTTTTACTCAATGGTCTACTTCAGAAGGGAATCCGCAGCTTCTTAATATTCATGCTCATAACGATGGTATTATTACTTCAAGTGGTTATGGAGATGGTGCTTATCCTGCTTTTTGGGGTGTCGATGAGAATGATAATATAGTATCCCTTTATATAGACTTTCTCGTTCTCGTCAAAGAACGTAAAGACGGCATACTAATTACGATATAAAAAAATAGCCATTCTCAAAGTATTTACTGAGAATGGCTACCACTGCTAATTGTAAATATCAGCCGAATTTACCAGATATATACTCTTCTGTTTTCGCGCTTTCCGGTTTGAGGAATATCTTGTCTGTTTCTCCAAATTCTTCAATCTGACCATGAAGGAAAAAAGCCGTCTTATCAGAGATACGACCTGCTTGATGCATATTGTGTGTAACAATGACAATAGTGTATTTTTCTTTCAACTCATGAATAAGATCTTCAATACGGGAAGTGGAGATGGGATCAAGAGCAGATGTTGGCTCATCCATAAGTACAACTTCCGGTTCTACTGCTAATACTCTGGCTATGCAGAGGCGTTGTTGCTGGCCACCTGATAATCCTAAAGCCGGTTTATGAAGTCTGTCTTTGACTTCATTAAAAAGAGAAGCCTGTTGTAAACTTTTTTCTACGATCTCATTAAGTTTTTGTTTGTTTTTAATACCATGAGTTCGAGGGCCGTAGGCAATGTTATCAAAGATAGACATGGGGAAGGGATTTGGCTTTTGAAAAACCATACCTACCTTCTTGCGAAGTTCTATGATATCCCATTCTGAATAGATGTTTTTATCATCATAGTTGATTAATCCTTCAATGGTTACTCCATCAATAAGATCATTCATGCGATTAAGAGTTCTGAGAAAGGTTGATTTTCCACAACCTGAAGGACCGATAAGAGCGGTCACTTCTTTGGTTTTTATGTCCATATCAATATTATGAAGAGCTTGGAATTCTCCATAATATAAGTTCAGGTCTTTGACTTCGATAGTATTTAAGGTTTCCATATAATCAATTACTCCTTGGTTACATTCCGGATTTCTTGTTTATCCGCTTAGTAATAAAGGTAGCGGACAAGTTTGTTATGAGGATGATAACGACTAGAACAACTCCTGTAGAGAAGGTTCTGTCGAAGGACAATGCTTCAGAGAACAACATATACAAGTGGAGGGATAAAACTCTGGCCGAGGAAAAGGGGCTGGACACTAGATCGTAGTTAGACCCTAATGTATAAATGAGGACCGCCGTCTCTCCCACTGTTCTTCCCATAGCCAGAATGATACCTGTGAGAATCCCTGAGGACGCAGCAGGTAGTACAACTTTTATAGTGGTTTGCAGTTTGGTAGCACCTAAAGCTAAACTCCCTTCTCTATAAGTTTGGGGTACCGATTTTAAGGCTTCTTCTGTTGTTCGGATAATGGTAGGAAGTACCATTAAGGTTACTGTTAGGGTACTGGAAATAAAACCAATACCTAAACCACAGATCTGTACGAAGAAGATAAATCCAAATAAACCAAATACAATAGAAGGTATACCTGATAAGGTTTCTGTTCCCATTCTCAGGTAACGAACCATTCGGCCCTGCTTTGCGTATTCCACCAGGTAGATAGCGGCCATCACACCTATAGGTGTGGAAAACAAGAGGGTAAAGATAATCAGGACAAAGGTGTTGATAATAATATAGGAGATTCCTCCCCATTGTCCTGAACGGGCTGGTGGCTCAATGATAAAATGCCAGGTTAAATTCCAGCCTGTTTCATGTCGCAACACGGGAATAAAGGATAATCCATATTTATTAACTGTTCTTTGGTCTGTGACCAACACAGCTCCTTCAGTATTTTCTAGTTTAGTTAAACGATCTGGATCATCAGAGGACAGGAGGACTAGAGGTAAATTGGTTCCTCCCACTTGCTTCCAGTTGCTGACTTTTCCTGATGTAATAAGATTGACTTGCTCCTCTGTTAGTTCACGAAGCATCTTATTATCTTGAATCATGAGAACAGAAGGATTCACAGCCATGCTTGTTCGTCTGACCCCTAAGACTTTAACTGATTTGGGTAGGTCCTTTGCTTCTGAAGCAGGTAGAAAACCTAAAGCTCCTGGCGTGTCTCCCACCTTTTCAATCATATCGGACCAAGAGTTCACCATATTAACGTTCTTGCGGTAATCTTCCAGGTCTGATCCAGCTAGAATAAAATCTTTAACAGCTAAGGAAAAGGCTCCTTCCTCTTTGTACGCAAAGGGTTCTACTCTTAAGTCCTGTTGATTATAGAATCCCCAGTTTTCATTACGAACCTTGTTATAGAGTTTACGTAATCCCTCTACGGGAATATCTTGTGATCTTGTTTTATCTTGGATAATAAAGACAACATCTTCATTCATTCCGTCTAAAGCCAGTTCCCTTTCAACATACGGAGTGACCGAATAGGATACCTGATTGTTGTATCGTAACCCCTTTACCAGTATATAACCTATGATCCAGGCTAGTATAAAGATAGTCAGGAGGGCTAAGAACCAGATAATCCCTTTGGCTATCTGTTCCTGTCTACGTATCTTGCGAGAATGGGGTGAGGATACATTAGGTTTCTTTTGTTTTAATAGGGGCATTATATATCCTCCTTAATGGCTTTTTTCATTAGGTATTGAACGATTAGGTTGATAGCCAGTATGAAAATGAAGAGCACAATACCTGTGGTAAAGAGACTCACCGAATGATAATCCGTAGCGTATTTCATATCCGTTGCTATGTTCATGGTTAAGGTTCTTGTTAAGGATAGTGGCCCTTTTGGCATAGTAACTGCATTACCAGCTACCATGAGTACAGCCATGGTTTCCCCAATGGCTCGTCCCATACCCAGAACAATACCTGCCAATATCCCGGATCGGGCTGATGGCACCAGTACTCGATAAATAGTCATCCAATGGGTAGCGCCTAAGGCTAATGAACCTTCCTTTTGTTCCTGAGATACCGCTCTAATTGATACCTCTGTTATATTTACAATGGTAGGAAGAGTCATTATCGCCAGAACAATACTGGCTGTGATAACTCCCAGACCGGTGGGGCTATCAAAAATCTTTCTAATAATAGGCGATATGGCTATATAGCCAAATAGACCATAAATAACAGAAGGGATACCTGCCAGTAATTCCACTACAGATCGTAATATAGAGGCAAAGCGTCCTTTGGCTATCTCAGCCATAAAGATTCCTACAGCCAATCCAACAGGTACGGATAATAACAAAGCCCCCGTTGTTACCCAGATGGATCCCATAATGAAGGCTAATATCCCATATTGTGGAGGATCAGCGGTGGGTGCCCAATCTGATGAAAATAAAAAGGTTAGGGGACTCACTTGTGTGAAAAGGGGCAAACCTTCCTTGAGGATAAATACTGTTATGAAGACAACACTTATTATCGATATAAAAGCGCTGATCAACAGGATTTTCTCCACGATTTTTTCCAGTAAACTCTTCGAAGATTTCAATATATCTTCTCCTTAAGCTATATTCGTTATACAAAGATCTCAATTGAGGAAGGTGATTATTGTTAGAGAAATGTTAGAGTATTGTTAAATTGATCTTCGGATATGGTTAAAAAAAAAGGCCGCTCTCCCGAGCAGCCTATTAACTGTATTTGATTTTAGTTTTTATACTAATTCAATTATTCATTTAAAGGTATGAAACCTTCTTCTGCTACGATGGCTTGTCCTTCGTCAGACAAGATGTAGTTGATGAAGTTTTCTTCAAGAGATCCTGCAGGAACAGTTCCCTTTGTTACAAGAAGTAATTCTCTTTGAATAACATAAGATCCATTAAGTACATTACTTGTGGAAGGTGCTATATTGTCAATCTTTACAGATTTTGTTCCTGCATCTTTACCTAGGTAACCAAGACCACAGTATCCGATAGAGTAAGGAGTAGATCCTACTTTAGCTACCATATCACCATTTGAAGTTACAATAGCAGCTGTCTCTACGAAAGATTTACCAGCACTCTTAACAGTTTTTTCATTAAAACAATCTCTGGTACCGGAAGCTTCATCTCTGTTGAATACAACGATTTCTGCATCAGGACCACCAACTTCACTCCAGTTTTTGATTTCACCAGCGAAGATAGCTATTAATTGATCATGGCTAAGGTTATCTAATGATACAGAACCTTTGTTTACAACAACAGCAACACCGTCTTTAGCGATAGGAGTTCCTACAGCACCAGCTTCTTTTTCAGAATCTTTTAAATCTCTTGAAGCCGCACCAATTGTATAAGTTCCAGCTAAAGCACCCTTAACACCAGCAGAGGAACCTGGAGCATCATAAGAAATCTTAACTTCTGGATACATATCTTTGTAAGCTTCGATAGTAGCTCGAACGATAGGTTCTACAGTTGTAGATCCACCAAAAGCGTAGTTTCCAGAGAAGCTAGCTCCGGAAGCGTCTTTTTGACCATTAGCAAAAGTAAAACCAGCAACTAGTAGAATCATTAAACCAGCAATGATTTTTTTCATTTTTCATAACTCCTTGATTATTTGCAATTAATCTCAATTGCCTTTGAGTTGACCCCATCATCAAACTTGCATATTTGAAAACGATAAAAGAATTGTTAAATAACTGTTAGGTTTTTGAGGAGGTCTCAAACGGGTGGGGTCATTAAAATTGCATTACAAGGTGAACGATTCATAATATTTTCCTAATACAATCTTAACATACCCAATGTTTAATGTTCTTAAAAAAAGAAGGACATATTATTGAGGGCGGTTATAGACCATGAAAATTAAAACCCAAGCTTTTGTTATGCTACTGTTTAGTTTCATAATGATGATAGCTATCGGGCTGGTAATGTTTAATCAAACAAAAAAAACCGATGCCCTGACTGAACAACTTCAGAAAGCTGAAGAAGGTCTAATACTGTTAAATGAATTTCAAGTTGCGGCTATGGAACAGGTATTATATGGGGTTGATGTTTTAAGAACCGGTGATATATCCGGTGATAGGATCATTACCTATCGAATGGCAGAAACACAGATGCCAAGACAGATTGAGCGATTGTCAGAGCTTTTAAGTGTAGACAAATCGCTCCATGAAGATGTAGATCGGCTGACAAAGCGCGGTGAAGGATTAGCCCGAATGTGTAAGGAAGAACTACTTGATCCTTTGTATGCACATCAGGTTCCAGATGAAAGCCTGTTAGGGCGATTAATTTATGAAGAATTAGCAGGATTAAAAACGGATATTAATACGGCAAGAGAAAAGTTAAGTACAATAATAAAAGAACAAAGTTTATTGCAAAGTGAGCAACAGGAAAATCTTCTAACCATTTGGCTTCCCGCTGGTTTTGGGGTTCTTTTCTTATTGTTATTTGTTAACTTTTTAATCATCCAGTTTATTCTAAGTAATATTAATAAAACAAAAGACCTTCTGGGGGTGCTGGCAGAGGGGCAGGGGCGTTTAGATGTAGCTCTTCCTGTTAAAGGTAAAAATGAGATCTCTTCTTTAAGAGCTAACTTTAATCACTTCATGTCCAACTTGAATGAGAGACATCAGAGTTTATTAGTGATAGCAGATCAGCAAGTTCAATCCGGAGAGCGTCTTAATGATGTTACTGTTGAACATAAGGGGGCTGTTACTAATATCACGGAGAATTTGAATTCTATCTATGAGCACAGCTATACCATGGAACAACGTGTGAGTGACTCCTTTGGAGAAGTGCAGAAGATAGCCAAAACATTAGTGGAACTCAATGCTTTGGCTTCGCGTCAGCAGAATCAGGTGGTCACCATGGATAATCATGGTAAGGATGTTCAAGAATCCTTAGCTCGGCAGATAGAGGCGGTATCAGAACAAGTCCGATTGACAGAACAGGTTCGTAAGGAAGGTCTGGAAAACCGCCGGATTATGGAATTGCTTAAGAACCAGATTAAGGAGATATTGGATAACTCTTCATTGATTGCCAAATCTATTATGTCCATTCAGGATCTGGCTGATCAAACGGATATCTTGGCTATCAATGCTTCTATAGAAGCAGCCCAGGCCGGAAATTCTGGTAAAGGTTTTTCTGTCGTTGCCGGCGCCATGAGGCAGTTATCTAATGAAGTTCGATCTAATTCGAGTATCATCACAGAACTATTGGATGAACTTGAAGGAAGCCTGGCAAAAATGGCAGAGGAAGAAAAGGCTAGTCAAAAAACAATTGATCGTCTTATTTTACAGAACCGGAATGCAGAAGAAGCTGTACAATCCCTCAAGCAAAGTCATGGTGAAATCCACCATTTAACAAGTTCCTTTTTTAGTTCCTTAAAGGACATTCTTACTGAATCTACCAAGATCCACCACATTAGTGAAGATGTCCGCAAAAGCGGCCATCAAATAAGTCACCATATGGAAGGAATTAAAGATAAACAAAAAGAGTTGTTGTTAGAGTCGGAAGAGATGCGTCATGGTCTGACTCAATTGGCTAATGGTACTAAGGCTTTAGGAGAGTTAAGCGAACAAAATCGGATGAGTACCTTTGAATTAAGTCAGGAGATCCATAAGTTTGGTTCCCGGGAATGATGCCTTGACACCATGGAGAGCTATGCTTAGCATGGTGTCACTATTTTTGCATTTGAAAAGGGGGCTTCGCCCATGCTCTACCGTTTACAGGACACCCTATGGGATATCACTCCCAAAGGCCAGCATAATAAACAAACAGGTAAGGTTATTCTCTTTCAAGAGGATAATATTATTACTTTTCCTGGAGAAAAGCTATTTTTAGAGGCTTCTGAGTTCGAGGGGATTAGTTCGCAAGACCCTCAATACCTGGCTACCATAGATCATATAACTTGGAGTGCCTTCTGGGTGGATGATTCTTTTGACCTAGATAATGTTGAACTTATTAGTCTAAGAGATGTGGGGCCATTGGATGAACAAATATTTGTTCTTGCCGGAAGGGCTTTGAGTCTAAGACGTTGGAAACAGGATCATCAATTTTGTGGTCGCTGTGGAAAGCCACTTAACTATTTTGATCATGAACCGGGAGCCCATTGCGATAGTTGTAACTTAACTGCTTATCCCCGTATATCACCTTGTGTTATCGTTCTGGTCTACAAGGGAGATCAACTCCTTTTAGCCCGCAATGTACGTTTTAAAGACAGTGGTATGTATTCTACTTTAGCCGGTTTTATTGAATCCGGGGAATCAGCAGAACAAGCGGTTCACAGGGAAATCTTTGAAGAAGTAGGAATCCGGGTTAAGAATGTCCAGTATTTGAATAGTCAATCCTGGCCTTTTCCTCATCAATTAATGTTGGGATTTGAAGCAGAATACGATTCTGGTGATATCTCACTTCAAGAAGAAGAAATCGACGATGCCCGTTGGTTTGCCTTTGATGAATTACCAAAGAGAGCCCCCAACTTGAGCATCGCCGGATGGATGATAAATCGCTTCATTGAGAAGCATCAGTAACTTAGGGTTTTATAACAAAGGAATATTGGATATCTTTATTCCCAGGTATACGAAAATCTTCTTCTACATCACTTCCCCAACTGTCAATACCACCTACCCCTCTAACAGCACCTAGTATATTAAGTACAGTCCGTCTGACAGGGGGGAGTTCTTCTTGATGGGTAGCATTTTCTATTTCTAAAGCCGTATAGGGGAGGGCGCTAAAGGCAAAAGGTTGTCCCTTCATGGCAAAGGTTAAGGTTCCTTTCCTTTCCTGAAATTCTTGTCTAAGGGTTACATATTCTGTCTTTATATGCATACCACAGTCCTGTGGTACCAAATAGGGAGTCATAGGAAGACCTTCTACTTTATAGGTACCAGGTATGCCTCCCATTCTTCTATCGGGATAAGTCTCACCACTTAAACCTTTATAGATAAAGCTTTCAACAGGACGTGGTAAGATAAATCTTATCCCAAAAAGCGGTAGTTCAGGTAAACCTTCTTTTCCGTGATAATGAACATCAACGGTCATATTCCCATCTTCTGTTATGGTATAGCTTACTTCTACTTTGGTAGAAGGATTTGTACAGGTTGTATAGGTATATTTTATACAGACTACCTTAGGAGTTTCATAGGCCGTCCCTCTAAAAGTATTATTATAAGGAGCTATGTATTGGGGCAGTTCCTGTCCATCAATAATGATTTGTATAGAATCAACTCCTGTAAACAAATCAGCTCCCACCCACATATGGGAACGTTGCCCAAACCCATTTCCTCTGTCATTGCAGGTTGTTCCCCTCCAATAGGTTGGTTTAGGACTTCTATATAGCCATTGCATATGGTCAATAACTATCGATTCTGGTCCACCATGATCATAGGAAAACAAATATTCAAATCGATCTCCATGCAGACCTAAGAACACATCACTCAGAACGCAGCGCATAAAAATACCTCACTTCTTGCATACAGGGCTTTTCTGTTCGATCCGCAAACAGGATTCCATTACCGGAGAATTCATAATCACTCGGTCTATCATCAAAATCTCCTCCGTACTTTAATACTTTGCGACCCGTGTAGGGATCTATAACCAGAAGAGCCTGATCAATCATGTCCCAAATATAGCCCCCTTGATATTGGGGGTATTTATCCAATAGGGCATCATATGTTTTGATTCCACCCAAACTATTACCCATACAATGCATGTACTCACATAGGATGAACGGTTTGGAACCATCTGTCTTCAAATACTCTTCTATACGTTCAGGGGGAGCATACATTTGGGATTCCACATCTGATATCTTGGATTTTAAATCTGGATTATGAAAGACTCCTTCATAATGGACGAGACGGGAGGGATCAGTTTGTTTGAAATACTGATTCATTTCTACCAAAGCTGTTCCTGCATAGGATTCATTACCTAAAGACCAAAAGAGTATAGAGGGATGGTTTTTGAAGGTTTCAAATACAGTTTTAGCCCTGTCCAAGACTAATGCCGTCCAATCAGGATCGTCTCCAGGAACATTCCATGATGGTTCTACAGCCCCCATCTTCTGCCATGATCCATGACTTTCCAGATTCACTTCTGCCATGAGATAAATACCATTTTGATCACAAAGGTCATACCATTCTAAACGATTGGGATAATGACTGGTTCGTATAGAGTTGATGTGGTTACGCAGAATAATCTGTATATCCTGTTCCATTTCCGTTGTATCAATAGCTCGACCTTTCTTAGCACTCCATTCATGACGGTTAACGCCATTGATGATAAGACGCTTTCCGTTGAATTGGATGATCTTGTTTTCCAGTCCTATACTTCGGAAACCGATATGATAGGGCACAACTTCTATAAGATTATTCTTATCATCGAAAAGCTTAATAATGAGCTTGTATAAATAAGGTGTTTTATTCGACCATAATTTAGGACGATCTATATCCTGTTGGGGAAAGCATATTTTTGATGATTCCCCACTTAGTTCTTGTTTGTTTTGTAAAATGACACGGTTCTCATCTTCCAGGCTATATTCTATGAAACCTTTTGAGGGAGTTTGATAAGACAATTGGACATCAAGTTGCAAACTTCCTTTGTCCTCATGCAGTTTTGTTTTAGCCCACATATCATCCAGATGTATTTTAGGTTTTGTATATATGCTTACAGGTCGGAATATTCCACTGAACCGGAAAAAATCCTGATCTTCAACCCAGGCAGCTTTAGATCGTTTATACACTTCTACAGCTAACTTATTATCCTTTTCTTTGATATAGGGAGTTAAATCAAATTCACTAGGAGTAAAACTGTCCTCACCATAACCAATGAAATGACCATTTAAATAGAGATAAAAAGCTTGTTCTACTCCCTCAAAACGAATATAGGTCCTTTGATGGGTCCAGGAAGAGGGAATATCAAAGTTTTTGACATAAGATAGAACAGGATTATGATCCATATCCACTTCAGGGGGGCGCAAAGATACATGCCCTTCCCAGGGATACATGGTGTTTATATAATGAATTTGATCATAGCCTTGTAATTCTACATGTCCAGGAACATCGATTTTGGTGAACCCTTCCAGCTTGTCCTCTACTTTATAGAAGTCCATAGGCCTTTCTTTATAATGACGGGACCATTTAAAGTTCCATCGTCCGTTTAGGCTCATATAACATGTCCGATTATCTTCAGTCATGTTGTCCCAACTATCATAATGAATGTGATCTGAATGAGCTGCTAATTGGTTAACTCGAAAGACTTTTGGATCTGTCAACCATTCTAACTGAGGTTTTGTATTCATATTGCCTCCCTATCTATATAATTGTAATTCATCATTCTTTGACTGCTCCAGAAACAACCCCTGCCAGAATATATTTTTGGAAAAAGAGGTAGAGTAATATAGTAGGGATCATAATAATAATGATTCCAGCTGCAAGAGTTTGCCATGATCCTTGTTGTGCATTGGCATAGTTCATTAAGAATGTTGTTAGGGTTCTCAACTTACTTTTGGGCATATACAAGTAAGGAATATACATATCATTGATTATTGTGATGGACTTTATGATACATACTGTGGCTGTTGCCGGTGCTAATAAAGGAAAGATAATTCTTCCAAATACACCATAATAGGAACATCCATCAATAATGGCTGCTTCATCCAGGGATGCAGAAATGGTGCTGATAAATTGTCTGTATATATAGAGCTGCATTAAATCACTGGCTATATATATAAGGATAGGAGCTCTCAGTGTATTGTATAATCCCAATCCGCTAATGAGTTTAAATCGGGCTATCTCTGTGACAAAGGTAGGTATTAACATTCCAAAGAAAAAGAGTCCAACTATTATCTTTTTAAAGGGGAACTGAAAACGTTCAATAATATAGGCAGTTATGGTTCCAAAAAGAACATTGAAGACCAAACTTATCCCCAGTATAATTCCTGTGTTTTTGAACCCTAATAGTAAATATTTATTCGTAAGTACGGTTCTAAAGTTTTCCCAGGTGATACGGCTAAGAGGGGGAAGTAATAGGGGGGATGTATTAACCATATCAGCTCTATCTTTGAAAGCAGCAAATAAGGTTAAAATAATAGGCGCTGCTACAATAGCTACCATGGCTATACAAAATACTTGTTTAATTAACTGAACGGTAACGTTTTTTCTCATCTTTTCTTTCCCTCCCTTAGTACGACT
This sequence comes from Spirochaeta cellobiosiphila DSM 17781, assembly GCF_000426705.1. Taxonomy (NCBI): domain Bacteria; kingdom Pseudomonadati; phylum Spirochaetota; class Spirochaetia; order Spirochaetales; family Spirochaetaceae; genus Spirochaeta; species Spirochaeta cellobiosiphila. The sequence continues at coordinate 236,289 of NZ_KE384558.1, forward strand.
TTATGTATGAGGATATTCTGGATAAGGAATATCAAGATAATCATAAACATTATGGCTACTGCCATTGTGGCTGCTAAACCAAACTTACTGAAAGTAAAAGCGGTTTTGATTGTGTATAAGGTGAAGGTTGATGAGGCATATCCCGGCCCTCCATTGGTAATAACAAAGGGAATATCGAATACTTGCAAAGCTCCCCGTATGTTATCAAATAAGATGAAGTCCACCATCAACATAATAGAGGGAACTTGAATGTACTTGAATATTTGTAAGGGATTCGCTCCATCAACAAGAGCTGCTTCATGAATGTCCTGGGGGATAGATTGTAGGGCTGCCATAAAGAGTACCACATGGTATCCACTAAAGCGCCATAAAGATACAAAGGCTAGGACATAATTTACAATACCTGCATCACTTAACCAATTGCGAATCAATCCAGAGAGATGCATGGTTTCTAATATGGCATTAAAGGCGCCATTAATAGGAGAGAAAAAATAGGAAAAGGCATAACTGATGGCTACACCATTTATAATATAGGGCAAAAATACTGTTGTCTTATAGAACTTGGCTGCCCGTAACTTGCTGGTTAATAAGACGGCGAACATTAATTCAACTGGAATCATGAGAAGGTGAATAACAAAATACACCATGTTGTTTTTGAGAGATCCCCACAGATCTTTGTTGTGAAACATATCAATGTAGTTCTGGAATCCAACAAACTGATAGGATTGTGATAATCCATCCCAATCTGTTGCACTAATTCGGAATAGATCCAAACCAGGAACGATAACAAAAGCTATTAAAAGGGATATCGGAACCAGCAATGCTGTTAAAATGAAGACCATTTTTTGTTTCTTTAAAGTACCCATAGATAATCCTTGAAAGAGGAGGAGTCAACAAGACTCCTCCTTATATAGTGGTTTATTGAATGTTAAGTTTGTCCCTGGCGGCTTCCCATTTGTCATTAAGCTCAGATAACTTTTGATCAAGATCAAAATTAGGTGTTAACATCTGGGCTCCTAGCTTTTTGTAGTCAAAAGCTGTTTCGTTTTGGATGGCCATAAAGTTATCGCCACCACCATCATACATAACTAATGTCATGTCTGGTGTATTCTTATCAGCTTCTGCTAGGACTGCTTCTTTTGCTTTAGGAAAATTACTCATTGAAGAGGCACTAGATACATAATTCAAATAATCGGGATACCAATCTTCTGAATAGAACCATTCCAAAAAGGCTTTTGCCAATTCAGGTTGTTTGGAATGAGTTGTGATTCCCATAAAGGAATCTCCTTGTACTATTACATTGTAAGGATCTGATTCGGAGTCTCTTACAGGTAGGTAGAAGGTTCCCAAATCATCAATTGATTCTGCACCTTTAGTGATGTTTTGCAGGGACCAGTCTCCAGAGGCAAATATGGCAATGTTTTTTGTCGCAAATAGATTTGTGATTTGATCATTTCCTAAGCCTAAGGGATCCTTACCAAGAACACCGCTTGTGTAGAGGTCGTATATCTTTTCATATACTTTTCGGATATCTGTTCCTTTTTCAAATGGTCTGTCCTGTGTGGCCATCATATTCCAGTACTGGCCATTACCACTTTCAAGTGCCGGACCAAATTCCATGAAAGGATAGTCAGGCCATTCGTCTTTAAGACCTATACCTAAAGCTATAAAGTCAGGATTGGTCTTACTATAATAGTTCTGTAGCTTCTGGCTTACTTCTTCTAATTCTGACCAGGTTGTTGGAACTTCAACTCCTGCTTTTTCAAAGAGATCTTTCCAGTAGTATACATACTCATATCCACTAGTCATGGGGATACCAAGAACTTTTCCATTAATAGCATAACCATCTGCTAATTGATTATTTTTATTTGCCTCAGTATCTGATAGGTCAACAAGATAATCTTTGAATCTTGATAAAGTGAAAGGCTTATTAAACATAACGTCAGGTAACTGATTAGCAGAAGCACGCATCTTCATACTGTTCCAGTATTCTGAGTCATCCTTGATTTTTTCGACTTCCACATCCGCATTGGGATATTTTTCCTGGAACTTCGCTACCATGTCCTGGGACTCAATAAAATCATTTAGGTTATTGTCCCAGATTGTAAAGGTGATTGTTCCACTATAGGGATCATCAGATTTAGCATTACCCTTTGAACAACTTACCCCAGCCGTTAGGATAAGAACTGCCATTCCAAGAATAAGGTAATTCGTTTTTCTCATTCAAAATCCTCCTAGATTTTTTTGTAAGGTTAATCCAGACTAGGGGGAAAAATAGGAACTCGCTACAGGCAAATATTAATAATTATTGATTATTCTTCACATTTTGTAGGTCTTTTCCCCATTTTGAGGGGCTTTTTCCTACTTCTTTTTTAAAAACCCTATTGAAATGCTCAGGACTGGCATAACCCACTTTATGTGCTATTTCGTATATCTTGAAGTTAGTTGTTTCGATTAATTGTTTAGCTTTATGGATACGAAGTCCTGTTACATAGGATAGAAAAGTCTCTCCTGCTTCTTGATGGAATTGGGTTGCAAAATAATTCTCATTCAATTGTACATATTCAGCTACAACACCTAGGGACAATTCTGGATTTCTGTAATTGTTAATAATGTAACGTTTGGCTAATGTCACATGATCTGTCCAATGCTGTCCTAACTGTTTGAGGCTGTAATCCAGTAATGTTCTGATTATATTATTAATAAATAGAATTAATTCTGTCACCGTTTCTATATTGTTAATTGTATCAATGTAATCTGATTTGTTATCCCCCAGTAATTGACTTAGGGACAGGTTTTCTTTGTTAAATTCCTGAACGAACGCCAGAAGTAAACTAACGATTTCATCTCTTGCTAGTGAAATGGATTCTGTCTCAATGTGGTTAATAAACTGTTGTCTTTGATCATTTTCTTTTTTTTCATCACCCAGGTAGACCGCATGGGCCCATTCTTTATATTGACCTATTCCTTGTAGTAATCTTTGTGTTTGGTCTTCATCCAGGATCATATATGGCTTTTGGGGGGTGATTTCAAAGAGTCCTTTAAGCTGTCCCAGTATCTTTATTTCTTCCTCTATCAATGTTAAATCTGAAAGTGGTTTCCGTAGGATAGCCTGTAGGTTGCTATGCGTTTCTTTTAAGACAATGCTATCTAAATCATGGAGCATATGAATGATTTGACTCTCGTTATATACGGACTGAAGTTGATAATGAACAATGTAGTAGTCATCCTGGAACTGCTCTATGAGGCAATGGGAGGCAAAATGGGGGACTTGATATAAGCTTTTCACTAGGTCCTTGGTATGGTTTTTCAGTTGTAGACCAATTATTAGGAAGGGCTGTGTAAAGTATGTATTGTTTTTCTTGATGATATCTTCAGGGCTAATGTTTTTCTTGATCAGATCCATAAAGATATTCTGGGGAGTGCCATTTTGTTCATTTATTCGATTTTCATAATCATCTATGAGAGCTTTTATCCTCAAAACCATTGAGTTGAAGGAATGAGTCATAGTGCTTACTTCTAAACATCCCATTGGTTCTACATATATATCAAGCTGACCTTCTTCAACCTTTTTCAAACTCTTCCACATTGTAAGTATAGGATGAACAATGTTCTGTAGAAACATTCGGGAGAAAACCGTGAATAGCAACAAGATAACAAGAATAACAGAGAGAATGATAGTCGATATAACATTGAAATGTTTGGTCAAACTGGCTGTCTTCGTAATGGTTATGATATTCAAGTGCTTATCTTTTAGATTTATGGGTGTTTTGCTTATGGTATATCCTGGTAAACTTAGCTTTCCTAGGTACCCATTTAATAATTGGGAATCGATCTTACCGGCATAGACTAATTGATCTTGGTTTTCTCCACTGGTAATGATGGTATAGCCTTGTTCTTCACTATCATAACGATGAATAAGCTTTGAGATTTCAGACAAATCATACATGGTAATGAGGCTTATCTTCTCTGATCGATCTGTTAGTACATCAGGCTGTAAAGCAGCTACCAGAATAAGAGCACTTTTACCAGCTCCTTGATAGACTTCTTGATTTTTGTTACTTGATCCCACATAGACTTTATTACTAACTAAGGAAGGAGTGGCAGGGATTATATTATTACGGATGTCTTCTTCTGTAAGTTCCACTTCGTTTTTATAATTGATGATTCGACCACTTTTCATATAGATATTCATTCCAATGATATGAGAGACCGGAACTAGTGCCAATTGAGCCGCTTTGTTTAATTCCTGCTCATACTGATGCCTTTCCCCGGGATCCTTTGTGTCTATAGATGCTATGATATCCAGTAAGTTATTATTATTAACATAAACTAGATGAGACAATCGGATAGACATGGTTTCATATTCTCTTACCAGAGTATCTTTGATGTTCGATTGCCGAATTCTTATATTATCCAGGGACTGACTTTTTATTATGTTATGGATAATAGGTAATGTGATGACGAACACAATAAGGATGGGCAAGACGATTAATGTTATAAAGGACTTATAATATATTTGCTTGATTGTCATATTCTTTGAGGTCATAGATACAACAGTAATATGACTTTTAACTCTTAGCGATAAAAAAGTGATCAAATCTTGTTATTTCTCTCATTGACAAGCTTAGGATAAATCGGGAGAATGCGTAGCATGCTACGTAATAGTACCGGGGATATAGGTTTTATAATTCATCTTGTATCTAATAAGATTAGAAAACATGCTAATCAAGAATTGGAAACTGAAGGAATAACGGCTAAGCAAGGTAGATTTTTATATTATCTTCATGAACATGCTCATGAGAAGGTTACTCAAAAGGATCTGCAGGTTCATTTTGAGATATCACATCCAACGGCTACAGGAATTATTAAGCGTCTAGAACAAAAAGGATATGTGAGTTCCAAAGTTGATACTTGTGATAAGCGATCTAAAATTATCGAGTTAACACCAAAAGAAATGGAACTAAATGAAAAAATGGAACTCTGTCGTATAAAGATAGAGCAAGAGATAAATAAAAATTTAACAAAAAGCGAAAAATCAGAACTCATTAGACTGTTATTCAAGGTCTATGAGAATATAAAGGAATAGAATTAGATGGTAGATAAAGAAATTTTTGAACATATGCCAGTACCAAAGGCCATATTAAAGAGCGTTGTACCGGCTATTATAGGAATGGTCGTTGTCCTTGTATACAATATTGCGGACACTTATTTTGTTGGTCAAATTGGAGATCCCCTTCAGGTGGCAGCTGTTTCCTTAACAGTACCTGTATTCTTGCTTTTTATGGCAACTGGTAATTTGTTAGGGATAGGGGGAACCTCTGTGATTTCCCGTGCCTTGGGGGCAGGACGTATAGAGTATGCTAAGAAAGTATCCTCTTTTGTTTTCTATGCTTCCTTAATCTTGGGTGTGTTTATGATGATGTTGTTCCTGGGGGGTATGGGTTTTATTTTAAAACTCATTGGAGCTAGTGCAGATACGGCCGGTTTTGCTAAATCATACTTGATGTATGTGGCCCCTAGTGCTCCTTTTGTTATCATATCAACAGCATTTAGTAATATTGTACGTGCAGAAGGTAAGTCCAAAGAGGCCATGGTGGGAATGATGATAGGAACCATTGTTAATATTATATTGGATCCTATTATGATTTTAAGTATGAATTTGGGTGTAGCCGGAGCGGCTTTAGCTACACTTATTGGTAATGTAGCAGGAGCGGCTTATTACATTTATTATGTTCTGAAGAAAAGTTCTCTTTTATCCTTGTCTCCTAAGGATTTTGATTTTAGGGATAACATAATGTTAGGCGTCTTTGCTATTGGTATTCCCGCTGCCCTTAATAATGTATTAATGAGTTTATCCAATATCTTGTTAAACAATTTTTTAGCCACCTATGGTGATATTCAAGTAGCAGCTATGGGGGTAGCTATGAAAGTAGCTATGATTGTGGCACTTCTTCAAATTGGATTAGGAATTGGTATTCAACCTTTGTTGGGGTATAGTTATGGTGCTCAAAATCATAAACGTTTCAATAGTATCATAAAAGTGGCTCTTCTCTATTCGATCGTTATGGGTGTGGTTATTACCTCACTTTGTTGGGTAGGTGCTCCTACCATTGTAAGAGCTTTTATTGATTCAAAAGAGGTTTTTACATATGGAGTACAGTTTGTTAAGGCATTATTAGTGTCTGGGGTTGTGATTGGTACTTTATTTGTATTCATGAACACTCTACAGGCCTTAGGAGCAGCAAAAGAGTCTTTGATTCTCTCTATAAGCAGGCAAGGACTAGTTTTTGTTCCTTTATTGTTTATTTTAAATAGGACTATGGGGTTAACAGGGATTGTGTATGCCCAACCATTTGCTGATATCTTTTCCATAGCCTTGTCGGCACTGCTCTTTTTCTATAAAAGCCGTAAACTATGGGCTTCTCATGAGTCTGTTTTAGAGGTTCATTAATAAGCTTATATAATCCAGGTTAGCCGGGCTAACCTGGTATTTTTTTATAGTCCAGACACAGATGACTGGTATCGGAGACTATCCTTCCATGATTTGAGAAGTCTGGCTGCTTCTTCTTTATCTGATGCCAAACCCTGATCTTCAAATATTCTTTTCATTGTTTTACTAACATCAACTCCCATAGCTAAACGGCCACAGAGATAGAAATGAGCCTCTTTTTCAATCCATTCTTTTATCTCAGATCTATGATCCCAGAGATAATCCTGTACATATTGAGCTTTCCCCTCAGAAGGATCTTGGGGGCGACTGGATACTGCTGTGATTTTATTGATAACACCCTTGACGTGATATTCTGTTAGTTCTTTTCCATAAAGACTTTTGATCTTCCATGAACGGACACCATAGATAAGCCATAAAGGACCACCTGTGTATCCTTTTCTAAGTAAGGACATTACTCCAGCAATGCCGCTTCCTGTACATATCATGATAGTGGGAATATTCCTTTTGATTTCTGAAGGAAACTGATGGGTTTCAGGAAGGAACCATGTTTTTACCTCTGTACCTAAAGGAATCCGTGTTAAGTAAGCCGTTGATCTTCCTTCCCCCGTTTCTTTTTGACCTGCCAAATCCGTATATTCCTTTTGAAAATGACTGAGAGTGATCTCTGCTTTTACATAAGATCCCTCATGATGGCAGTGGCTCATACTATAAGATCTCGGTCTGATAGGGGGCTGTGATTTGAGTAATGCCATTAGAGAAGGTGCTTGGGAACATTGTTTTAATACCTTAAGAAGTTTAGGATGTTTGAATTGAATCTTACTATTGTCCTCTTTCGCTGAGATCCCCTGATTGACTTGTATATACTTTTTACGTTGGGATATTTCCATCTTTTCATTCCAGTTTGCCGTATCGGAATTACCAATAAGTCGTAATGTTGAGTTGGAAGCTTCTGTTATATCGTAGTAGGACCTTAGTGCTTTGCGTAAAGTCATAAGTTTTAAACGACCTGGTTGATACGGGGCACTTAATGTGGGAACAAGTATGAGTTCTGAACCTTTCTTTTTATAAAAATCCAAGAGCTCTTGTACTTCTTCAGGGGAATTCTCCCATTGTATATAAAGAAGATCCCCGGGTTTTGTTTTTGTTCGGCTTTTACCTTTAAAGACCAGCTTCCAAGTTGAATGGTCCTTATCTAGGGGATCCAGTCTAGTTCTGGATTCTATATGAAAGGAATCTCCTGATTTGGCTAAATTTCTAAAGAGTATGGCATTTCGTTTCTTTAATGCTTCATCATAGGTTTGGGATAATCGGGATGAGGGAATATGAGATAGACAATAGAGAGTATTTTGTATCCAATGTGTCATTATAACTGGTAATTTATTTATGTTATTGAGGTAAATCATTTTCTGGTCCTTTCGTGTATATATAACTATGTTAATCAGAATTAACACATGTTAATACTTAAAATCAATAGGTAGGATTGAAGGAAGTCAGGATTTTCCCGATTGATAATCATTTTTCTACAGAAGTGGAAATAGAGTTAGATTTCACTGTTGGCCCAATAGAGAGTATTATGATAGCTTTGTCACAAAGAATGTATGAAAAAAATGTTTATCCCAAAATGTTAATACCAAGGGGACATGATAAACGGACTCTATTGGTGTCTTAAAGCTTGAAAGGAAGGGAGCCGGAAATGAATAAAATAGGACAGTTGGGGATAATTGTCATGATAGCATTAATGGGATGCAAAACGGTTAATGAGAGCAATAGTGCTGCACTAAAATCTTCTCCAATACTTGAAAAAGGATATGAAGATGGAGGACAGAAAGATGGTGCTTATACCATCATATATCATTGCCAATCTGTGGATCAACTGGATTTATTACGTGAACCAGTTCTTGATGCTTTTGCCTATGCAGACAAATTCGCTGATGAAAAAAGTAATCTGATTGTTTTATTGATAGATGAAAGGAATCAGACACGCTATTTATACAGTCCAAGACCTTTATATGAAGATTATCTCAGTGAAAAAATGAGTGATGATGATTTCCTGGCTTATGTAGCCAGTAATGATTTTTTATAAATAATTTTATTTGACAGCTCTCCTTCTGTGATTCACTATTGTTCTAAGTATTAGTAATCAGGAGAGCAACATGAGTGCATTAAATGAATGGGGGATGGAAGAGTCCATGAGGTGGTACGGCCCTCTTGATAAAGTGTCTCTTAATGATATCAGACAGTCAGGAGCCAGTGCTGTCATCACTTCTTTGCATCACATCCCCTACGGTGAAGCTTGGCCTCTGGAAGATATCATTGTCCGCAAAAAGCTTATAGAAGAAGCTGGACTTAGATGGGCTGCTGTAGAATCAGTCCCGGTTCATGAAGACATTAAAACTCGAACGGGACGATATCAGGAATATATTGAAAACTACAAAATCAGTTTAATCAACCTTGGTAAAGCTGGAATTGATACGGTTATCTACAACTTCATGCCCGTATTGGATTGGGTTAGAACAGATATAAGTTACAAATTGGCTGATGGTTCGGAATGTCTCTTCTATGATCCTGTTCATTTTGCGGCGTTCGACATGTTTATACTGGAGCGGCCAGGAGCTGATAAAGACTATACAGAAGATCAAATCAAAAGAGCAAAAATCTTTTATGATAGTCTATCATCAGAAGAAAAAAAAGAATTTACTCAAACCATCATTGATGTTTTTCCTGGGACAAAATTAGGATTGTCGATTGATGATATTAAAAATATGCTGTCCAAGTATGCCAACATTGATACGGATCAGCTAAAAGCACATTATAAAAGCTTTTTGGAAGAGATCATTCCCGTAGCAGCTCGTGTTGGCATTAGAATGGCCGTTCACCCTGATGATCCACCATGGAATATCATGGGGCTGCCCCGTATTGTCTCTTGTTCCCAGGACATTGAAGACCTATTGGCTATGGTTGATGATCCTTCTAATGGATTATGTTTCTGTACCGGATCCTATAGCCCACGCTCAGATAATGATTTACCCCGGATGATAGAGCAATATGGAAACCGAATTAACTGTGTTCACCTAAGGAGTACCCAGCGAAACAGTGATGGAAGCTTTTATGAAGCCAATCATTTGGAAGGGTCAGTGGATATGTATCAGGTTATAACCCAATTATTAAAAGAACAGGCCAGAAGGAAATCAGAAGGCCGTCCAGATTGGCGATTCACCTTTCGTCCAGACCATGGACATACCATTATCGATGATTTGAAGAAAGAGGTACCTGATAATCCTGGATATACTCTCATAGGGCGACTGAAAGGTTTAGCTGAGATCCGGGGATTGGAATTGGGAATTATCAAAGGGCTGTGGGCCTAAGTATTGAGATAGCTAATCTTCCCATAACAAAAATGTTAATCTTTTTGCATAAGGGAAGTACTATTTATTTCTAATCCTTTTTGATATTCTCCTGTTGTATGAAATATTTCAATATCTTTTGGAAAGGGATGGTCATTGGTATTGCCAATATCATTCCTGGAGTATCCGGTGGAACAATGGCTTTTATCTTTGGTCTCTTTGATCAATTAACAGAAGCTTTAGGTAATTGGGCAACAGACAAAGAAAAAAGACTATCCTATACGATCTTTCTCTTTGTTTTAGGTTGTGGAGCTATTATTGGTATATTGGTCTTTGCCAGAATTTTCAGAATCCTCTTAGGTTCTGATGTCCTCAGTCAGCCTACGTATCTCTTTTTTGCTGGTTTGATTGGCGGATCCTTACCCTTTTTAATTACAAGTATGGAAGATAAAAAGCCCAATATTAAAAGGATACTTTTATTTCTATTGGCTGCATTTTTAGTCATTCTCACGACAGTTCTTAAATCTAATAGTGTGGATATGACTGCAGGACCTATTGTGATAACTCCTCTTTATGGTCTCTGGCTCATTTTCTGTGGATTCCTTGCTGCTGGATCTATGATCATTCCAGGCTTTTCCGGTTCCGCTCTTCTTGTCAGTCTAGGTGAATACAATAATATTCTAATGTTCGTTGATGAGCGAATGCTTGTCCCTGTGGCCCTTGTTGGTGTAGGCGCCATTGGAGGCATCCTTATTGTTGCGCGAATAATCGATATTGCTTTAAAGAAAGCCTTTTCTGGAACAATGTACTTTATCATTGGTTTGGTCATAGCTTCTTTTTATGCTCTCGGAGTAGAAGTCGCTCATCAGTTCAATGCTAATGTTTATGTAATTCTAACATCTCTTATTACTTTTATATTAGGAATAGCTGTAGCTTACGGTTTCAGTAAAATATCAAAGGAATAGTTCTTGAAGGGTGAGCTTATTGCCATGGGCTTAGGGATCCTTGGGTCCCTAGCTGTGCATTTGGCTAAGGGAATGCAGAAACATGTGTTTATTCTGCATCGCCAAGGCAAATCAAAAAAACTACTAACCTTTCTATATTCTATTAGTTTTATTTTTAATAATGCCTTTGGTTTCTTTATGATCCCTGCCACTAAATTTGCCCCCCCTTCTTATTTTTCCTCAATGTTTGCCGTTGGTTTACTGGGCTTGATGTTCTATAGTCATTTCTTGCTGAAGGAAAAAGTATCCAAAATAGAAGTATTGGGTGTTTTGATATTGATTATGGGGACTTTAATTCTTGGTGTTGATAATGTTTTAAGAGAGGCCCCTTCCTTCCATCTTCTTCAAAAGAGAGGTTTTCTTGTTAGTGCCTATGGGGGAACGCTTTTACTATTGTTTTTTGTTTTATTAACAAAATCCAGTCATCATCTATTGGTCAAATCTTTATTCTTTGGAGCCTTTAGTGGTTTTCTTAATGGATTAGACCCTCTTATGAAAGCCCTTGGTCAGATATCTGTCCATGGTATGACCTATCTGCCTCAACATAAATGGGGTTGGGTTATCTTCGGGACCAGTTTTTTCTTTGGTACAGGTTCCTTCTTGATGACCCAGTACTCTTTTAAGAAAAGAATACCTGCCTCTCTTGTTATTCCTGTACATAATGCTTTTTTCATTTTTACTCCCTTACTTTTACAGATTTTTTGGCTTCCGGGCTTCTTTTTTTCTGGACTTTCTCTGTTGGGAGTAGGATGTATTATAGGGGGATTAGGAGTCATGAATTGGCGGGCTAATCAAAAAAAAAGAATTTCTTAATAGTAATCTAACGTATGAATCATAGTTTTAATATTGTAAAGTGAGGTGTAGTATGCGAGTTGGAATATCAATGAGTGGTGAAGGTCGTGGACATGTGTCACGGGTTATCGCATTAAGCTATTTTCTTCGGGAAGAACATGAATTATTCTATTGGTGTCCTCCCTCTGTAGAGCCTGTCTTAAGAGAGAACTTCCCTGATGCAGAGATTCGTTCCATTCCTTATATCCATTTTGTTAAAGAAAACCATCAAATCAACTATCATAAAACAGTCTTCTCAAATCTGGAAAATATAACATCACTACCTTCTGTCATCAAAACCATGGAAACCCAATTAGAAAATCTTAAGATAGATGCCGTTCTTTGTGACTTTGAACCATATCTTGTCTATGCTGCTAATGGTTTGAACATACCTGTCTTACTTCTTAATCATCAGGGAGTTCTGTTCCGTGCCGGATTAAATGATCACAATTGGGATGCTGTTGTTGCAAGATTTATATCAGAGCGATTAATGCCCAGAGCCGATCGATTTCTTACTTGTAGCTTTTTCCATGGTGATATTGGTCCCATCATCCGTAAAACCATATTGGATCTGGAACCGAAAGTAGGTGATTATTACATAGTCTATACAAAGAAGACCTTTAAAGACTCTATTACTAAAGCTTTGGAAAAGCACAAGGATAAGAAGTTCAAATTCTTTCCTAATAAGGAAGAAAACTTTGAAGAAGCCCTTGCTGGTGCCAAAGGAGTCATCGCTCCCGCTGGCCATCAGATGATCTGCGAAGCTCTCCATTTGGATAAACCAATTCTAACCTTTCCAGAGAAAGGACAATACGAGCAAAGACTTAATGCGGAATATTTAGAAAAATCCGGTAGAGGAATGTACGGTCATATGGAAACGGTTCAATGGGATGTCGATAGGTTCTTAAATAATATAGAACAGTTCCCCAGGGAACCTCTTGATAATTCTATTCCCTTTAAATTCAAGAATGACACAGAGAATGCCGTTGCTCTGGTTAATAAGTTTCTGGAAGATTTCTCAGGTCATGAATTACCAACCTTCAATCCTTTAGATAGATGGAACTTTGATAAGGAGTTTTTCCTGGTCAGTTAATACTTGATTTCATCGCCATTTATGGCTAACATCAAGCACATGAGTAATAATATATTTGAAGGTAAGGAAATACAGTTTCCTGTTATATATGATCTTAAGGTCGTACTCGATACTAAGCGTACAGAAGATGAGAATAAGCGTAACATAGAGGCGGCCTTATCACAAACAGGCCTGTCTTATCAGGAATTTTCAACAAAAGTGTCTTCTAAAGGTTCCTATGTCAGTTATTCTGTAAGCCTTTTGGTTCCTACAAAAGATAAATTTGAAGAGCTATACAATCGAGTTCATCTTTTGCCGGGAATAAAATACGCTCTGTAAGTTTATATTTATGTGTTATAGTAATTATTAATAAAACCAATAAAGAGAAATAGTATAAAAGGACAATCAGAATAAGTAATGCGGTCAGAATATCTTCCTTTTTTAAGAAATATATCGGAAAAGCTACTAAAGCAGCAGGATTGGAAAAAAGTAATTGCCTATGGAATCAGTACAATAGGCAGAATAATGAACTGGGATGAAGTGATTATCGCCCGTTCTATACCTAATCAAGAAGAACTAACCCTTCAGGAACGTGAACATTGGGTAAGAGAGGGGATGGACCTTTCTCAAAAGACCAGTTCCTTAGTAGATGATTTTGCTCTCAATAAAGTTCCTTCAGAGTTAGTGGATGCTCTCAAAAGTTATGAAAGCTACAGAAGTAAAGATTCCCCCTGGGTTCAATCTAGACAGCTGAGAAGTATTGTTGTTCTTCCTATCGTCAGGGGCAATCTCTTATGGGGCGCCCTTCTTCTCATTAACCATGAAGAAAGGGAAGAATTAACTTCTGAGGATTATGATTTTCTCTGGTCCTTTAGTGGAATCATCTCTTCCCGCTTGGGTGAACTTGATGTCCATAGTCAGTTAACAGGAGGACATAATGATATTGAGTCTAACATTGATATGTTCTTCAGCCAGTTGACTCATGATCTTAAGACTCCTCTCAATGGAATACTAGGTTATACCCAGGTATTGCTCCGAAAGGGGGGAGTCGACGAATTTACCATTAATTGTTTAAACCTTATCGATAAGAGCGGACAAAGCCTCCTGAGTATGATTGATAATATACTGGCCATAACAAGAGGGGATAGTGTTGATTCGGTAAAACGTAATAAACCAAAAAACAGAATAGAAGGTCTTAGCTCTCATCGGGAACAGCAAATCCTTAATCAAACGACAAAAAACACAGCCAACAGTGGCAAACTACACTATTCCATTCCTGATAAGGAGACCTTACTACAACTAAAGGAAGTCGCCTATTCGGGAGACTGGAAAGCATTAGGAACCCAATTGGATCAATTAGATAAAGAGTTCGAAACTTTCAAGGGGGAGGCAAAGGCTCTTGTTGTTGGATTTCATGTTGAAGGATTTAAGGCTTTTATTAACCAGCTGATCAAGAGGGCTTCCTGAACTTATAAATATCATTCTGATTATAGAGATAATTAAGAATCCTGATTCCTGTCCTATGGGCTCCTTGTATATTGAGAGCACTTGTTCCAATCTCAAGCTCAGATAAGGGCCCTGTTAAGTATAAGCCAGTCATCCAACGGGCATACTTGTCAGGAATAGGATATCCATCAGGAGCTGTAGGAAGCTTATGTTTCTCTGCAAAGGGCTGTAACCAGGATTGTCCTGGAACCTTTTTTTCGAATCCTGTAGAAAGAATAACCTGATCAAAGGATTGGAGTTCTTTATAGTTAGACCCATTGATTTCACATAGTTCTAATTGAACTTGTCCATCCTGGATACATTGATTTACTTCTTGAAATATATCCCAGGGGAGAGTCCCTGGATAACGATATTTCTTAAGCCACTGTCTACGTTCCGTATAACTATCCAATTTTTGATAATCTTCCATCAATTTGGGACCAACAAGAGCAGGATCACCGTCAAACTTCCTCTCCTTTAAAGGGGTCGGATTATAAAGGGTCACTTGTTTATGGGGGGCTAATTTTATAGCCAGCTGACAGCCGCTGATCCCTCCACCTATAATGGCCACTTTATTTTTATCGGCAAGGGAAAAGGAAGATCCGAACAGGTGAGTAATATTGTCCAGTTTTTCAGCCCAATGAGGAATGGAGGGCGTATGGGATATTCCCATTGCGAGGATGACATTTTTAGAATAATAAGAATTATTATTCAGACTATGAAGATAAAAAAATTCTCCGTCATGATCTAAAAAGGTAATCTCATCTTGCAAAAAATGATCCTGTAATTGATATTCACTAATAATATGTTCACAATGGTCATTGAATAAGGAAAGACTAGGGCGGTTGTAAGGTTCGATAAACTCGTCAGAACGTCCCTTTTTCTTGGCATAGCAGGATAAATCTGTATAAGATTCTGATAGACTATGACTACCGGGACTTCTTAGAAACTTCATTCCTGTACGAGACGTAAAATCATTCCATACAGACAATAAGCTGTCATGAGGATCAATAATAAGCAGGCTGTCATGAGGACGGTATTTCCTTAATAGACCTCCTAGATAGCTTCCATGCATACCAGCACCAACGATAATCCAATCCCATTGTTTCATGTCTAGAATATAGCAAAAATGCCCATTATGGGCAATAAGAATGGCTGTTTTTTTATAGATATAAAATTATATAATATAAGGTTTTATCCTGTTGAGACCTGGTATCATTTTATTGTTTTTTCTTTATGAAAATTATTAACCAGTGATATAATCTGACCGTTCAAATCAGGTGTGGAGGTATCAATGTCTGAGGAAGTTCTGTCTCATACAGGAATAATTAAAGATATAAAAAGTGAAGATAATCATAAAAAGGCTACCGTTGAAGTTCCCGTATCAAGCGCCTGTGCCCATTGTAAAGTAAGCGGCTCCTGTTCTTCAAGTTCTACATCACAGAGGGTTTTAGAGACAATCTTGATGTCAGAGGCGAATGTAGGTGACAGAGTTCGTGTTGAAATGGCACAAAAATTAAGCTGGATGGCTCTTCTTTACAGCTTTGCTATCCCCTTGATTTTGATATTTGGAACATTTTTTGGATTACTGGAAGTGACCACTGAAATAGTGGCGGCAGCAGGATGTTTATTCATTCTTCTTCCCTACTATGGCCTTCTACGTATTCTGAAAGGGAAGTTTGAAAAAACCTTTCTCTTTCAAGCTTATAAGCTGTAATTCTTTTAAATCGAGGTATATGTGAGTTTAACAATTCTATTTTCTGTAATTACCCTCGGTATACTGGCTATTTTATTCGCCTCCATTTTATATGGAGCTGCAAAGAAATTTGCAGTAGAAGAGGATCCCCGAATTGATGAAGTGACTGAACTTCTCCCCGGGGCTAACTGTGGTGGATGTGGATTTCCAGGTTGTCGCGGGTTTGCTGAGGCCTTAGTAGGTGCTTCTGAATCAGGAGATCTAGGGACTTTGGCTTGTCCTCCGGGGGGCGCTGATACTATGGCCAAAGTTGGCGAGTATTTCGGTATTGAAACTAAAGCTCCCGAACCAAAGGTTGCTGTATTGCGATGTGGTGGAAGCTGTGGAAATGCTCCTGCAAAAACTAAATATGAAGGCCCTTCCAGCTGTGCTGTTGCCCATAGCTTGTTTGCTGGAGAATCGGGATGTCCTTCAGGATGTTTAGGATTAGGAGATTGTGTATCTGCGTGTACATTTGGAGCCCTTTCTATTAATAGTGAAACTGGGCTACCTGAAGTTAACGAAGAGAAATGTACGGCCTGTGGTGCCTGTGTTACTGACTGTCCACGTAAACTCTTTGAATTACGACCAACCGGCAGAAAAGGTCGAAGAGTTTGGGTTAACTGTCAGAATGTTGAAAAAGGTGCAGCCAGCCGCAAAAGTTGTACTGTAAGCTGTATTGGCTGTGGTAAGTGTGTTAAAACATGTCCTGAAAAGATCTCTGCTATCACTTTAGAGAATAATCTAGCCTATATCGATCCTGCAAAATGCATAGCCTGTGGTTTGTGTATTAATGTTTGTCCTACAGGTGCGATATCAGCGACTTTTGAACCACCCCAAAGGAAGAATGCCTGATGAAATTAAGAACATTTAAACTTGGTGGAATTCATCCTCCTGAAAACAAGATCACCAAAACTGAGGCTATTCAAGAATTAGAACTTCCCAAAGAAGTACGTATTCTCCTATCCCAGCACATTGGTGCCCCAGCCACTCCTGTTGTCAAGAAAGGAGACAAGGTTAAAGTAGGTACCCTTATTGGGGCAGGCTCTAGCTTTATTAGTGCCAATATTCATAGTTCTGTATCAGGAACTGTTGTCAAAATCGATGATATTTCTGATGTAACAGGATATAAGAGAACAGCAGTAATCATCCAGGTTGAAGGTGATGAATGGGAAGAATCCATTGATAGACGCCCTGATATCCTTAGGGATATCAAGCTTGAACCACAGGAAATTGTGGAACGTATCAATAAAGCCGGTATTGTTGGGAAGGGGGGCGCCGCTTTCCCTACTCAAGTAAAATATACTATTCCCAAGACAGGACAAACAGTCGATGCCCTTATTATTAATGGTGTTGAGTGTGAGCCTTATCTCACAGCGGATCACCGGGTCATGGTCGAACGAGCAGAAGAGATCATCGTTGGTATTCGTATTATGATGAAAGCCCTGAACGTAGAACGAGCTTTTGTTGGTATAGAAGCTAATAAAATGGACGCTGTTGAAGTCTTAAATAAAGCCAGCTCGGAATATGAAAATATCCATATTACTCCTCTAAAGGTACAATATCCTCAAGGGGCAGAAAAGCAATTGATCCAGGCTGTATTGGATAGGGAAGTCCCCAGTGGAAAACTTCCTCTCGATGCAGGTTGTGTTGTTAACAATGTAGGTACGGCTCTTGCCATATACGAAGCTGTTCAAAAGAACAAACCCTTTATTGATCGCGTGGTAACAACCACTGGTAAAGGTTTAACTAGTCCGGGGAACTTCAAAGTTCGTGTAGGAACCAGTTTTACAGAACTAATCAACAAAGCAGGAGGTCTTCCTGAGAACAGCGGCAAAGTAATCGCCGGTGGTCCCATGATGGGTAAGGCTGTCACCTCTATTGATATTCCCGTGACCAAAGGAACTAGTGGCATATTGGTTCTAAACAAAGAGGATTCCCATAGAAAGAAAACCTATACCTGTATCCGATGTGGTAAATGTGTTGGTGTCTGTCCTATGGGATTACAACCGTATCTGCTGGAAATGTACAGCCGAAAGGATTCCTTTGATAATGCCGAATCCAATCATGCCCTGGATTGTATTGAGTGTGGATCTTGTCAGTTTATCTGTCCCTCTGCACGACCTTTATTGGATTACATTCGTTATGGGAAACAGAATATCTTACGTATTAGAAGAGGCAGGAAATAATGGATAATAAATTTACTGTATCACTTTCACCTCATGAAAAAGGCCCCTTCGCCGTATCTGGTGTGATGTGGGGTGTTGTTATCGCCCTGGTTCCTGCTCTGATCATGTCTGTAGTAACTTTTGGTCCACGTGCTTTACTTGTGATCGGGGTTTCCATACTAGTAGCCCTTGTAACCGAATATATTGCTGACAGGATGTTAGGATACGAGAATACAACTGCTGATGGTTCTGTTGTAATAACAGGATTATTATTGGCTTTCAACTTACCAGCTGGCATGCCTTTACCTATCGTAGCTATTGGATCTTTATTTGCCGTAGCTGTTGGTAAAATGGCCTTTGGTGGTTTAGGGAAAAACCCCTTTAACCCTGCTTTAGTAGGACGGGCTTTTCTTTTAGCCAGCTTTCCCTCACAGACAACAACCTGGCCTATACCAGGTTGGGGTACCGATGGGGTGACCGCGGCAACGGCCTTGGGAACCTTAAAAGAAGGAGGGGGAGTTCTTCCTTCTCACTTAGATCTTTTATTAGGTCATGTCGGTGGTTCTATCGGAGAAGTCAGTGCTTTAGCGATCTTAATTGGTGGTATCTTCATGATTGCGACCAGGATTATCAAATGGCATATCCCTGTATTTTTCCTTGGAGGCCTAGCTGCTTTTACAGGAATCTTTTATGTAATCGATCCTGTGAATTATGCTGATCCTCTTTATCATGTTCTCGCCGGGGGCGCTATGCTTGGTGCCTGGTTCATGGCTACAGATATGGTGACGAGTCCCATGTCCACTTCAGGTAAGATTGTCTTCGCCCTGGGGGGAGGATTGCTCTGTGGTGCCATTAGAATATGGGGGTCTTACCCAGAAGGTACCAGTTATGCCATTCTCATCATGAATGCACTGGTTCCTTTGATTGATAAGAAATTTAAACCCACTCCTTATGGGAAAGGAAAGGTAGCTGCATGAAATTAAAGTCTACTTATCCCAACATGGTCATTGTTTTAACACTCATCTGTGCTATTAGCAGCTTAGCTCTTGCTGTGACTTATGGGGGAACTAAGGATCAGATCGCTGCTATTCAACAGCAGCTTAAAATGGATCTAATTACCCAAGTTCTTCCTGAGTTTGACAATAATCCGGATAGTGAAAAAGTGGTTATCGGTGATGCTATTCTCTATCCCGGTAAGAATAATGGACAGTTGATCGGTGTTGCTGTGCAAGCGGTCAGTCCCATTGGATATGGTGGTGATGTCTCCATCATGGCAGGATTCGATCCCCATGGAAAAATCCTTGGTGTACAAGTGCTCAGTCATGCTGAGACTCCCGGTCTAGGTTCTAACATGACCAAGCCCAAATTTCTTAACCAGTTTATTGGCAAGAAACCTACTTCCTTTACATTAAAAGTAAAGAAGGATGGAGGAGATGTTGATGCTTTAACAGCAGCAACTATTAGTTCAAGAGCATTCTCTGATGCTCTATCCCGTGCCTGGGAAGCTTATCAGAAGGGGAGTTTTTGATGTCAATGCAGAATTTCACAAAAGGATTTTTGAAAGAAAATCCTGTATTTGTATTGCTACTTGGTATGTGTCCTACCCTAGGGGTAACCACTAGTGCCATTAATGGATTAGGAATGGGATTGGCCACGACCAGTGTTTTAATATTGAGTAACGTGGCTATTGCCTTGATCAAGGATCTTATTCCAGACAAGGTTCGTATCCCCGCTTTTATTGTGGTTATAGCCAGCTTTGTAACCATTATCGAAATGCTAATGGCCGCTTATCTTCCTGCGTTACATAAACAGTTAGGTTTGTTCATACCTTTGATTGTTGTTAACTGTATTATCCTGGGAAGAGCTGAAGCGTTTGCTGCCAAGAATGGTGTTGTCGAGTCTTTAATAGACGGTCTTAGTATGGGATTAGGCTTTGCTTTAGCTTTGACCATATTAGGAAGTGTGAGAGAGATTCTAGGTTCCGGTAGTATCTTTGGTTGGCAATTCCTACCAGAGACTGTACCCACAATGCTTTTATTTGTTATGCCTCCTGGTGCTTTTATTGCCCTAGGCTTTATCATTGCCGGTGTGAACCGCATTAAGAGGAGTCTACTATAATGGAATATGTATTAATCTTAATTGGTGCTGTTTTTGTTAATAACATTGTCTTAAATCAGTTCTTGGGTATATGTCCCTTCTTAGGGGTAAGTACTAAGGTTGAAACAGCCGTTGGTATGGGCCTGGCCGTATCTTTCGTTATGGTCCTTTCCACTCTAGCGACCTACTTAATTCAAAATCTGATATTGACACCCTTAGATATTAATTTTATGCAGACTGTTGTTTATATATTGGTCATTGCCTCTTTGGTACAGCTTGTTGAGATCGTTTTGAAAAAAGTTAGTCCCCCTTTATACCAGGCTTTAGGGGTATTTTTACCCTTGATAACTACTAACTGTGCTATCTTAGGTGTCGCTTTATTAGTCTTTCAAAAAGATTTTTCTCTAGCTCAAGGTCTGGTTTATGCCTTCGGATCCAGTGTGGGTTTTGCTCTGGCTATCTTGATCTTTGCCGGTTTAAGAGAACGTCTGGAGTTCATGGATACCCCTAAAGGTATGGAAGGTGCTCCCCTTGCTTTGGTTACCGCAGGATTGTTAGCCTTAGCTTTTATGGGATTCTCTGGAATGGTTTAAGAGTCCATATTTACTAAATTGATATTTATAGCCCATTAGCTTAAGTGCCTAATGGGCTTTTTTTTCTTGTCCCTAATGACACAGATATTAATTTGTAAAGCTTGATCAAAAAAATTGAAAAGCCCTTTCGAGATTTTTTAAAGGGCCTTTCAAAAAGTTTTACAAGGCCTTTCGAGATAATTTAGTAGTGTAGTAAAAGGTTTTCAGTGGGCCACTGAAAATGCACCCTAAGTACGAATCTTCCTTACCCCTTGGTTTATTAAGGGGTAAGCCCAGGTCTTTCCCATATCTTTCCCATATGGGATAAGATCTTTACCGTGCTCTTTTGTAATATTGAGCATTAGAGAAGGCATTTTGCTTTGTAATCACTCGGGTAAGGTAGATTCGTTCAAAATCCGATAAGGGTAAGCTGGCAATGTATTGCTTAGCAATCTTTAATCCCTGAGTTCCCGACTGGATCATGAACTTATTGATATGGGTATAACCCACTGTTGTTCGTTGATTGAGTAAGGCTCCAATCCCCAGAAAGAGATCTATATTTTTGTTTTTAGGTGCCTTTTTGGCAGCGGCTTTGAGGTGTCCATAGGCTAGGTTGTAGTGATTATGTTGGAGACATTGCTGTCCAAATTGAAGATTCTCCTCCCATGAGGACTTTTGTGACATTTCTTGTCTGACATAGGAGTTGTGCTTGGGATGCAGGTAGTAGCGCAAGAGAGAGTAGGCTGTAAATACAACCCCAGCCAGAATGAAGTTGATCAGTACTCTTTCTCCCATATTGAGCTGGGCCAAGGGTTGGAGAATCATGGCATAGACCGCTTCAATACCTATCATAACAGGGAGGAGAAGGAAGAGACTTTCCTTGTGTTTTGAATACATCAGCATCTGGGATAATCCAGAGGTGGTCAGGAATAAGAAGAGGGGCAGAGGTAAATCGACAAAGAAGGACCAGAAGAGGAGATCTGGTGAAGAATAACCCCATTCTAAAGTGTTAACGATGCTGAAGTAGGCTAAGTAGAAGATTCCTGTCTCAGATAGGATTAGTTCCTTAGAGGAATAGGGCGCGAACAATTTGTAGATGACATAGATAGCCGTCGGCCAAATAAGGATCTTGCCCACACCATAGTGAATGATGCTTACTTCCATCAAAGGCCATGGCAACAAAGTGGCTATCAAACCAGCTAAGGCACCTACAATAAAGTAACCTGAGTGAATGTATTTATGAGGAGCTGGCTTGCCCCATTTGATGAATATGGGCAACCAGCTTAATATACCAAAACTGGCAAAAACTGTAGAAACTAACATAACAACCTCCTGATATAACTACTTTACGGTTGTTTAGTTGTTTTCTTTAGGTAAAATTTTTACCTCATACCCTTTTAGAGGAGAAAATCACCGAGGAGGGACAGTACTTCTTCCTTCTTATCCAGATGGACAAGATGCCCGGAATCCACATAGTGAAAACTGGCCATGGGGAAATATTCCTTAATTTTTTCTTCATCTAAATACTGCATCATAAAGGAATTACGGCCATAAATGAATATAGTTTCCCCAGAATAGGTACGTCCTTTGGGCAACTCTTCAAAGATGTGGTCCACATTGGCCAGGAGTTCTTTTAATCCCATACGGCAACGGTAGGGCGGCTTTCGGGAGAAATTTTTGGCCAGAAAGGGAAAGGGGGCTTTTTCATGTAATTCGTTAAGTAAAAAATCTTTTAGTTCTTCTTTGGTCATGAAGGACTTTTCATGGGCTTTTAGCATAGCTTCCATGTAATCCACATAGCGATAAGGAAAAGCAAAGGGGACCATATCTAGTACAATAAGTTTTTCTACCCTATCTGGATGCTGTAAGGCCGCTTCCATAACCGCCTTACCTCCCATCGAATGTCCAATGAGATACACACTATCATGTTCCAGGTGGTCTGCTATATTGAATAGATCCTCTGCCATGATAGAATAATTCATATTATAGGTATGGAAGGAATCGCCATGATTACGTTGATCAATGAGGATCTTTTGATATTGCCCGTCAAAGGCATTCTTTAAGAAGGCCAGGTTATCCTTATCCCCCATTAGTCCATGCATGGCTAATAAGGGTAATCCTTCTCCATAGGTTTTATAATTTAAAAGCATTAGTCATTCCTTGTAATGTTGTAATGAGTAAAGGGGCCATCCCCCTGTGGTAGGTAGAAACCTTCCAGGTCTGACCAGAATCGTTGTAGTAAGGCTGTTTCTGCGCGGGCATCAGTGATGGCTCTATGAAATGTGCCATCAACTTGAATGTTGAGCATCTGAGCCATTGATTGCACATCGTACCTATCTGTCCGTCTTCCACTAAGGGAGAGCCATAGGAAGGCAATAGATTTGATATCCAATGCGGTACCGCTAAAAGGATATTTAAGGTCATACTGTTGATAATTGCGCCGAAGCAAGGGGATGTCAAAATAGTTACCCCAGGCGGCAAGTCGTAATTTTTTAAGGTTTATATCAAAGGATTCTATCCACCTGTGCCAATCTTTGCTTATCTCATCAAAGTAAGGTTCCTCTTGTACCAGTTCATTAGATATACCCGTTAGTTTGTGTATAAAGTCCGATATAGATTCCCCGGGTTTGACCAGATGATCGTATTCACCTATTACCTTAAGGTCTGTGTCTAACAGAACGGATCCTATGTCAATAATATAATTATTCGTTTGGTATCCTTTATCATCCTTTCCGGCTGTTGCTTCCAGATCGAGAACCAATAGAGGATTGTTAAGTTTAAACACATTAAGCTCCTTTGATATATATAGTAACATTTTGATCTTCTACCGAAAACAAAATCCCCGGCTCACTTTGTCTCATTTTATCTAAGGAATTATGTGTGAAAAGATTCTAAACCAGCCCTCTTTATTTGCCGAAAGGCAAGTATAGGAGTGTACAAAATGGTACCTGAACATTGTGAATCCCTGATTAATACCATGGAAGAACAACATAATCTTTTGCTTTCTTTTCAAAAAGAGGAAGAGATTTTGAAAAAATATATAAATGATAAGGACTGGAATGGTCTCCAGGAGTCTCTTGTAACTCTTGAAAAATTGTCTATGAAGATGGAACAAGCTGAATCACAAAGATTTGAGCTGTACAGACAATTGTGTACCAGTCTCAATCTATCCAGTGACACTCCCTTTTATCGAACTGTAGCAGATGTTGATACGGCCCACAGGGAAGAATTAATCAGAATCTATCGTCAGATCAAGGTTGTGACGATTCAAATAAAAGGTCAATCCAAGGGCATGCAGGATTATCTGGATGTAACCACCAATACGATAAAGTTCGCTCTTCAGGAGATTTTTCCCCATAAAAAGGGCAATCTCTACAATACGGCTGGTAAAAAGCTCGAAGCGAATCATCAAGCCCTCTTCTTAAATAAGCAATTATAGGAGTAAAGAATGGCATCCACTTTTTCAGGAATTGAGTTAGGAAAACGATCTCTTATAGCAAATACTACTGCCATGCAGACTGTAGGACATAACTTATCTAATGCGTCTACAGAAGGATATAGCCGGCAAAAGATTCAGTTAAAGGCTTTTGATCCTCTTTATGAACCTGGTTTGAATAGAGAAAACCGTCCCGGTCAGGTGGGGCAGGGAGTAGAGGTGTCTTCTATTACCCGTGTCCATGATGATCTTTTAGAACGGCGTATCGTGGCTCAATCTAATGAACAAGGTTATTGGACCGCCCGTGATAAGTATTTGTTGATGGTAGAACAGGTCTATAACGAGCCCGCTGATGTGTCTGTTCGTTCTATGATGGATAAGTTCTGGGATAGTTGGCAGGAACTCAGTATTAATCCGGAACAGTTAAGTGCCAGACAAGCCGTCCTTAAACGGTCAGAAACCTTAATGGATGGTATCCACACCCGATTTAACAGTTTGAGCTCCGTTCAACAGATGATCGATGATGATGTCAAAGTGACAGTAGGTGAAATCAATAATTATCTTCATGATATATCAGGTTTGAATCAACAAATCATTAAGGTTGAAGCCATGGGGGATAATCCTAATGATTTGTATGATAGACGGGACTTGATGGTAAGCAAATTATCAGAATTGATTCCTATTACCGTAGAAAACATTAGAGATCCTGATGAGTTTCAGATTCATACTGGAGGAGTTCACCTTATTCAGGGACGTATTGTTAGTCCTTATGCTCTAGAGCCGGATCCTCTCAATGACAGTCTTCATAAGGTTGTCCGGGCTGATAATAGGGAAGAGGTTCATATTACAGGTGGCAAGTTAGGAGCTCTCCTTGAACTGAGAGATAAAGATGTGAAGGGAGAAATCCAAAAACTAGACCAAATGACTGTCAACTTTATGGATCTGGTTAATGAGGTTCATAATAAGGGTTATGGCCTTGGTGGGCAGACTGGTATGGACTTCTTTAAGGAGTATCCCTTTGTCAATAATATAGCAGGTAATTATGATGCCAATGGGGATGGGGAATACGACTCTACCTATGTTTTTAGAATGACCGGAAGCAATCGTCTCGATGCTAATGATCATATTGGTTTGGAAGGTAACATTACTATTAACAGTCCTGGAGAAGATATTCAGATCCCCTATTATGCGGCGGATACTGTCGGTGACTTGATTCATAGGATCAACAATTCCGGCGGGGAAGTTGTGGCTCGATTAGACAGGGAAGGACGTCTTGAGATCAAATCCTTACCGGCAGAACAAGCAGAGAATCCTGATTTTGTTATTCGTCATGTGGAAGACTCTGGCCAATTCCTGGTGGGATATTCTGGATTACTGCAGAATTCAGGGCCGGAAGGGGCTTATGACTTCAACCAGGCTGATGCAGTATTAGCTTTACGAGGGGGCGACACGGACTTTGCTGTAGCTCCTTTATCTCATCCCTCCGGCTGGATAGAGGTCAACCATGATATTGCTAAGGATCCTGGCATTATTGCCGCAGGTCTCGGGGTCAATGGCCGCGCGGCTGAAGCAGGGGATGGTAGTGCTGCTATTGAAGTAGCGGCTTTACGTAATCATCCTATTATGATTGGTCGAGAGAAAAGTTTTGATGATTACTTTGCCGATTCTGTCGCTGAGATAGGTCTAAAGGGAGAGGTGGCAGAAACCTCTCTAGCTACTCAAGAAGCCATTATGAAAGATATGAATGACCTGAAGGCTAGCATTAGCGGTGTCAACATGGATGAAGAGCTAGCAGAAATGATCAAGTTTCAACATGGCTATAATGCTGCGGCCAGATTCGTCAGCAATGTGAATGAAATGCTTGATACGATAATCAATCGACTAGGTGTGTAAGGATAGATAGATGAAAAGAATCAGTACTAATATGCCCAATAATGATATGCAATACCATCTCAGACGCAGGGAGGTGGAAATGGCGAAAGTTCAGAACCAAATGGGTACCCAGAGCCGTATTGAGAATTTACGGGATGATCCTGTTGCTGCCGCCCATTCTACCCGGTATAAGTCCAATGTTTTCCGAATGGATCGCTTCCAGAAAAATATCGCCACTGTTCAGAGTGATTACCGTATTGCTGAGGGATATGTGGATGAGTCTTTATCCATCATGCAGCGTATTAGAGAGCTCAATGTACAAGCGGCCCATGGGACTTATGATAAAGATCAACTCAAATATATGGGTACGGAAGTAAATGAGTTGCTTAATGAATTAGTCGCTATTGGTAACGCCAAGGGTGCTGAAGGGAATGCTATTTTTAGTGGTGATAAGAGTATTGGCGATGCTTTTAGGTCTTCTGAAGGACATGTCCCTGGTTCTGCTCAGAAAGTCATCACCAATGTTGATTACATCGGAACCATACAAAGACAGCAAACAGAAATCAGTGATGGGGCTTATGTTGATTCTAACTTTCCTGGTAATTCTGTTTTTTGGTCGGATAATCAATCTATATATAGTAATGCAAAGGCCACTGATTATCAGGTATTGCAAGATTCAACTATTTATCTGGATGGGGAGGCCATTAACCTTAAAGCCGGTGACAATATTCATAGTATCATTCATAAGATCAATGATTCTGATGCCACTGTTAAGGCCAGTCTTGACCCGGTTAAGGATAGTCTTGTGCTGGAAACCACTGTTCCTCATCAGATATGGATGGATGAAGGAGAGGACAGCCAGGTATGGCAGGATTTGGGGCTAGTTAGTGATATTGGACATAAACCTCCTTATAACGTTGCCGATTCCGCCCGTGTCTATGGTGGTTCTGTCTTTGATTCTGTTATTCGATTAAGGGATTTGATGTATTCTGGTGATCAAGAATCTATTGGAACAAATGCTTTAGCCAGTATTGATTCTTCCATTAATAATATTTTGACCAACTTGAGTGAATTGGGCGCTTTGGACGAACGGGTGACTATGACGAATGCCCGTCTGGATGCCAATATCCCCCAAATGAAAGCTCGTGATTCCCAGACCGTTGATTTGGATGTTACTAAGGCTATTACAGACTTGAAAATGCTTGAATACACCCATAAAGCAGCTTTAGGAGCTGCAGGGCGAATCTTACAACCTACATTATTGGACTTCTTGAGGTAATTATGATAGTTAATACAAAGGCCTATGGACAGATTGAAGTAAGTGAAAAACAGGTAATTGAGTTCCCTCACGGGTTATTGGGCTTTGAATACCTGAAGGAGTTTGTTTTACTTGATGCGAGTCAACAGCCTTTTTTTTGGTTACAGTGTAAGGATGTAAAGGAAATAGCCTTTGTCCTTATTAATCCCCTTATTTTTAATCCTCAGTACGAACCGGCTATTGATGAGATCACTAAGAATGTTATCGAACTAGATAGCCCTGAGGATTTATTGCTTTTTGCGATTGTAACGATTCCTGAGGATTCTAATCAAATGACGGCCAACTTACAGGGGCCTGTTTTAATT
Organism: Spirochaeta cellobiosiphila DSM 17781; assembly: GCF_000426705.1. Lineage (NCBI taxonomy): Bacteria > Pseudomonadati > Spirochaetota > Spirochaetia > Spirochaetales > Spirochaetaceae > Spirochaeta > Spirochaeta cellobiosiphila. The sequence continues at coordinate 263,982 of NZ_KE384558.1, forward strand.
AATAAAAAGAAACGAATTGGTATTCAGGGAATAAGCTCTGATCCCCGTTGGAAGGTGAGGCACAGGATATTGAGTGAGTTAAAGAAACAAAGGACCTCATCATGTTAATATTAACTCGCAAGCAAGATGAAAGTATTGTTATCGGTGATAATATCGTCATATCCATAGTTGATATTAAAGGGGACCAGGTTAAGCTGGGAATTGATGCTCCGAAGGACGTAAAGGTTTACCGTCAAGAAGTGTACTTTGCTATACAGGAAGAAAATAAAGCAGCCCTAATGGCCAAGAAAGACTTACCTGTTTTACCGGATCTATTCTCTGAGGATTAGCCTACTAATTCTGTGTAGGTTTTTTCAAACTCTTTATGTATTTCCAGGAAAACTTTTAATAGATCAGGATCAAAATGTGTTCCTGAGTTCTCAATCATAATATTAATGGCTCTTTTATGATCATAGGCGTCTTTGTAACTTCGTTTGGACCGGAGGGCGTCATAGACATCGGCTATGGTTACTATCCGGGCTGCCAGAGGGATATCCGTTCCCATTAGGCCATAGGGATATCCGGAACCATCCCATTTTTCATGGTGGGAACGGGCTATTTCTTTAGCCATTGTGCCAGGGTAGGAGCTTAAGATGATGGCTCCATTGATGGTATGTTCCCGCATTATCTCCCATTCTTTATCGTCCAGAGACCCTCTTTTATTCAGGATATTGTCAGGAGTCCCTATTTTCCCTACATCATGCATGGCCGCAAGAAATCCTATTTCATTAAGAAAGTCCGGGGTGATTTCCTCATAGCCTTCACGGCCAAAAAGGCGTTGGGCTAGTAAAAGACTATAGCGGTTTACCCTTTCTATATGATGTCCTGTGTCATCATCCTTGAGCTTTGAAGCTTCCAGGAGACCGATAAAGGTCTTCTTAATATAATACTGATGTTCATCCGTCGTATCATTCAATATGCCCATATAGGCAAAAATTGCTCTGTCCTTCTTATCATAGAGCGGAAAGACTGTGATTAATGATTGTATACTATTGGATTTCTTACGATATCGGGTCAACTGGGCTTTGAAATACCCATTTGTACTCTGCATGTTTAGATGTTGTGGAAAGTTTTGATTCCAGGGTAGTTCTTTATCAATCTTAAACATATTTTGCAGTCGTACTGGTATTTCTTTAACTTCATAAGACCCTAAGAAGCCCATACTTGCCCAATGAATCATCATATTTTCATCCATCAATACAATGGGTAATAGGGAACGGGTATACTTGTTCAACAACTCCTGTATGATAGGGTATGAGGATATGGAATCCAGAAAATGATATTTTTGTCCTTCCGTTTCCTCTTCTATAGGTTCAAGAGATTCTATAACTTCTATGTCTTCGTTGTTATCATGACTGATCATTCTTTTTTTTGTCTCTATGTAATTCAGCTTCGCTTTTTCTTAGGTATACAGGAGCCGCATCATCAGGAGCTGCCCCTGATATCTTCCATTTATTATAACCCATCTCTAGCAAAGTTACTGCTGTATTCTCTGGAGTCAAGTGCAAAAAGGAATATTCCTTACTACTTGAGTTCTGAAACAGTAGTCCATCTATACCTGTAAGGAGAATATTTTCATTATGGATGGCTAATATATCATCTGCCTTGGCATCATAATATTCGCTGATTCGTTTACCTTTTTGATAAAAAGCACCAAAGAATTGATTCTTCTTGGCATCAATGACAGGTAAAACTGTGTAGGGAAGTTCCCCATAAATCTGTCCGTAAATGTCCAGAGTCGACACCGTTACTATATCCGCTCCGGCTCCTATGGCGATTCCTTTGGCTGTGGCCATTGCAATTCTTAATCCAGTAAAAGATCCAGGCCCTTCTGCTACCACTATCAAATCAAGATCTTTGAGTGCGATTTTGCCATGACTTACTAAAGTCTCAATTCGGGGCAATAACTCTTCCGAATGGGATAAGCCGGCTAGTTGGGCATATTGATATAAACCTTTTTGTGTTTGTAAGGCTAGGTACATGGATGTTCCTGATGTGTCTATACTCAATATATTCAAAATTCTATTCCTTTCAATGTGATGTTACGGGAGCCATCCCTGTTAACTTGAATATCCAGGGAAGGACAGTCTGGTGGTAAAATCCCTTCTGCTCTCTCACCCCATTCAATGAAACACAGTCCTTGTCCGTAAAGGATATCTTCAAGTCCCATATAGGCAAATTCCTCAGAACTGGATAAACGATATAAATCCATGTGATATAAGGGCATATCTCCTTCGTATTCACACACGATGCTATACGTTGGACTTGTGATAGGTTCCTGAATATGAAGACCAAGAGCAATACCCTTAACGAAGGTAGTTTTGCCGGCGCCCAAACCACCAGTCATGGTAATGATTGTTCCTGGTTTTAAATGAGGTACTAGATTAGCCGCCCATTGGATAGTCTCCTTTTCAGTAGGGGCAATGTAAGTTATCAGGGCAGTTTACCATCCCTATCTAGTTGATCGATATGTTCTTTTAGGTTCTTAATGACCGGTGCGATTGGATAATCAAGGCCTTCAAGTATTTTGACAGTAATTTCTTTCTGTCCTGTTGGCATTCGTTCAATAACAAATTCAATTTTTTTCTCAACTTCCTTGCCCATAGCAGAAAGGATAGCTTCTCCACTAAATTCATTACGGTAGTGGAGTGGGATGTCTTTTTTGTCTAAGTTCTGTAAATGAATAACCTTCATAGCTTTATATTATTAAAATATCTCCTTAATTGCAATTTTAATCTATCTCATATACAAAAGCCCTTATTTTGTTAAGGTTTTTCTGGGAAATAGTTGTCATTTTAATATGCATAACAGCGCCTCTGTAAGTGTCACTGCGTGTTCTTACCACTTTACCATAAATGACTAAAGGATTACCACGCTCTGTTTCAAAGTTTACACGAATTAAAGTTCCTTCATTTTTAGGAGTTGTGGTCCGTACAGAACAACCTCCGGCAGATATATCTAACATTGTTCCCATAAAAGCTTGATTCTCATGGACAATGGCCTTCTTTGTTTGCCTTTTCCCTTTGCCACTGGTAAGGATGGATATAGGGTAGAGATAAGCAGGTTTAGATAGTTCTTTTCGTCTGAAACGTCTTTGTTGAGTCGGTAGAATCTTTTTAGAATGTTCTAGTTGAACGGAGTTCACCCCTCCGCTATTTTTATAGCCCATTACACGGGTGAAAAAGTGATAGCCATTGGTTTCATTTAACCAAAAGGATACTTTTACCTTAGTTCCTTTGTGCCACTTAACTCTCTGGCCTTTATGATTAATAGGAGCCTCAGCAGTAAAATATCTATCTACATTACCTGTCACATGACTGTCTAATGAATAGCCCGGTCTATCAGATAAGGTTAGATTCATACCAAATCTTAGGATATAGCTATTTTTAACAGACTTTTGTCTGTTCATTGTATGGGCTTCGATTATCTGTCGTATCCCATATATGGTGTTCTTTTGAGTTTCTTTGTCGTTTGAGGATAAACTAGAATCATCAATAGCGTTAATGGCTTTTTTGAGTACCGTATCAAAATAAGAACTGGATTCCAATAATCTAAAAGGGTTAGATACGGATAATTTTTTGATGATATTTTCCAGTATATTGACCTGATTCTTGGACAGGCCCATTGATTGGGCTACTTTCCTAAAATTCCCTTTATTGTACTTTCGTCCTCCAGAACTTGATTTTCTTCTGGAACTGGTACTGTTTTTTCCACCAATAACGAGTAGCAATATAAAAGCAGCTAGTAATCCTAAAAATACAAGAACCTGCTTACTATCAGCCTGTTGTACAAATTGATAATTACCTGATGACTGTATCAAATAATAAATCATAGGCATCTAGATACTATTCCGTATTTCAATAAGACTTTCCAGTTTGGGGACAATCTCATATTCTGACAGATCTCCTATAAGGATGGAGTCATTAGACTCGAAAGCTTCCCCTAGCTCATTGAAAATATTGTTCAAAGCAGTAAAGAATTCTTGAGCAGGTAATTCTTGAATGCTTAAATCTTCAAGGTTCTTGTTTTTGAGAGTGCAGTACTTGCCAAAAAGTCGCATAATCTTGTTGAGCACTTCTGTTAAAGTGATAACCAGGTTCAAAGCTTCCTTGTCTTTCCCTGTTTGGAGCATTAAGCTGAGATCTCTTAATCCAGGTAGCATCCCCTCTAGAACGGTGAAGGCTTTATCACATTCTTCAATAGGGTTACTGATTTCTTTAATCTGAATCACTACCATTGATACACATATTTCTAAAGCCTGTACAAGCCCTTGGCTAGGAGGTAGATTTTCTTTTGATGTGTTTGTTTCCCAATTATGTATCTCACTGATGAGAACATTTAAAGGTGCTGATTTCACAAAGGAGGAATCCATCATGGAATTAAAAGAGTAGGTAACTCCTTCAAAATCTGTTAATAGATCGGATGCTAATTCTTTATTCCCCTGAAGCATGGCCTCTTTTAGATTTGTCAAATAGATAGCAATTGTTTCCAGGTTATTATAACGGGCTTCTTCAGCCATTACTGCTTCTACTTCCAGTTTGGTAATTCCTTTGATATCTGTGTCTTTCCAGCTGCTATTATCTGATAGGTCTATGTTCTCATTATCCTGCTTCAATGTTTGGATTACATAGTTTTCCTTGGCTAACCATATTTCCAATTCAGAGATAATGTCTCCCAGAACATTTTCACCTTCTAGTTGTATATCCATAGGTTGTTTGTTTAGTAAAATTTCCAAAACACTTTCTCCTTAATTAGTTAGAGGAATTCTGCTTATTTAGGTTATCAATGGCATTGAATGTTTTTTCCATTGAACCTAATGTTCCTTCCATTGTTCCATATTGTCTTTTCAGTTTGGCTTCGTAATCGTCCAAATGAACTTTGTAATCAGCAATCTGATCATTTGTATCATCTACTTGTCTATCTATACTATCGAGTTTTAAAGGTATGATTCCACCTATTTGGGTAAAAGGTTTTAAATAGGTATCTGTGGTATAAGCTGCACCTGAATCTACGACTAAATCATTATCCGTATCATTACCGAATAAGTCTTTTACACTTTCCAGATCTGACTTGAGGGCTGCATCGAATTTGTCTTCATCCATCTCAAGATAACCTCTTAATTTGGTAGAGTCAATTCCGTTCCCGCTTTGACCTGTGGCGTTGGTAGATATCCCTACTTGAGCCAGTAGACTGAAATCCCTTCCCGCTTCTGTGGTATAAGGACTCATGAGCATGGTTTGAAGTCTATTCTTCATTTGATTTAGGGTGATGTCACCTTGGAACATTCCTAAACGTTCATTGGCAGAATCCCTTTCTTCATCACTTAAATAGCCTAATTCCTGGACAATAGAAGGTTCTGATTTTGTAAGGATTTGAAGTTCTGCCAAGAGCCTATTGTAAGATCCTATAAAATTGATCACCTTTTCTTTAATTTGTTCTCGATCTGGTTCAATTTTAAGATCAATTTCTTCATCAGAAGCTTTTTCCAGGTTCAAATCGACACCAGCTATAAGATCATCGATGGCGTTTGTGCTGCGAACGACTTCTACGCCATTAAGCTCTAGTTTTGCATCCTGTGCCCGTGCTATAGGATTGGCAGGGCTATAGTCCCCCCGTGCATTAGGGTTATAGATACGTATATTCTCAAAGGTAATCTCTTTGCTTGTATTTTTGTTGTTTAATTCAAGAGCACTAATGCTGTTCATATAGTCCTTGAGGGCAATGGTGACCTTTTGTTGTCCTTCTTGATCCTTTAAAGCAGGGAAGGGGACTTTCTGTGAACCATTGACTCCACTGATGACTTGCATATCTGTTACCTTGGGAGGAGGTTCTGGGGCTTTTGGTTCGGGTAGGGGAAGATCAAAAGCTTCGTTTTGAATGGTGATACCCTGAAATCCAGCTTCTCCCATTTGCAGGGAAGGTTTCTGTGGTGGTTTAGGTAGCTCCTGTTCTGATTCGGGTAATGTTAATACATAGGCATCCATTTCCAGAACCATATCCTCTAAATTGGATAGTCCTTTCAAAGGTATCGTGATGCTATTAGTAGGGGATAACTTAATAGCACTATCGGATATCATCTGTCCTTTATCTGCAGAATCAACTAGAGAAGAATCAAAAGTTACATCCACTTGGGATGTATTGTTTCGTTTTAGAAGTCCTAGTTCTACACCTATTTTTTCAAAATCAGAACCTAGAATTAAGGGATTGTCACTCCCTTCTTTTTGACTTTCAACTACCAATACTTGAGTTTGAGAGGAATTCTTTATGACAGAGGCAATGACTTTTCCTTTACTTTTTTGATTAATTCTATCGGCGAATTTGCTTAAACTTCCCCCTGAAAAGCTAAAGCTCTCTTCATCTTCTCCAAGGGTAAAGCTATATTCACCCTCTGGAACTTCAAACTCATTGTTTACAGGAGCGGATAAAAAACGATCTGCCTTAGCTGTTTGAATGACCTTGATCTTATATTCACTTTCGTTAGCCTCTCTATTCGCTGTGGCAGTGAGTATCTTTTCATCACTAGATTCGGCTTTTCTCTCACCAAAGGGATTTTCAAAACCATAGAGAACGCGGGCATTGTCCTTAAACGTCCCTATGTACCTACTAACACCTTGCCAAACTTTTTTCTCTTCTTCATAGGTGTCAACACGTTTCTCCATCCTAGTGAGAGGGATCTTCTCCACCTTCATAAGATCTTCAATCATTTTTGAGGTATTGTATTTACTAGTAACGCCAGGTATAGAAAGATCTGACAATTAAGCCCCCAAAGAGCGGCCTCTAGATCTTCTCGTCAAACAATAGACCTACCGCTTCTCTAATTCTTAAGTGAAGTTTTTGCATTTCCTCAGGAGGGTATTGTTTTAGAACCTCTCCGGATCCCTTGTCTATCACCTTTACCACTACCTGATCTAGTGCTTCTTTGAACTCAAAATCCAACTTCTTATTATAAAATTCGGTTGTATTCATAAGTTCTTTAAGAATCTCTCTTATTTCTGTACGTTTTTTTTGCGAAGCCTCTGTTACTTGTTGTAGTTTGGTAATCGTCTTCTGATGTAATTCACTATTGGCTTTTACTTTTTGTGCTACTGCTCTTTCTTTGTTGATGATTTCACTTGGAGTAATCTTAGAGACAGTGGGATTTACATTTCCTATATCCACAGTCATAACTGACCTCCATGTCAGAATCAAATAGGAAGGGGAGGACGCGAACTCCCCATTCCCAATAAATGTTCGTGATAAGATGACGTCCAGCTATCTCATCACTTTTTAATAATTACGGAGCTATTCCTTTTAGCCTAAAAGCTGCATTACGGACTGAGTCCTAGTGTTTGCCTGAGCTAACATAGCTGTACTTGATTGAGAAAGAATCTGGTTCTTTGTATACTCAACCATTTCTGAAGCCATGTCAGAATCTCGAATCTGAGATTCAGAGGCTTGTAAATTCTCTGCAGCAATTGCTACACCTTTTGAGGCCATTTCAAATCGGTTCTGATAAGCTCCAAGGTCAGCACGTTGTTTACTTACCTTTTGCAAAGCAGAATCGACCACACCAATAGCTCTATTCGCAGCGTCAGCTGTAGATATGGAGATCATCTCTCCAGTACCCTGCTGGTCGACTAAGTCAAGAGATGCTGCAGTCATAGTCCCAATGTAGACTTGTTCATTCTGGTCCATGTTTGCTCCAACCTGGAACTGCATAGTTACACCAGAAACTCCGTCCCTTGCGAACTGTCCTGTCAACATGTTCATCCCGTTAAACTGAGCATGTGAGGCGATTCGGTTTACTTCATCGACAAGTTGTGATACTTCAACCTGGATCTGCATTCGGTCTTCCTGAGAATAAATACCGTTGGCAGATTGAACACTCAATTCTCGAATACGGTGAAGGATATCTTGAGTTTCCTGTAAATAACCTTCAGTAGTCTGAATGAAGTTAACTCCATTTTGGATGTTCTTCTCAGCCTGATTTAATCCTCGGATTTGTCCTCGCATCTTTTCAGATACTGCAAGTCCAGAAGCATCATCACCTGCACGGTTAATCCGCATACCTGATGCCAGTTTTTCCATGCTCTTAGTCAAATCTGTCTGTCGAACACCTAGCTGCCTATTGGCATTCATGGCGCTCATGTTATGATTTATTATCATATATTCCTCCTTGAGTTTGCTTTGGCTTCCGTGCCATCGCCTTGTATGCCGCATGGGGTCAGAGGGATTCGCGTCGCCTCTGCTCCGTTTAACCCATACACAACAAGGAGATATTCCCAAATCGCATTACGAAACTGATAAGGGAAATCTCCTTTTTGAGCGACACACACAAGGAGGTAGTGTTGTCAAAGAACAATACGGAATAGATGATTAATATATTAATATCTATCCCGCTAGATTGCAACAACTATTGGAGTAGCTGCATTACGCTTTGATTTTTCTGGTTTGCTTGAGCTAACATTGCATTACCAGCTTGGTTAAGAATCTGGTTTTTGGTGAAATCAACCATTTCTGAAGCCATATCAACATCTCTGATAGTACTTTCAGCGGCTTGTAAGTTTTCAGCTCCAACATCGATTCCCTTGATAGCATGCTCAAGTCTGTTTTGATAAGCACCCAAGTCTGCTCTTTGTTTTGATACCTGCTTTAAGGCAGAATCAAGAACTCCAATGGATCGGTTCGCTTGATCAGAAGAAGAAAAACTCATGATCTCACCACTACCAACCTGGCGTACGTCTAAAGCTTCAGCAGTCATAGTTCCAATGTAGATTCTTTCTCTCTGGTCCATATTGGCACCAATGTGAAAGTGCATTGAAGCGGTAACAACATTAGATCCTGTTTCTCTTGCAAATCGTCCAGTAAGCATGTTCATACCATTGAACTGAGCATGAGAAGCAATTCGGTCTATTTCATCTACTAACTGAGAAACTTCAACCTGGATCTGCATTCTGTCTTCAGAAGTGTAGATACCATGAGAAGACTGAACAGCCAATTCTCTAAGTCGTTGAAGAATGTCTTGAGTTTCCTGTAGATAACCTTCAGTTGTTTGAATGAAGGAAATACCGTTAGAGGCATTTTTAGACGCCTGTTGTAAACCGCGGATTTGTGACCGCATTTTCTCAGAGACAGCCAGACCTGAAGCATCGTCTCCAGCACGGTTAATTCTCATACCGCTGGATAACTTCTCCATGTTTTTGCTAGTCATTAACTGGGTGTTTTTGAGGTTACGTTGAGCGTTAATAGCGCTCATGTTATGATTGATAATCATTATTTATTCCTCCGTGAATAAATGATTTTAAAGGGAAGTCATCCTTGACTCTCCTATACTAATGTTCGGAGGAAGCTATCATAAGCATTAATAAAATAGTTTATTTAGTTATTTATTTTTTTTAGGAAGTCTAAGGCCATAGGGTCATCCGGGACGATCTCAAGGACTTTGTTAAAATATTCAATAGCCTTGTTGTTTTCCTCTATCTTTAGGTGCCAGATAGCTTTATTACTAAGAATTTTTATATCTTTTGGAGCTAAAGCCATGGCTTTCTCAAGATATTCACCCGCATCACTAATTTTGTTTAATTCCATGAAACATATAGCTAATTCATTGTAGACATCTGCTGATTCTCTGACTTCCAGGGCTTTATTAAAGACAAAGCATGCTTCTTCATAGTGAGTCTTGGCTCGCAAAGCCCATCCTAACAGGAATAAACCATTCCATGATCGGGGATTATCTTTGAGGAAGTCTCCTACCAATTCTATGGCCGCATCGATATCTTCGCTAAGCATAGCCTCATAGGCTATCTGATAACGTTCATCTTCTTCTGTTGCAAGCTGTCCTATCCAATTCTGAGCAATCTGTCGTTTATCCTTATCCTGTCCCTTGTCCAGATAGGTCTTAAGATATTCAATACCTTTGATTAGGGAATTGTGCCGCAAATAGAATAGACCCCCATGATAATAAAATTCCCAGGGCATAGTTTCATCTACTGTACTATCAAATAAAGCACGAGCTTTTTCTTCATGTTCCAGAGAAACATCCTTCTGGCCGATAGACGCATAATGGATGGACATGTTTTCATAGAGAAGGGCTAAATTTAAGAGGTAGACAGACTTCTTGGGATATAAGCCTTGTAATGATAAAAAAATTTCTTCTGCCAGTGAATATTCTTTTTGTTCTGCCTTTAAAAGGGCCACTGATGTTAGCTCAGTCTCAATATCAGGCTTTAAATAAAATACCAAATCCCTATAAGCTTTGATACTTTTGTGATGACGGTGATATGCCAGTACCTTCAGCATTCCAGAAAGGATCATCTCCCATGACATATCAGTCATATTCCAGTTTTTAATATCCCCGCTGATTTCAACAGGGAGTAGGGTATCACTTTCTATGGGAAGCTCAGGATACTTGGTAGACCAAGATTCCGGTATAGAGACAAAATATATATTCCCTAAGGGATTGTCATAACTCATTGTTCAGAACTGCCTGTCTTTTTCTTGGTCTTTTGGAGAAGTTGAAAGAAATTATGAAGGCTTACTTTATATTGAATCGGTACTTTTGGATCTTCAAATTGTACTGCTATAGCAATTATATCTTTTCGGCCCTCTACTTCTTCCATACGTACTGTCTTCCCAGGAATGTTTAGATAATTCTTGGATTCCAGATGCCATAGCCTAAAAATAGCGTCCTTTTCCATCAGAAATTTACCTATTCCCATAATAAAGACTTTGACACCACCAAAACTGATATCTCTTACGATAACCTTTCGAGGCATACGATCTATAATTATTTGAGCGTTGACCCCAGAAAAACCAACTTTGTTCAGGAGGCTTTCATTAACGACTATACGTTCATTTGTTCTATTTTTACTTGAACTACGGGCATCTAAAATGAGACCCATTGTCTCAATAAAGATATCAGGAGGTCTTTGGGTAAAGTCCATTGTTAAAAAGAAAAGATTCCTGCTTTTACCCTGGTTGTAAGGTGTTGATCCTGCTAATCGGCAGGCTATAAAAAAAGGAACAGGTTCTTTGTTATCATCTTCACTAAAACATAAGCGCAAAGAAACACCTGAACTACTTTCACGGATTTTCTGTAAAAGATCTCCTTCCAGGGACATAATGATCTTTGCTTTAGATAAGCTTAAACTGTATATCACACAAGGAAGTTGGTACCCAGCTACCTTAAGGTAGACTTTTTTGGATATTAATCCTGTGGTTTTAATGATCTCTTTGTTAAAAGTGACCTCATTGTCTTTGTAGATCTCTAGGTATCTATTTAATTGCTGAACTGTGGTAATCGCCATATTTCTGCCTTGAATATTAGTTTCTGACGACAATATAATCAATGGTTTTTGAAATAAAAAATAAAACCCCAAAGTGCCGATCAGGGCTCAAATCCTCTTGAACCTAATGGATCAAGTGGGTTTCCTCAGGGGAGCATCCTGTTTCATCCAGTGTATCGGATTAGCAATTCAACTCCGTAATGTTGGAATCCCGCGGATTATAATTGACCCAAGAGAATGTATCCCATCCCGCACACCTCAGGGAATGATTAGCTTTCTAATATTTGCTCTAGCCTGTCAATCATACCATTGGTAATCTTTTCCATGGCTAGAGCCGTTTCTGCAGACATGGGCGCGCCGGTTTTATGCTTTTCTCTCATCAGCTCATCCACAACAACAATGCCGGTGAGCACGGCGATTTTAAGAGGGTCTTTAATAGAGACCGCTTCTTTTGTCTCGTCTACTTTTTTAGACAGATATTCAACAACCTGTCTTAGGTACTCAGGGTCTTCATCCGCTTTAATCGTAAAAGATGTCCCAAGGACCTCTACATCGAGAAGGTTTTTCATAAAACCTTAGAAAATCTCCAGATTTTGAGGTTCACTTCTGTGAACTTCACGTGAGTCCTCTTCTATCTGTGATTCTTCTTCAGCAGCCTGTTCTTCATAGGAAGACTCTTCTTCAGAGTAAGTGTCCTCTACTGATTCCTCTTGGCCTGCGGATACTTCTATAGTCTCTTGTTCAGATTCTACTGGAGTCATCTCTTGGGCAGGGGCAGAAGGTTCTACTTGGACCTCTGGCTGAACTTCTTCATCTAGGGAGTTAGAACTAGTCACGGCCTCGGGTGTTTCCGTCTCGTTAAGTTCATCTAGTTGATTCAAGGCTTTAAGGAATCCTTCTTCAATCTCATCCTGGCTACTTTTGAATTCTTTGACAAGGTTTTCAAGTTCCAGAATCCTTTCTTCATTTCCAAGAAGTTTTTGTGTAAGCTCCTCTTTTTCAAGGCTGAGGGTTTGAATTTTATCAACCGCCTGCTTTACCTTTGTTTCTAATAGACGGACTTGTTCAAGGCTGATCATATTACTATGCTCCTAAAGCTTTTTTTGCTGTTTCTACCAAAGAACTGAATGCCTTTGGATCTTCGATTGCCAAATTAGATAAGGCTTTTCGATTGATTTGCACTTCTGCTTTGTTTAGTCCATTAATGAACTGAGAATAGCTGATACCTTCAGCTCTGGCAGCGGCAGAAATACGAGCGATCCATAATTGTCTGAATTCTCGCTTTTTAACCTTTCTGTCTCTGTAAGCATAGGTTAGAGCTTTTTTTACAGCATCTTTCGCTGTTCGGATATTGGTTTTTCTTCGACCCCAATATCCCTTTGCCTGCTTGAGGACTTTCTTTCTGCGGTCCTTACGTTTGGTACCGTCAACTGCTCGTGGCATCCACTTACTCCTTTATTAACCGTAAGGTAATAACTTTTTGACTCTTTTTACTTCAGAGTCTGCCAGAACACCGGCTTTTCTTAAGTTCCTTTTTCTCTTGGAACTTTTCTTAGTCAGGATATGTCTAAGGTTTTGTTTTTTGTACTTAACCTTTCCTGTGCCGGTAATCTTATACCGTTTTGCGGCACTCTTACGTGTCTTCATCTTAGGCATAATGCTACCTCTTTTATTTTTTTCCTTTTGGACTGATGATCATCGACATGAACCGGCCTTCCATAGAAGGATTCTTGTCCAGGTTGAAGTTTTCATCACCCAAAAGTTCCATAACCTTTGCTAAAACGTCTTTACCACGATCGGTATGGGCTAGCTCTCGTCCTCTGAACCTGATCGTCACTTTGACTTTATTACCATCTTCTAGGAAATCAGAAATATGCTTGGTTTTAAACTCAAGATCGTGCTTTTCAATCTTGGGCTGCATGCGAACTTCTTTCAGTTTGATTAATTTTTGCTTCTTTTTCGATTCTCGAAGCTTCTTTTCTTGCTCAAAACGGTATTTACCGTAGTCCAAGATCTTACAAACCGGTGGTTTAGCATTTGCTGCCATCTCAACCAGGTCTAGTCCTCTCTCTTTAGCTAATTCCAGTGCTCGAGTGGTAGTGACAACTTCTTGTCCTCCCTCAGCATCAACCAATCGAACTTCTTTAACTCGGATCTGTTCATTGATCCTTAATTCTTTACCAGCCATATACCTCCAGAAAATGACAAGCCCGGCCCCTGTGATTTAAGCCTTAACTTTAAGCCGGGCACAATTCTCGTAACTATAACAAATAGGCTTAAAAAGGTCAAAGGGCAACCTTGGGTCGCGGGTATGGGATAATACCTAATACAATAGCTTGTGTCTAGGTGTTATTTTGCTTTTCCCTCTAATAGATAAAGACCTTCCAAACCAAAAAGAGCAGGCATAATTTTGACAGGTTTATCCTTACTGTTAATCGCCTCTTCTTTTAGGATGGTATACCCAAGATCTTTTGTAAAGGAATGAAAGTCTTTTCTTGTACAAAAGTGAATGTTTGGTGTGTCATACCATTGATAAGGAATCGCTTTGTGAACAGGCATTTGCCCCCAAAACATTAACTGAAGTCTGTTCGTGATATATCCAAAATTGGGGACAGAGAGAACAGCTCTCTTTCCTACCCTTAGCATTTCATCAAGAACAAATTTAGGATCCCGCACCTGTTGAATGGTTTGGGACAGAATAACATAATCAAAGGAATCTTCTATATAATCCTGTAGAACATTCATCATGTTGCCGCGGAATACTGATATCCCCCTGCTAATACAGGAGATAACCAATTCTTCTTCTCTTTCCACACCATGGCCTTTTACTTGTTTGTCTCTAATAAGGAGTTCGAGAAGTTTTCCATCTCCACAGCCTAAGTCAAGAACTCTCGATCCAGGTTCTATCCATTGTCTAATGACTTTGAAGCGTCTATTGAGCATAATTAGTCTCCAGGTAGGATTTGATAATCTTTTCCTGTCTCTCGATCTCTAATAGAAAGGAATCATGACCATAGGGGCTGTCTAATTCAATGAAGCTAACCTCTTTATGGGTCTTCATAAGGGCATTTACTAACTCTTTTGATTGGTAAGTAGGAAATAGCCAGTCTGTTGAATAGGATATTATCAAATACTTGCAATGGCTATTTTCAAAGGTCTTATCCAGGGATCCTCCGACCATTTCCAAATCAAAATAGTCTAATGCTTTACTAATGTATATATAAGTATTGGCATCAAAACGGTCAACGAATTTGTTTCCCTGGTATTCCAGATAACTTTCAACGGCAAATTGATCATTGTGCTCCACACCATTATCTTCACGATTCTGAAACTTACGTCCAAATTTGATACGCATGGACTCATCACTAAGGTAGGTGATATGTCCTATCATACGGGCAATAGATAGTCCTTGTCTTGGTCCTTCTCCTGTATAGTAATCCCCTTTGTCCCAATGGGGATCAGACATGATCGCATTACGGCCTACCGCATGAAAGGCTATTCCCTGAGCTGTTAAGCGGGTAGTGGACGCGATAACAATAGCTGTTTTGATCCTGTCAGGATACTGAATGGACCATTGCAGGGCTTGCATCCCTCCCATAGATCCTCCGGTGACAGCTAATAGTTTGTCAATTCCCAGATGAGTGATGAGCCTCTCCTGGGCTGTCACCATATCTCCAATAGTAATCATAGGAAAGGACATGCCATAGGGCTTGCCTGTCTCTGGATTAATAGAACCAGGTCCTGTTGAGCCCTGACAACCTCCAATGACATTGGAACAAATAATGAAGTATTTATTCGTATCAAAGGCTTTTCCGGGGCCCACCATATCATTCCACCAACCGGCATAGCGATCATCATTCTTATGATAGCCAGCCACATGGGCATCCCCAGAGAAGGCATGAAGAATGAGTATCCCATTGGACTTCTCTTCATTGAGTTGCCCATAGGTTTCATAAGCTAATTGGACCGGAAAAATTTCCTTACCACTTTCCAGCTTAAGAGGGGAGTCAAAGTGATAGTATTGAGTCGTAATGAGCCATTTGTCTTGTTTCATTTCTGCTCCATGTTAGAAGGATGTTTCTGCCCTGTCAATAATATGTCAGCCACTATTGCCACGCTAAAGCTTAAGGGGTATCTTGTCCATTATGAGAATATTTTCCCTATTTATATTTCCATTTTACGGATTGTTATTATTAGCATTGAGTTATTCTGATAACAAGTCAAAGTTTTTACCTTATGTTTTGAATTTCTTTTGGGGAATTCTGACAGGAGTAGCTGTTCTAAGTGTGGAATGGTTGTTTCTTCGAAGATTCGAACTATCGTCTCATTTTTTGGGATTGTGGTTAGGGGTTTTTCTTGATGATTATTTCTTTCCTCTTTTGGGGGTTGTCATTCTGTGGTTTACTCTATGGAAGAAAGATTTAACGAACCAGGAAAACATTGACCGTCTCGTGCCTTGGACTTTAGGTATTTTCTTCTTGGAAATCCTGATGGATATGGTTAGTATGCGATCCTTCGTGAATAGTTTTGATCTGTTCTTAGAACCAATAACCAAAATATCCCTGGTTACTTTAATGGTTGCTTTAACAAAATCAGAACCTGATGGTCTTAGACTAATCGTAATCCCTGCTCTGATTGGAGGGGCTCTCTTGGGAGCTCTATGTGGTACTACCTGGTTTTTTAATCTCTTTATTCCCTCCCTATTGGTTGGTGTATTGTGTCTAGGTGGAACGCATTACTACCTCTATAGACAGTAAGTTCTTATAAAAAAAGGGCTGTAAAACAGCCCTTCCTCTTTTATAATAAAGACTTCTTAGTCTTCTATTTTTGTTAAAGCATCCTTAGCCAAACGACTAATGTTTCCAGGAAAATTAGAAAACTCAACTTCAATCAAAGAAGGTACGGCAATAGAATTATTGGCGATAACCATAGCTCCAATTGTGGATCGAATGGCTTGAAGATCTTCGTTTGAATTCAAGCCTTCTGTTTGACGGTAATTGAAGTTTGTTAAAAACTCAGCTAATACCTCTACCGCAGGATCCGTTGCATTAACTCCCAAAGCGACAATAGCATTCAGTCGTTCCTGTTGATCCCATTTTCGTTCAGCCGATTCCTTTAAATAGGGTACTACTTCTTCTTTTCCTTTACCGTATTGGTTTAATACCTGTATGGATGTCAGTCGTAATTTGCTTAGGTCAAGTTGTTGGGATAAGTCATCAGGTTGAAATTCTAATCCTTCCTTCAATCCCAAGAAAGCCACATCTGCTTTACTGGAAGCAGGAGCTTTGCTGGAAGCTTCCTTCTCAATGGCATAAGTTTTGTTCTTATAGTTATCTGTGTTTTCAATAACGCTTTTAAGGAACTCTGTAGGATCATCAGTGATGGTATCAAGGGCTTGTTCTGCCAGTTTTCGTGTTCGGCTTGGGTACCATCCACGGCTGGCATAGAAAACAGGTTCATATCCAAAGGGACTTTTCATCCTTTCTAAACCCAAGATAGCTCCATAAGCCATGATTTCATTTTCCCTTTCCTTACCATTGGGGCCAAAGTTTAAGTTCCTTAGTATCAAGGAAATCTCTTCACCGTATTGGAGAGCCCGCATCTGACCGACAGCTATGAGCGCCGCACTTCGCACTATAGGATCTTCAAAGTTACGGTATACATCCATCACTGTTTCTGCTGCTTCACTGGCTTTTAAATCCCCTAGTTCCTGAACGACCATTAAAGTTACATCATTACGTAAGCTTTTCTGATCATAAGTGGTATCTGATTTACTGCCGTTAACATATTCAGATAAAGCATCCATAAGAAGGGGGGCCATATCTCTATCATCCAGCTTCAATATATTGGTTAAAATGGCTTTTTGCTGTTCTAATGACTTTGATCGCTTAAATAAATTCGTCCATACTTCTGCTCTGTCCCCTGCCATTACTGTGGCAGGTATGATTATAAGCAAAAATAGTAGGCTTACTACTTTCCTTTTCATTCTTAGTCCCCTTATTCCCAAACCAGGATAGTCTTTATGGCTGTTCTTGGTTCAAAAGTTCTCTCCTTATATTCCAGGAGATTGCCTCTCTTATCAAGGTAATTTACCTTGATTGCATTGCCATCAGCATCGTTTTCATATGTTTCTTGACGTCTAAGGGCCTTTTCGCCGGAATAATAAAGGGTTTTTACGAGTACATCACCCTTGTATTCTCTTTTGATGCGTTTATCGATAGATCCATCAGCGTTCTGGTATACTTCATCAACCAAGTTTCCTTTGTTGTATTTATACTCAATTGTGCCAGTTAAAGATCCCGATTGATCACTGAAGGTTGTTTTTGTTTTATTTCCTTCCTCATCATAGGTATATTCAGTAACAGCTAAAAGGGCATTATCACCATCATAGGCTTTCCAAACAGTGGGGTCACCATTGTTATTGTTTTCATAAGTAGATTGGGATAGGATTTCTTCATCCCCTGTCTTCAGTACTTCCTTAACAAGCCAACCATATTCGTTCATATCTGATACGGTAATGTCCTGAACTTCATTGGAGCCGTTATAGTTTGTAACAGTTAATGTAGAACCTGATTTCTTATAGACTAGCTTTTCCTTCACATCCCCCATGTTAGTAAAAGTAGTAAGAGTCTTAGGCGTTCCTTCTTCGTCGTAGGAACCTTCGAATTTAGTATCCAATATTCCATCAGAATAGAAGGAGGATTCCTTTGTTATCACATAGATAGTTTCCTGTATTTGTTTAGGTACCAAAACAGGTTCTTTTGCTTCTCCTTCTGGTGTTTCCACATTACTGACTACTTCTTCTTGTGGCGCTTGTGTTGCACAAGAAAAAACAGCCAAACTTATTGAAATGAGTAGTAGAATAAATTTGTTCATATATTTTCCCCTCTAACTAGTTATATTAGGACCTCTTCCTATGGTTATATAGAATAACGGATAACAGGTCCATTGCAAGTTAATTATGTTGATGATAGATTGTTTTAGATAATGAAAAAAGCTTTTTTTATCCTAATAGTCATATTTTTTTCATCCTGTTCCCAACAAGTCTTATTTATCAGTGATCCATACTTCACCACCTTGTATGGCGGTGTAAAAGAACTGAATAAAGAATTAAAAGCAATCAAAGACTATCGAATCCGCATCCTTGATTCAGAAACCATAGACGGGATGAGTGATTTATCTGATTTACCAGAGATAAGAATCTTCACCCCCCTTAGTCTTGATCAGTATGAAAAATTTGAAAAGTGGCCAGGTCAATCTGTATTCCTCAGGGATGTAAAGAATCTAAAGGAAGGCCAGGTTTCTGTCCTTAGTGACAGAGGTCCTGCGTTTAGAGAGCTAGGTCAGTTAATAAGAACCTGGGCGGAGGATAATAATGTGAGGACATTGGGGGGCGTTTTCTACACAGGAACACCAGAAGCCCAAAAAGAATGGGACGCTTTTGTCCATGGTTTGGGCGAAGGGCGTTATTGGCAGGGGATGCCTCAAACCTATACTTATTTGAACAATCGAAATAAGATAAAAGAAAATATCCTAAAAGAGCAAAATCTGGGTATTGAAGCGTATGTATTGTTTGCCGGTCAACTCGATGGATATCTATGGGATTTGGTGGATTCTCAGGCTTCTTATATTTTTACAGAAAATAGGAAAAAATCTGGCATAGGTGGGGGAAAAGTATTATGGTCTATAGAAGATGATTTGGGTCAGATGATACGTACTGGATTAGAAGCTTTGGAGTCAAAAGAATACTCTAGTCATAAGGTTCGGTCAAAAATTCAAGTTTCTGAATAAAAAAAGTGAATTTTATGGCCAAACTGGGCGATCCTAGGAAAAACCGGTCATTATTAAAATGATTTGACAAAGAAAAACCGAGGAAATATAATTCAAATTGCCTTGGCCTAACGAGCTACTTTTAGTGGGAAGGAGTAGAATAATGAAACGAGGCGGACTGCTTACGATCTGTCTTTTGCTAGTGAGTCTAATACCATTCACTGCCTTTGCTGATACTGATACTCAACAGCTTGAGTCACGAATACTTGAAACCTGGGATGATCCTGATAACAGTCAATGGGGATTATATGGGAGCAAGTTTTCAGCTGAAGGCTTTCCAAAGAAAGCTTTTCCTGAAGCTTATCCTAGTGCCCTGTATGACTTAACAGAAGCAGAGGGTAAGACTCTCAGAGTATTAGGTATCAATGGAAGTTTTTTAAGACAAGGATACAACTATATTGAGATAGTTCCTGTAGAACAAGATGCAGAGGGCAATACTGTACCAAGAACTATCAGTATTCCCGGACGTGCAAAAAGACTAGATGTTTGGGTATGGGGATCTAATTACAACTTCGATTTGGAAGTTCACTTTTTAGATTATCAGGAAATACCTCATGTGCTTAAATTAGGCAACTTGAGCTTCGAAGGTTGGAAGAACTTGTCTGTGAATATTCCGTCGTCTATTCGACAGTCACAACAACATCTACCAAAGTTTCAAGGATTACGTTTGACCAAGTTGGTTATCAGAACTCATCCAACGGAAGTTGTTAAAAACTTTTATATCTATTTAGATCAATTGAAAGTCATGACAGATACCTTTGAATCACCCTATGATGGTCGTGATCTAACCAATCAGGCTAAGATTGAAGAAATCTGGGGACAAGGAGGTAACCAGTAATGAGAAAGATAGCTTTTATTATAGCAATATCCTTTATATCCTGGGGTGCTTTTGCTCAGGCTGGAGAACCTCAAGCTGATAATATTGGTGTAGATACAGCGCAACAGAACCTTCAAGAGATATCTGTTCATAAGTTTGAAGACGCCGCCTTCTGGTATGCGACTATGGACTTAGAGGCAGGACGAGTCTCTTTAAGACGTTTTGAGGGGGGGGCTATCGATAAAGAACCCCTGGCTTCTGAGCAAAGTGTTGGTATTCAGGAAGAAGATAAGTATGTTTTAGGTGCTAAGACAGTGTTTGTACGCAGAAGTAAGTTCAGTTATGAACTAAGACCTCTTCGACCGATTCCTGTTCCTGGTATCACAAAGACCATATCCTTATGGGTTGTGGGACGTAATATTAATCATGTTTTGTATGTGGAGTTTGAAGATCATTTTGGTAACAAGGCCTCCCTACCATTAGGTAAGCTTAACTTTAGTGGTTGGAAGAAGTTAACTGTTGCTGTTCCTCCTAATATCAAACAACGTGATTATCACTATAATAACCAAATGGGTATTAAGATAACGGGGTTCAGAGTGGACTGTGATATCGATGATGCCTATGGTACCTATTATCTTTATTTAGATGACCTTCGGGTTGTTACCGATTTGTTTGCAGAGCAAAATCGTGATGAAGATGATATGGTAGATGCTTGGTAATTAGTAATAAATATATCCCCTCAACATATAAGAAAGGCTAACCAACGGGGTTAGCCTTTTTTTGCGAAATTAATGTTATTCAAATGAAACAGTATTTATAATTGGTGATTAAAATGAAAAAAGAAATTATTTACTTACTTCTCTTTGTAACAGTTTTGTTTACAGGCTGTGGAGGAACATCCTCTTCAGATTCATTAATAAGTCCACCAAGATGGCTTCAAGGTTCTTGGGAATATCCTGTTATTACTGAAAAATTGATTGTAACGAATTCAGAAATTATAGATCCACTGTTTGATCCCTATAATTCTGAGAGAGTGAGACCCTTTTTGAAGGGTGATTCAAGTACGGCACTTTCTTATTCTGTATACTTTGATTTTACAGGGGACTTGCAAACTTTTTTTGGTGGTGAGTCTGTCATAGCAAAATATGACATGAATAAAGATGGCACAATTACCCTAACTTATCTTGTGGATGGAGAACCTCTTAGCGTTGATATATTGAATAAATCAAAATAATAGTTTGCTACTTAAGAGAACCCCATTGTGGATTAAAGACTGATTAGATTTTTACTTACTAGTCAGCCTTTATTATTCATCGAAACCTAGCTATTTATCCGTGTTAAATTAAGAAAAAGTGCTTAAGATGTGTTATTTTGTTTATTAGAAAACGAACAAAGACGAGTGAATGATAGATAATTTGGTCTATTATGAGCTGGTGATGTTAATGATTATTAATAGTATAGAATGTAGGATGTTAGGTTAAAAGAACTATGAAATTGTGGACAATCTTATTACTCTCTCTTCTTATAAATTCTGGAATAAGTGCTGATAACTATGAGGATATTCTTCCTGGGAAACGTAGTTTTCTTATGGATAAGAATCATATTAACTATGAGAATAATGCTGGTCTGGGATCCCGACGTTATGTGTTTAGAGATATAGATTTATGGGATTATCAGTTGGTTAATATCTATGGTATTCCCTTTGTTAAATACAACGAAAGTAATCCTCTTCTTATCCTCAAGAATAGGGAAATAGTCTATGTCTATTCTGCTGATGCTGTGGCTCATGATGTTAAATGGGAAATCTTTGCTGGAATTGAAGAAAGTAAGAGTGGTAAGATTCAATTGTCTTTTCCTACTGGTTCTATCAAAGTTTCTAGCTATCTGACAGAAGGTAGCATTATCTATGATGAGAAATTTCTTAAGAATAGTGTTTTAAGGCAACCATGGATTGAAGGAGCTCCCGGTAAAGGAATAGGGGAGTCCATTACTTTTGAAGCGGTAATGGATAGGAACGATAACCCTCGGGCTGCTGCTAATGGGATGTATCTCTTTAATGGCTTTGTATCTTTTGATAAACCCCATTTGTATAAATACAATGCTCGGGTGAAGCAGTTTCGTGTGGAGGATCTTGATACGGATGAGATGTGGACAATTAATCTTATCGATACTCCAAATCCTCAATATTATGATCTAAAGGGTCATGAAGGGCATACTTTGAGGCTTAGTATTACAGATGTTTATGCTGGGACTAAGTGGGAAGATACTTGTTTGAATATGATTGTGATGAGTTATAAAATGTGAACAACTCTGAATTAAGTAGAGGTATAAAAGTTATAGCCTTTTCTTACGTTTCTTTAAGAATATCACTAAGCTAAAAATAGAAAGGATTAATAAACCTACAACAATCAAAAAGGGTATGGTGTAATCAACATTTTTGGATGAAAAATATTCATCATCTGGTATTCCTTTATCGTCTTGATGTACTTCAGCATATTGTTTTGCTTTTTGCTCTTGTTCCATTTATTCTGCCAGTTGTACAAGTTCGGCATGTTCTTTGTTGTATTGTTCCTGTTCCTCTTTAGATACAGCATCGTTAAGGGATATATATCCTCCATAGACCCATCCGGTTTGACCATTATCGGTTTTCACTTTTAACCAATTTGCATGAATCCCCTCTAGGACTTCTTCTTTGCCTTGTTCTAGGATCGTTAGGACAGAGTCTTTATCGATAGTTGTTATGATGTCCGAATCGACTTTAGCTTCTTGTCGTAACCGGACATTTTTGTGAGGGCTAGGTAAGAATTATCTGTGGTATGTATTAATTCTATTTGATCATCGTAATCACTGGAACCATCAGCATGACGAGGCCATAAGATTTTGCTTGGATCGTAGGATTCTCTTCTTACGAAGTGCTCTATTTCTTGAGCCATTTTTTTGGTTCCTCTGACATAGGTGAATATGTGGTTTTCCTCAGAGACGGAGTCTATGTACATGTCTAGATAGTCTCCGTCTTGTACGAATATTAGGTTGTAGGGGGTAGGGTGGTTGTAGAGAGCTTCATAGCCAGGTTGCCTATAGTATTTATTTAAGTCAGAGACTTCTGTTATCTTTAAATATAGATAGTGTTTATCCAAAGTTGTTTTTTTAATTAATGTACTTAACTCAACAGTTGGTCCAAAATTATCAAAAAGAATATAATTTTTCTCTATATTCAATGCAAGTGGTGTATAATAATTAAACCAAGGTTGTGGTGTTTCACCTGTTTCATTTTCTTGATCTTTTATCCAAGTTTTCCATAATGAAGCTTCTTGAAATATCAGTTTCTCTTGATCTCTTTTATTTCCTATTGCTAACAAATCAATATTGTAATCCACTATCCAATAACCTTTTTTGATTAAAGGGGAATCACATTATTTAATGTTTGTATTTCAATATAATTTGAATCTACAAACAATTTCTTTTCGTTTTTAGATTCTTTATTAACGAGTGAAACATATATTCCAAAATAGTCGTTGTCATCATTATAGAAATAATTTCCATGACTATATATAACTTTATTTCCTTTATTTACTTGATATTTTTCAACAGAGCCATCGCGTACAACACAATTCTTTGTAATGATATAATTTACATCTTCTGAGTATATTAAGTTGATAGTCAATGTAATAGTAATAATTAGGAATATTGTTTTCATTATTTTATTTCCTCAAAGTATAAATTTTTATAATCAAACGGATTTACTATTCCAACTCCTTTTCTTTCTAGTCGTCCATCTTTTCTTTTAATTAATTTCAAAAAATAATATTTTTCATCGTCGCTTAGAAATAACTGTAAATGCAAGTGAGCTCCTATCCCATGAGCTCTACTTACTTCATTATTGTGACCAACGCTGTTAAAGTTCCTACATCCAGCGGCGAAAAAGTTCCGCTTTTTCGGACATAAAAAGGGGCAAATATCCCTGCTTTATTTATGCCATCATTCATAAAGCTACTCCAATCAGTAACTAGTTACGATTTTGTAACTTCGTCCATTTTTCCTAATTCATATCTATCAAATCGCATAGGGTAAGGAAGAAAACGATATGGGATATCATATTCTTTACATGATGCCTTTAGTAATTTTGCGACACTTTGAGTTTGCTTTGTTGTAAATGCGGCATAATAACGGTAGCCCCTATAATCACTGTTAGGATATCTACCTAGTTTATCATAATCATTATCAGCTAGATCAATAAAAGCTTTGTCTGGTCCTTTAAGTGCATCGTCGTAAGAACAGTATATTTCGCCTTGATAGTCATATAGATTATTATTTTTTAATTCTAGCCTGCCATAATTAACAATTTCAATAGCAATTATATTAGGATTATGTCTACCTGCACTCGAATGATGTGCCCAGTATTCAGGTTCCATGTATTCAACAATTGTTCCATCTCTATAAACCCAATAGTTAACGGCATTATGATCATCTATGGCTCTATTGGGACTTGTCTTACATGTGGTTGAATCAGCTCCACCATAATTACCAGCAGTGAAGTGAAGGCATATAGCAGTCTTTTCTGATTTATCTACTTTGCCTAGATACATTTCTTCTTTTTTGAATTGCTTTTCAATTGATAATTTACTACCCAGTTGATCATATGCCTCAGTATCTATAGGGTATTCCTCCAGATGTTTTAACTTACGCATTTTACTACTAGGCAAATTTATATCAAAGATTTGTTCTTGCTTAAGAAAAAGTCAATCATCAAAATAATGATCAATTAGTGGTTGTATAATATTGATATCACAGTATTCATCATATGCTGGCATCTTTGTTCCTTATTTGTTTAATTTTTCATTAATTAATCTTTTTTTTCTCTTATAATTAGAATCGTAAATCTTTTTAATTGTATTAAAAAACTGTGTTTTGTTAGTAGTTTTCCAATCTTCATATAATGGAAACTTCAATGTACCGTCTGATTGCTTTAGGGGATATTCCAGATCATAACTATAGACAGTAGGGGTGCTATTTATCTTCCAATGATCATCAAAATATAATGAACCTTTGATGGTGAAGTTATCCTGATCTGCTATCACGTATGGCTGTCTTAATTCACTTGTTGGATCATTAATATAATCGTAATTTATCCTGTAACCAAGCGCTGGAAGATCACTAAAATCAACCTTAGTCAGTGATACTTGATTTCTACTAATTAGTTCATGAATACCGAATTCCCATCCATTATTTATTGAACTACTACCGCGTGCTATATTAACTATTCCTATTGCTGAATAAAAACCACCATCTAGTGTAAGTGACAATTCTGCTAGGCCAGGAAGTTCATCAGCCCGTTCAAGGTTATCTGCATGATGATATCCGTAAAGAGTCCAGAATTTAGGTTCTGACAAGTTCTGCCTTAAGTTACTATAACGCTTAAGGCTACGAATATAGTCAAGATCTGTATCAGTTTTCGATTTTTCTAAGTATCTAGAGGCGAGAAAATAGGATAGACTTAAATTCTGAAATACTTCATCCAGAACAATAGCAAGGAACTCCTCATTATAGTAACCTTCCTGCTGAGCGTACAATCCGCTATCTTGATTTGCC
>NZ_KE384559.1:0-60217 GCF_000426705.1 Spirochaeta cellobiosiphila DSM 17781
TCCCTTCATCATCTGTTTGATAGAGGTATTTTAGGTTCTGCTCATCAATGGTGCTTAGCAAAGATCCTAATTCAGGCCCATTTAGATTAAGAAAAAACTGTTTTGACAAATACTTTATAAGACGTTCTTCAACTATCTCATTTAGATTTTGCTCAAGCGCGTTCTTTTCTCCCTCAATATCAAGGTCTTCCCCTTGAACTACTGTTAATTCCTGTTCCCATTTTGCGACAACCGCTTCAACTCCATACTCGGCTAAGCGAAACCAATCATCTTGTGTCTGTTGTTGATCGGCTTTGTCCAAATACACTTCTAATAAAGAGGAGTCATAGTTTTGTGAAAGGTCATATTGGCTTTGTCCATATATTGAGTTTACACTTATGATTAACAGGATTATAAATAGGAGAATTGAACTTTTCTTTTTCATTTGTTGCCCTTTTTACAAATCAATTTATATTGTTATATAATTAGTTACCATAATAAACTTAATCCAAAGACTCAATCAAGAGATATAATTGCACGATCTTAAAAAACATTATGTATTCCCACAAAAAGAAATACTATCCACAATAGACTATTGACAATTCATATTATGTGTATGCTAAATTAAGTAGCTTTTATTTATGTAAACTAAATTATTTAATTATGAATTAATAATCTGAGCACAACTAAATTCCTTACTAATTATTCTATAGCATTGTTGCTGAGGTTTTGTTTATAAAAAAAGGGAGTCATATTAAAATGATCTCAAAAAAAAAATGGATATTCATACTAGCAATTAGTTCACTTGTATTTATAGTCTTGGGAACAATCCTGTTATTATCTTCTCCTCAAGTAAAACAAGAAGATATAAGTCATTACTTTGAAGCAAAGAAAAGCTATACGATAGGTGATTTATCAGGTTCTATTAAAACGTTGGAAGTACTTAATAAAAAAAGCCCCCATTTCTATCAAGCAAAGTTTCTTTTGGGCAAATGTTACTATATGACAGACCAGTATGAGAAATCAGAAAAAATTTTAACCAAACTAATGAAGGATAATCCTTCCTATTTGGAAGCAGGAGTTTGGTTATCTAGAACTTATATCCAATTAAATCAGATTGATGAGGCTCAAAAGGAAGCAGAGAACCTATTATCATATAATTCCGATGACCCTAGACTTCTAGGTCTGATGGGGAATATTCTAGAGAAAAAAGGAGATCTGCATAAAGCCATCGATTATTATCAAAGAGCCACATTGTATGAAGAAGAATTAGCTAAAAACAGATTATATCTTAGTCAGATATATTCACGACTAGGTGTTTATGATAAATCCTTATCAGAGTTAAAAAAAGCGAAGTCATTACTTGAGAATGATAGTCCCTTAAATAAACCAATAAAAGTTCTTCAAAATAAATTAACTTCAGTTCTGGAGAGTGAATAGAATGGTAAAAATTATAAGAAGTATAATATTATTATTAGTTACATCATCTGCTTTTACCGGTTGTATGTTTTTTTTACCAAATGTAAGTATTAGTAGTTATTATCCCAAACAACTGGACAATTCAATCAGACTAGGAACTATTCTTATTGAACCTAGCCATACACAAACAGAGGTAATGAAAGATCTACCCGATGTTATAAAATCTGTAGCAAGTCAGAATGAATTAACTGTAAATTCTGAAGTTATATCTGATTTAGTTATGAATGTGTCCCTATATCGGAAACCTTATTATAAGAAATTCAAGCAATATGAATCTGTAACAGTGATTGTAGATATCGTAAAAGATTCTACTGAAGTGGCTAGTGTCATATATACTGACGATATAACCACACCACTTGAATCCTTTTCACAAATATATCGAATTTTTGACATACTCATGAAAGAACTCAATAATGAATTTCTGAGAATACAAAAAGAAATAGAAAAAGGTAAAATATAAAATGAAAAGGCCCATAGGGCTTGTATGTCTCATATTCATATCGGTTAGTCTTTTCCCTCTAGAAGTTACACTGGATGAATCTGAGGCAATGGCTCTCAATAACTCACAAGAACTAAAGAATCAGCAAAGTTCAATGGAGATCTCCCATTTTTCATATCAATTGGGTATTAGAAATTTTTTCCCACAATTCTCATTTACCTATAGTAATAGTAGACAGACTCGGTACAACTCAACGGATTCTGACAGTATTCAACTAGGCGTAAACATAGATCAACCAATCTTTGATGGAGGAAGAACCCTAATCCAACGTGAATTAACAGGGATTCAGCTAAATTTACAATCAGCCAATTTAGAAAAGCAAAGAGATTCCATTAGAAATAGTGTATGGCAGCTATACCATCAGGTATATATAACACGACAAAAGTTAGACTTACAAAGAGAGTTATATAAAATTAGTGAAGAACAACTTGATATAACACAAAAAAAATATGATATCGGTAGTATTACAGAAATTGATCTCGTTGAATCTAAAATTGAAGTACAAAGCCTAGAGATAGATATTGTAGCAACAGAAAACCAATATCATAGTTTACTATCCCAACTGAATAGCCTATTAGGTCTACCAGTAGAAACGGAATTGGTTTTATTTTCATCAATTGATACTGAATATACAGGGATATCTCTTAGTATTGATGATAAAGACTATTACTACAATATTGCATTATCCCGGAATTTAGATATCAAAAGTGCACGAGTCGAAACCACCCAAGCAAAAGCACAATATGATATAGCTACACGATCCCTAATTCCTACAATTTCACTAGAAGGTGGTGTGAATTTCTCCGGAGAACAATTCCCCTTACAAACTCCTTCCTATAATGCAAAATTAAATATTCAATTTCCATTTAAAGCCGTTCCTGTTACTACTAGTGTAGCTTTTAGTTCAACCCCAAAGGTCGAATATTCTTCAAGTAATAGTTACTCAGTAACGCCATTAAGCGATATGAGCTTTTTAGTTGATAAGAAATCAGCAGCTATTCAACTTACCTCATCAATGCAAAAGGAACAGGATACTCAAAATAACCTTATTTTTAATATTGAAGAACAGTTAAAGGACCTTAAACAAAAAAGGTCATCCATAATTCTGAATAGAAAAGCTTTATCCTTACAAAAACAAAAACAGGATATTTTGGCTGTAAAATATAAACTTGGTGAAGTTAAAGAGCTTGATTTACTTAAAAGTAATATTGATTACTATAATCAAGAGATTGCAATATGGCAAAGCATACTAGAACTTATCTTAAGTGAAAGGGCTTTTGAGCAATTGTTGGGCTTAGGATTAGGAGAATTATCAAATTTGGGAGTTCAAAAATGAAAAAAAAATGCTTGTATTTTTTTTCTCTCTTAATGTATATATCTTGTTCTGACGCAAATGAAAAAATACCCGATGCCAATACTGTTGTAAAAACTCAGGTCAGTACAATTAAGACAGTAGAAAAAGAAATCATTCCTACATTAACCTCTTTTGGCAGTATATCCTTTCGTTCAAAAGCAGATATTACTTCAACAGTAGATGGAACATTAACAAAAATCCTTGTTGAAGAAGGAGATGTGGTGAAAAAAGGTCAGCTCCTTGCCACATTATCTAATATTCAACTTAAAATCAGAAAAGACCAAGCCCAATCTTCTCTTGAATCAGCAAAATCAGCAGTAGAACTCGCAGAGACGAAGCTCTATGAAGGTAAATTACAAATAGAATCCCGTTTAGTAAGCTTGGAAAAATCTCAACTACAGCTCAAGCAAAAGGAAAGAGAGTTCGAGCAAATAGGGAAAAATCTAGCTAATCAAAAAGAACTATTCGCTATTGGGGGAGCAACAGAAGAAGATATTATCTCATTAGAGCTGAGTTATAGCGCTTCAGAAACTGAACTACTAGGACTTAGAAAGGACTTATCCATACAAATGGTTGGTCTTAGAGATGAAGACATTCTTAATTATGGGTATTCAGTTCCAGAGGATCAGGATACACGTATTGAAATTCTTAAGGACATTAATACACGTACCTTACTAGCAGAACTTAATGTATCTAAATCCCAACTTAATACAGCAAAAACAGAACTACAGTCTGCAATAGAATTAATGCAAGAACTTAATTTGAAAGCTCCAATTGACGGTATTGTCGGCGCAAAATATTTGGAGTTGGGAGAAAGAGTCAAGGCAGATACAAAGGTATTTACAGTATTCGATTCTACAATGGTTGACATATCTTTTCCAGTACCAGAAAACAAAGGAATTTTACTAACAAAAGGATTAAAGGTAGAAGCAGTTGTTGATGCACTTGATAACTCGAAATATGAAGCATCTATAAGACAAATATCACCTATGATAGATCCCCAGTCCGGTAATATTACGATAAAAGCTTCCCTGTCGAATAGAGAGGGACTCTTCAAACCTGGCATGTTTTCGAGAGTCAAAGTTGAGTATGGAAATAAAAGAAAAGCTATCCTCGTTCCTGAATCATCTATTGTACAAAAAAAAGAAAATAATGCTGTGATCTTTTTGACAGTTAATAATCATGTTTTTAAGAAACAAGTTGTTTTAGGTGAAGAGTTTAATGGGAATATAGAAATTATTGATGGTATAAAGAAAGGAGATCTGATAATTGATAATCCCTCTCCCCTATTAAGGGAAGGAGAAGAAGTTGAAATCAATTAATTATCTATTGTTCTTCTCTTTTCTTATTTTACAATCCTGTAATATAATTGATCTAACAGAATTAAATGTATCTTATTATCCTTCGGAAAGAGATCAGATTATTAAGGAAGATAGTACTCTATGGGTATCTTTTTCAGAAGAAGTTAACAAGGATGACGCAGAAGAATTATTACAACTTGTGGGACCAAACGGTATCATTGAAGGTGATTTTTATTGGACAAACACTAAACTCAATTTCAAACCTTATCAAAGTTTAATTACTGGATATAGATACAATTTTAAGTATCAAGGGGAACTAGAGACCTCTTCAGGCCTTAATTTTTCTGTTAATTCCGATATTCCATTCTATGCAGGGACAAATGAATCATTACCTGTTTTAATAGACTATTCCCCTTTTTCCGGTGCAATAACTAACGTTTATGAACCAATAAAATTTAAGTTTAGTAAAGCAATGAACACTAAATTGTTTGAAGAATATTTTTCTGTAAACCCATCTTCTGAATTAGACTTTTCATGGGATGATGATAAGACAACAGTAACTATTAGTCCCAATAAAAAATGGACAAATTTAAGTTTACTTGAATGGAAACTTCCAACAAAAATTACAGATTCTACTGGGGAACCATTACCAATAGAATATAGTGATAATTTCTTAATCCAGTTAGATACAACCTCTCCAGAACTTATGTATATAGTGCCATCAATACTCAACACGACGGGACAATATTCTGCACTAACCAATTTATCACTTGAAGATGTTGAGAATAGTAATGATATTTATATTGAGTTTGATGAGGGCATAGATTTTTCTAGTCTCTCATCTGCTTTTTCTATAACCCCCGATATGGATGGACATATTAAACAACTTTCGAATTCCAAGTTTGTCTACATTAAAGGGAATGATTTTGAGCCAGACAAAGAATATTCAATTACAATAGAAAAAGGTATGACAGATTTATCTGGCAACAAAATACCTGCAGATCTAAACTTTACTTTTAAACCTAATATACCTCCCATCGTTATAGAGGATATAAGTATTATTTACAAAGGTGGGAATATATCTATATCTGATGCACAATTCAATTCAACAAAATTAATCCAGATGCCAGCATCTTTTACATATTTTGGGTCAAACGAAAAAGACTATGCGTTGCAATTCGTTATAACTATTAACACTAGCTATTTAGAAGAGGAAATCTTAGCAAAACAAAACCTTATACAAACAATAGGCTGCGAGTTAACATTTCCTCAAAGTCAGAGTTATTCATCTCCATATCTTTACAATAGTAATTGGAATGCATCTGGGAACAGTATAACTCTAGAGTTTAGAGGTTTTGCTATCGCTACTAATGATGAGCCTATTTACTATAAATTTAATATGGCAAGCGGAAGTAGTTCATCTGCAAATAAATCAGGTTCTTATCTTTTAGATGACGTGTACTTTTATTTCAATGCACAGGGAATGAACCCATGAGAAAAATGATAGTCCCTATTATAGCTATCTGCTTTGTTTCTATTATGTCATGTGATCTTTTTAACATGATGAACTCTGAATACTTGGAAGTAACCGATTGGTCTCCTAAGCAAACTAGTATTACTGATAATTCTAACATTGATATATATGTAGGTTTTTCAAAAGCACCAAAGAAAACTATAACAGAAGAAGCGTTTTCACTAACTTATGATGGAATAGAAGTTCCAGGAAGAAAGATTTGGAAAGATGATAAGACACTAAGGTACAACTTATATCATCCTTTAGAGGATGGAAGAGATTATATTTTGAAGGTATCTACAAATGCAGAGGATAAGGACGGGAATTCATTAAAACAGGACTTCTCTTTTAGGTTTAGTACAAAAATTTCACAAAATAGACCTAAAGTGTTAGGAATAAATCCGAGTCCATTTTCAACTGTTAATGATTCATTATCTCCGATAACAATAAGCTTTGACAAAAGTATGAATTATACAAGTGTGATAGACAGTTTTAGTATATCACCCAGTGTAAGCGGGTATTTTACTTGGGATAAAAACCAACAAATTTTCACCTTTAACCCAAAGGAAGAATATAAATATCAAGAAGAATATACTGTGACTTTAGCCTCTTCTTTGGAAGATAAAGATAAATGGAATATCGGTTATGATTTTACATCATCATTCAATGTTGGGATTGACACTATTTATCCTCAGATAAGTGCGGTATCGGATTCAACTAACTCTTTCTTTATGCGGCTAGAGAATGAAGAGGATGACGAATTTACAGTTACAAGAGATTGGGAAGTAAATCGGGACATATATATTCAATTCACAAAGTCAATGGATCGGAACAAAACCAAAAATTCTTTAGTAATAGAGCCACAGACCGCGTATGATATCACTTGGGATCATAATACCAATGGCGATGTCATGATAATAGAATGGAAAGAGCCTTTAAAGTATGGAACTATTTACACTATGAGAATAACAAATTCTGCCCTTGATATTTACAATAATAGTCTAGTCAAAACAGCTGTTTATAATTTTGAATCTAATGGTCATTCTTCTATACCTCCAGAACTGATAAAACTGGTTTATATCAAAGAACCGATGACTAATCCTTTTAGAGAAGAAGTACTTTACAATAAAAATACCCCTTCAGAGAATAAAGTTGATTTTATATTCAGTAATAAAGATGAGATTAATGATGGTTCACCATTAAAAGTCTGTTTTGATTTTTATTTTTCCTTAGCAGATGATGCATACATTAATTTGTTCTCTTTTATGGAAAATTTTGCAGTATTACCACAAGATAGCGCATTAACATTTACACCAACTAAAGTAATTGCACAAACAGATACTACAGTACCAGATTTTGGAGGAAGTATATCACCTATACTCACAGACTCAAATGGTACTTATATAATTGCTAGGGTTTATGGCAATATTGATGATTCGGATATTGATGTTGGGATGGTTGACTTCAAGGTGTATAAAGATTTTGAAGATACACTTGGTAATAAAATGTCTGAAGATTGGTACTGGCAGGTGTTTGACAAAGATGAATAGTTTAATCACATTAAGCATAAAAAGACCAATAGCAACTATAATGTTTTTTCTAGCAATATTTATCTTGAGTCTTTGGGCTATGAACCAAATGTCAATTGATTTTTTGCCAGAAATTGAAGTCCCCAAATTAACCGTAGTTACAAGTTACGGAGGTCTTCCAGCAAAAGAAGTAAGAGAATTAATTACAATACCATTAGAAGATTCTTTTTCTTCCTTAAAGGGAATCAAACATATTAATTCAATTTCACGTGATGGATTAACAATTATAGAGCTTGAGTTCCATTGGGGTACAGATATGGTTCTGGCTGGTGTTGAGACAAGGGAAGTTATTGATTTGGCCTATTTGACCTTACCTGATGATGCCTCAAAACCACAAGTACTTCCTGTTGATCCCAATGATAGGCCTGTAATCTCTATTGGTATTTTCCCCAAAGATGGGGATTTAGCATTAGCACGAAGAATCGCTGAGAGAGAAATCAAAACAAGATTACAAAAAAGTACTGGAGTTGGAACAATACAAATATCTGGTGGATTAATTGAACAAATTCATATATCGATTGATCAAGATTTTTTAATGGCAAAAGGCTTAACACTAACGGATATATCACAGGCATTAGCCTCTACGAATATTAGTTATCCTGCAGGTGTGATCAATGAGGGAGCAATTGAGTATATAGTAAAAACTGATGGTAAAGCAAAAACTATTAATGATATTAAAAACTACTATATACAATCTCAAAATGATTCAAATCCAATACAAATCAAAGAACTTGGTTCTGTAAAAACAGCATATGATGAACAACATTCTGTTTTTATGAGTGACTATTCAGAGGGAGTTTTACTATCTATAAGAAAACAATCTGGAACAAGTCCTATTGTAATGTCAAAATCGGTCAGAACGGAGTTAGAAAACTTAAAACGATCATACGGAAATATATTAGAATTTAATATTATTGAAGATACCTCTCTGCTCGTAAAAGAATCAATAACAAATTTGGTATATTCCGCTGTTGTTGGAGCATTATTTGCCTTTATAATTTTATTACTCTTTTTAAGAAACTTACCTAATAGTCTATTATTAATTATTAGCTTACCTATTTCTATATCATGGGCAATTTTTCTATTAGCAATGACTGGTCGTGGTTTAAATATAATGAGTTTAGGCGGACTCGCCATGGGTATTGGTATGTTAGTTGATAATGCTATTGTAGTAATGGAAAGATTATCAGATCTTGAGAACAAAAACACGGACAATATTATATATTCAACAACATCCTTAGCAAATTCTTTGGTTGGGTCAACAATAACAAGTCTGGTAGTATTTATTCCTGTGTTATTTTTACCTGGGGTCTTAGGTACTTTGTTTTCAGATTTAGCCTTCTCTGTAATATTTTCATTAAGTGCCTCTTTAGTTGTCGCAATAACCTTAATTCCTGTCCTATTTAAATTGTGGGGTAAAACTGGAGCCCCTACAAAGAGAAATTCAACAAAGTCATATGTTTGGCAAAAAATATTTAAGATATCTTTTCGAAAACCCATATTTACCATAGTTTTCGTAATAATATTATTCATCAGTGGAGGTATCTTATCCACAACGCTACCTATTGAGTTTTTACCAAGTCTGAATTCAGGTACTGCATCTGTAAAATTAGAAATGCCACCTGGTACATCCATCGATTATATGAAAGATATTGGCAAGGATTTCATGAGGCAAGTTAAGAATATCGATTATATTACTAGTTTTAGTTTTGAAATTGGCGGGGAAACAAACGATCCATATTACTTATCCAATAAGGAAGCAAGTACAGAGATAATAACTGGAGTCATTACTTATAACAAGAATAAGACTACTTTTAAAAAAATACGTGACTCTATCACACAAAGTATTTTATTAAACCAAGGCAAATTACTGATCTCTGAGCCTACAGATCTTTTATCATCTATCATAGGAATTGATTCAGGACGTGAAATTTGGTTAGCAACAGGTGAATCACCAGAAGAAGCCCGAAAAAAAGCAGAGAATTACATATTAAAACATAAAAATTGGCAAATATTACCTGCAGATAAAAAAACACGAATAACATTATACCCAGATAGAGAATTATTGGCTAAAAATAATTTAAGTGTATCTACCCTATCACAGTTTATTGGTGCTTCATTATTTGGATCTATACAATCATCATTCTATTCAGAAGGAAGAGATGTTGATATCAAAGTACAATTAGATGAAAAGAATAGAGATTCAATACAGAAATTAAGAAATTTTAGCATATTTAATCAAGAGGGAATTAGATATAAATTAGAAGACCTAATTCAACTCAAAGAAGAAAATAGCCTGCCTTATCTGACGAGGTTTGATAGACAAGATGTTTCAGAAATTTTGTTTGCTGAAAAAACGACTAAAGAGCAAAAGGAATCTTTATATAATCTAAATTTTATTTCTGCTGGACAATCACTTATAAATGAAAATATATCAACTATTATTTTAGTGTTTTCTATATCATTACTACTTTTATATCTAACATTAGGAGCCCAATTTGAATCGTTTATTCTACCAATTATTTTATTACTAACCTTGCCTCTTGGTTTTACAGGGATTGCCTTTAGTCTATTTATAGGTAGAGCCAGTATAAATCTAAACTCAATTTTAGGTATATTAGTACTCATGGGAATTAGTGTTAATAATTCAATATTATTATATGAAACATTTATAGCACGATTCAAAGAAAGCAATAATATTTTGCAATCAATTTATATTGGTACAAAATCAAGAATTAGACCAATAATGATGACTATGCTAACAACAACTCTTGCATTATTACCAATGGTCATAGACCCAGCAGGAACAAATACCCAAAGTTCAATGGCATTAGCAATAATTGGAGGACTCTTAATATCTACGTTATTAAGTTTAATCGTGATACCACAGGTATTTTATAGATATGAAAATAGAAAAAATTCTTAACAGTTGGTATGATAAACCTGTAACCCCTAAACTATTCTTTATCTCTATCTTATTTTTTGGGATTATTGGTTTAATTTATACAGAGCTTGGTGGGCAACAACCATCTGTACAAAAGTCCTTTTCCATTATAACTCAACACTATGGAATAAACAGTGAAGAGATTGAACGAACTATTACGATACCACTAGAAGATACAATCGGATCAATTACTGGAATTGAATCTCTCAAATCTTCCAGTGAATTCTCAAAATCTAGAATAGATATAATACTCAGGGAAGAGATCGATTCTACCAACTTTTATCTTGAATTAAGGGATCGAGTTGATAGAGTTTATGCGAACATGCCTTCTTCTGTACAAAAACCAAGAATTGTCACCAGTAATTCAAATCAAAGATCTTCATTTATAATTAGTTTTGAATCAGAGATAATGGAACCTACACAGCTGAGACAGTATGTTGAACACAATATAAAGCCAGCTTTTGAGAAAATACCAGGTGTAGGTGAGATTGAAATTGGTGGAGGAGCTCAAAAAGAAATCCATATTCTAGTAAATGAAGAGAAAATTACATCTTCAAACTATAGTCCTGATCAAATAGCTTCTTTTATACAAGAACAAAATATCTATACTCCACTTGGCAACATTAAAACTAATAAAAATAATATACCTGTTAGTATTGATGGAAGATTTAAAAATATTTCTGATTTTAAGAAGCTTATTCTTAATCAACAAGGAAGTACTATAAACTTAGATGAAATATCAAATGTCACTTTTGGTTATAGAAATCCTGAGAGTATAAGTAGGGTTCAGGGATCAAAAAAAATCACACTATACATTAAAACCGGTGGTGAAGCTAACATAGTGTCTTTATCAAAAAAAATTAACTCAGAAGTGGTAAAATGGAACAATAAAGGGCTCCAGACCAACTTGATATACGATCAGGGTGAAAAAATGTTTGAAGCAATAAAACAGGTTATACTTTCCATTTTTATAGGAATGTTAATTGTTAGTTTATTTATTTTCATTTTCACAGGGGATTTCTTAAAATCTTTATTATTGGCTTTAACACTGCCTATTACAGGACTAATAACTATTGGAATATTCAGTATTTTTGGATACTCGATAGACAACTATATTCTAGCAGGAATAGCTATAGCCTTAGGGATTATTATTGATACTGGTATCATCATTACAGAATCAAATTTCGTAAAATCAATCCCGGCTCTTTTATCCTCTACACTAACATCGATAATTGTTTTATTTCCTCTTATATATTTACGTGATTCAATACTAGGTGTAGCCAATATCAGTTTAGCCCTATTAGTAATGATCATAACCTCTTTATTAATGAATATACTATTTATGCCTTACTTTTATAGAAACAAAAGCAAAACCATTTTTAACTTAAAATCTATATCAAAGTTAAAGTTTTATATAATGAAGGCGTGTAGTTTCTCTTATAAAAATAGCAAATTAGTATTAATATTAACGACATTTCTTTTAGGAATAGCCATATTTATTATGATTGATAATGGTACACAATTTGAAAACATATTAAAAGAACCAATTGTCTTTGCACATATTGAAATGGAAAGCGGTACTAATTTAAAGACTGTAGATAAAAGAGTAAATGACTATATAGAAATATTAAAAAAACACCCATATATTACACAGATTGAGTCAATATCGAGACGAGATAATGCACAACTAACAATCAAATATAATGAAAAGAAGATAGCTGAAAGCGACCTCATTAAATGGATCAAAGATACTTCCAACTCTATTCCTGAAGGCAGCTTGTTTATCCCCGAAAATAATAATAAAAAATTGATCAATCTTGAAATTACATTAACAGGTGAAGACAATTTAGAATTAAGACGTGTAGCCAAAGAGACTTTAAATAATCTAATAAAACAAGATTGGGTAACTGAAGGAGTATTGCATTTCAAAGAGGCTCCGCCTAGTTATGTATTTGATATTGATAACAATCAGTTTCCTATTACTGGTATTTCTACTAGTGACATATCCAATAGAATAAGATGGGATTTACAAGGGCCCGTTGCTGATAAATGGTTAGATAAAAATGACGAAATAGATGTTCGCATTATGGGAAACAATTATACAGATAGAACAATAACGGAAATAAAGGAATTACCATTTTTAAATAAAAAAGATTCAGGAGTTCCTTTACGTACAGAGCAATTAGGAACTTTTAATGAAGATATAGAACCTTCTAGAATTTATCGAAACAATAGACAAAGAAGTGTTAGTTTTTCAATTTCTATTAAAAAAATGAACATAGAAAAAATAGAAAACTTAATCTGGAACGTTTTAAACAGTCAGCAACTAAAACCAGGTTATGCATTCAAACTTAGCGATACCATATATAAACAACGGAAACAAATGTATAAGCTTTGGGTATTGCTAGGACTAGCTCTTTTTCTAATCTATGCTGTTTTAGCTAGTGAAGCAGAATCTTTTATTTCACCGCTTGTTATTATTTCTTTTATACCCATATCACTAGCTTTTCCTATTACTGCCTTGAAGCTCATATCACAACCAATAACTACTTCGGTAATGATTGGTTTCATTGTATTAACAGGTATGGCAGTAAACAATGCTATCTTGATTATTGATCAGTATAAATCTAATTATTCTAAAACCAATCTCAAAGATGATCTTATATTTGCAATATCTGTAAGATTGAAACCACTTTTACTCACTTCGGGTACAACAATACTAGGATCTTTACCACTACTATTTAATAATCCAGGAGACTTTTCATTTTTAAATGCACTTTCTTTTGTCATGCTTTTTGGTGTATTAGGATCTCTTTTCACATCACTTGTTTTTCTACCGGCAATCACTCGATATTTTCCTAAATCTCTTAATTAGCAGCTAATATTTCTTCTAACCTAGTTTTTAGTATTCCTGTTGATTCATCTTTAACAAGCTCTAAATATTTTTTCACTTTAATATCACTCTTTTGAAGCAATTTTAACTTCTCAATCGCTTCTTGTGTAGAATACACTTTAGGTAAATTAAGAAAATGTACCAAGGGTCTAAGAATCTCTACATTCTGATTACCTATATAATTTGATAGGATGGACTGTACTTCTTGAGGAACCAACATGTACGTGGCAAACTCTTCAGAGACTCCATTGTTTTTAGCTATAGATTCTCTATATTTGTTAGCTGTATTAGTTTCTGAATATAATATTCCAAGTTCATAGAATCTTAAAGGTATGTCTTGATTTAAAGAAGTTCCCATATCAATCAAGTTCTTCCAAAAGATAGGATGGTTGTAATAATATGGGATTAAATTAATAAATTTATTATAATCGGAAAGGTTAAACTGATTGATTTGATTCAAACTTATTAATTCTATAAAATCTGTAACTAGATTATCAGGAACTTTCTTGATAATGGATATTA
Organism: Spirochaeta cellobiosiphila DSM 17781; assembly: GCF_000426705.1. Classification (NCBI taxonomy): domain Bacteria; kingdom Pseudomonadati; phylum Spirochaetota; class Spirochaetia; order Spirochaetales; family Spirochaetaceae; genus Spirochaeta; species Spirochaeta cellobiosiphila. The sequence goes on from NZ_KE384559.1 coordinate 14,074, forward strand.
CTTCATTGTACTTCTTATTTTTGTAGAATGTTAAAAGATCAACAACTTCATCTGGAGAGCCTTCAATTGTTTTTAACTTGCTAATATAGGCCTCCATAGACTGTTCATCGATATACTGTAAGGATAATTGATAATCCATATCGATATAACTATAAAGAAGTGATTGAGTAGCGTTACCATTTAATCCAGATATCAATGAAAGCTTTAATCCTAAACTGGGTTGATACCCATTCCTCTTCCAATAATCTAACCACAATTTATAAGCATAATTTGTTTCTTCTTGATTGATAGCTAATTCAGATAGAAAATTCCAATCATCATATTTCATAAGATTCACGTTATTATTGTACACATGCTTCATTCTTTCAAAAGCTTCAGCATTCTTGTTAAATTTTACCAGAGATCTTGCAATTATAATGTTAACACCTGCAGAATCATTTTTATCATTATCCAAAGCCTTCCGACCGAAATCTATAGTATTTGTGTAATTATTCTTTCTATATTCAAGTGAAGATAAACCTGCATATAACTTATACGTCCATACACTATCGGAATCAATCAATTCTTTCTCAGCGGCCGATAGAGATTCTTCTGCTTCGGCCAGTTTTGAATCTAATAGATACCTTAAGCCCAAGTCAGTATTAATATAGAAACTATTTGGATTTTTTTCTTTCATTTTCAATAAATAATTAAAATATTCCTGTTTAGAACTTTGGGAATATTCATCTTGTAATTTCTGTTTAATTACATTTTCATTGCTACAAGAATTCAAAATAATGGTAATAATCAATATTTTTAACACAATCTTTTTCATATCTTTCATTATACATCATATTTAAACCTTGTCCTACCTGTTTATTTACCCTTCAAATGCTTCGGAATCATCCGATTCCGGGCGACCTTAAAGGCGAACTTCATTATCTTCTCAGTAGAAACGTCAGGACCATGTTTCTTTTTCATAATAAGAACAATGGCTTCCAAGGCATCCTTGCTCAAAGTAAGATAAATAAACCTATCCCTCTCTTCTGGTGTCATATCTTCCCATTCTACCATGAAAACCTCCTATATTTTGTGTATAAAGGGTTAGCTTTTACTACTATGATAGTATAAATTATTCTTTACGAATCGTCAGAACAAAAGGATGAATAGCGTGACAGAGACAATCGAACAATTTCTACAGAATTTGGGTTTCACTACTCAAATGACCCAACTTGCCATAAAAACAGCTCTTGGACTTCTGTTGTTGGTGTTCATGTTCATTTTAGACTTTATATCTAAAGCCTTTATTAATAAAGGACTATCGAGCTTTGTCAAAAAAACCAAGAACACCTGGGATGATATGATCCTTGAATCAGGAGTGTTAACCAGATTATCTCATATCATACCTGCATTGGTTTTATATTCAGGAATTGGTCTCATACTCGATTCTGATAATCTATGGACAGATATCATACAAAAAGCATCTATGGTGTACATCCTGCTCATGATTGCACGGGTCATTAGCCGTGTACTGGATGTAATTCAGAACATCTACAAAGGTTATACCATATCTAAACGAAGACCGATAAAAGGTTATCTTCAACTGGCAGATATATTTATCCATTCTGTTGTTTTAATCTTATCTGTATCTTTAGTAATGGATCAAGATGCAACAGTACTTCTTAGTGGATTAGGAGCGTTAACAGCGGTCATTATGCTGGTATTCAAGGATTCGATTTTAGGTTTAGTCGCTTCAGTCCAGTTAACAGCAAATAACCTGGTTCAAATTGGGGATTGGATCGAAATGCCCAAGTACGGAGCTGACGGGGATGTTGTTGATATAACGCTTCAAACTATCAAAGTACAGAATTGGGATAAGACACTGGTGACCATTCCCATTTATGCTTTGATTTCAGATTCCTTTAAGAATTGGAGAGGAATGTCTGAATCAGGTGGCCGTAGAATCAAGCGTTCCCTTAATCTGGATCTTAGCTCTATTAAGTTTTTAGATCAGGATTTATGGGATAGATTAGAAAATATAGAATTATTAAAACAATATTTGCATAGAAAACAATCAGAATTAAGCAAATATAATGAAGGAAAAAACACTAAAAGTCGTTCTAATTTACGTAGCCTGACAAACATTGGAACCTTCAGAGCCTATGTGGAAGCTTATTTAAAAGATCATACCCAAATTAATCATGGTATGACTCTGATGGTTAGGCAGCTACCGGCTACATCGGAAGGATTGCCTTTGGAGGTTTATGTTTTTGCGGGGACAACCGTATGGGCTGATTATGAAAGTCTACAAGCGGATATATTCGATCACCTATATGCAGTGTTACCGGAATTTGAATTAAGACCCTATCAAGCCCCATCTGGCTGGGATTTGCGTCTCTATCATCAAGGAGATATTTAATGTTAACATTTGTTGCTATTATTGTAACAGCTATTGCTTGGGGTATATGGGTACCTCTAACACATAAAGTAAAGTTTCCCTCAAGTTATACCAGGGTATTTTATGTCGCTATAGCGAACCTTATACTGGCCTTTTTTGTAGCCAGGTTTTCCCCATATTGGGCTGAATTGACTCCTAGAGTTATGATTTTCTCTTTTATAGGAGGAATTATTTGGGCTATTAGTGGTGCCTGTGCTTTTTATGCTTCTGAAAGAATAGGAATAGCGAAGGCCAATGGAACCTGGGCACCATTGAATATTGTGTTTTCTATCACCTGGGGGATTTTGCTATTTGGTGAGTTTCTTGACCTTCCCACACCAATTAAATTATTGGCTTTACTAGCTGTTATCATCATCATTGCAGGTATCTTAATGATTATTACTGCCTCTGGTGGTAAAGCAACAAAGTCCATGAACTCTTTCCTCCCCTACCTGGCAGCTATAGGAACTGGTGTACTGTGGGGAACTTATTTTATCCCTATCCGACTCACCCAAGCTAGTACCTGGGCGGCAGCCTTTCCTTTAGGTATAGGTATTTTGGTGGGAAGCTTAATATTTGTTATTATTAGCAGATCCTCCCTCAAGCTGGAAAAGACAAAAGATTATGCCATTACAATGACATCAGGTTTATTATGGGGTATTGGTAATTATTCTTCCCTTATCCTAATGGAGCGAATTGGTACAGGCAAAGGTTATACTATTGCCCAAATCTCATTAGTCATAAATGCTTTGATTAGTATCTTTATTTTTCACCAACCTAGTCCTAAAACCAAAGAAGCGTTAAAGACAGTCATAGGGATATTAGTGGCTCTTGCAGGTGCGATTATTTTGGGGAACTTGAAATAATAGATCGATAGTATTACACTATGAGTATGGAAATAGCACAAAACCCTGTTGAATCTGCTTCTATAGCGATGAAGCAGATCTTAGATTCAGCCCAAACTCAAAGTAGTGACTTATCTAATAAGCTGCTGAAAGTTAATGTTCAGCAGCAAATTGATGTTAGTCAGCTAGCTTATATGGGTAACACAATAGACTTGTACGCTTAAACAAACTTTAAGTAGTTAGTTGTCTTTTGAGACATATCTGAATAATAACCTCTGTAATCTTCTGGTAGGCACTCGGCTATCTGATACATGACTTCGTCTACGACCTTTTTTCGTAGCTCTTGAGACATCTTCTCTTCTTGAATATCGATAATAAAAGGTTTGCCGATTTTTATAGTAATCTTGGTACGCCGAAGCCTTTTCATATTATATTTGAGGTTCTCACCACCCCAATGAACAACAGGAATAATGGGAACTCTGCTTTTCTCTGCTATAACAACAGTGCCTGGTCTTCCTTTTAAAAGCTTTCCATTCTTGTTACGAGTTCCTTCAGGAGATAGACTAAAAAAAGCACCCTCCTCTAAGGATTCCATGGCCTTACGCATGGCACCAACGTCAGCAGCTCCCCGCTTAATAGGAATAACATGCCAGGCTTTCATTAAGCTTTTTACCACAGGAACTTTCCAAAGCTCTGCTTTGGCCATTCCTATAATGGGTCTAGGTTGTAAGGATAAGTATAGTAGGGGCACATCAAGAAAGTTAATATGATTACCAGCCAGTATGTAGGGACCTTCCAATGGCAAATTAACTAAATCGCTATCGTCAATCTTGCATAAACATTTCAAAAAAAAGTTAATAATACCATTTATGATTTTTATCACTCTATTATCCTTTATATTCTCTTAAGTAATATCTAAGACTCTTATACCTGAAGGTACGATTTTCATGGTAAGGGGAAAATTCTCTTTATTAATCCATAGGGTATCCCCGTCCCTATTTAAAAGAATACGACCGTCATATTGAATGGTTATTTCTTCTGATTCATAAAAGTTTGTTTCCTTTATATTCCTATGAGCTCCTGTATAAAAAGCTCCCTTGATCATAATACGGCGAAGTATACTTCCCCAGTTTACAGCTAAAAAATTATTTTGATCAGGAAGGATCTTCATCTGATTACCATAGGTTCGATTTCCTGTGACTCCCATACAGGCAAATAAGAATCTGTCCTTTATTTCTTTTATTCCATCCAGTGTTTTTACTGAGATCTCCATAGGACGAATAGAAACAAAGAGGTCATAGAATATGGTAGATAGATCAACAGCTATCTTATAAAAATTACCGGGTATTCTGCTTTTCATAATATTGGTCATATGAGTAACAAAGGCATCCAATCCAACAGTACCAATATTAAAAGCATACTGAGTCTCTAGTTTAGGTCCATCAATTTTAATGGTTCCCAACTCTTTATGATCCTCTTTATGTAGCAAGCCCACCAGGGACTCTTTAAAAGTATTAGCATCTAATCCATCATTGCCAGTTCCCATGGGGACTCTAAATAACCACAAATTATTACGCTTGCTTAAGGGAAGACTCATTAATCCAGTACAGAATTCCATACTGGTACCATCTCCTCCCATAAGGAAAACAATAGTTTCCTCCTCACAAGAGAGCCCTATCTCTTTGGATATTAGGGAGGCATGTCCCGGACTGGTTGTTTTTATCACCTTCCATTCGAAATCAACCTCTGGCCTATCCTTTGATTGCTCTAAAATACTTAGTAATTCTCTGTGATGTTTAGCCAAGTGTTTGAATCCTCCAGCTATGGGATTCATTACCAAATAGACTTTATGGAACGATTTTTTGTGAATGATCTGGGTTTTTGCTAAAAACAAACGGAAATCATTAAGGAATTCATCAATGCGCATTGCACAAATGTACAATAGGTTTTATTTTTCACGCAAGAGGAATGAGATGGAAATTGGTAAAGTAAACCTACTGACAGTAGAAAGAATAAAAAAAGACGGGGCAATTCTAAAAGGTGTAGAAGATACAGTGTTTTTGAATCGGAAAGGATTCCCTAAAGTAATGAAAGAAGGAATGACCTTAGAAGGTTTTATTTATAATGATGGAAAAGAAGGAATAGCTGTTACTTTAAAAAAGCCTTATGCACAGTTAGGTGAAGTAGCCATTATGACAGTAAAAGAACTCACAGATTTTGGAGCCTTCCTAGATTGGGGAATTTTCAAGGATCTTTTCCTCCCTAAAAGGAATTTTGCATTTCAACCAAAGGTAGGAGAGAGAATACTTGTTAAAATCATCATGGATTTTGAAGGAAAAGGACTCATTGCTGAAGCTCGTATAGAAGAGATTGTAGAAGAAGCACCTCTGGATATACCTCTGAGACAAAAAGTTCCCTGTTTAATCTATAAAGATACAAGAATAGGCTATCAATGCCTTGTAGACAACAAATACCAGGGAATGCTCTATAAAGATGAAACTTTCGAACCTTTATTTAGAGGAATGACGAGGATGGCTTTTATTAAGAAAGTTCGGGAGGATGGTAAACTGGATATGGCTATACAGCAACCTGGGTTTCAAAGTGGAAAAAACGATGAAAAAGAAAAAATACTTACTCAATTACTCAAATCAGGGGGACATATCTACTTAACAGATAAAAGTGATCCGGATCAGATAAGACATCAATTGAAAATGAGTAAGAGAAATTTCAAAGCTGTTGTCGGAATGCTTATGCGTGAAGGGAAAGTTACACAAGACGAAAAGGGAGTACATCTCTGTGATTGATAGTCACATAAGTGGCGTATTAGCAGGTCATTGGATTGGGCTTTGTCTTCAACCCCATTCTACATCATGGGAAGATGTACATCTTTTGCTAAAAGATCCTTCCCACTATCCCTTAACGAACCCTTTAATGAAAGGGGATTTCCTTCATTGGTTGGATCATGATAATCGCCTGAGAACCTACTTTGGTTTTTACCTTTTAAAAAATAGCTTAGTCATTAAACCCTCTGATATGGAAATATTACTGGGACATAGTTATATGAAAAATGAAGACTTTTACAACTATAGAATGGATCTTGAGAAAAAAACCTTACAAGGGCTTCATAATAAAATTATAAAACTAGTCAAAAAGCATGGAGGAGATAAGCTGCTTGATAGACCTGAAGAAAAAAAAATGCTTAAGAAACATTTAAGAGTTCAAAATAAACTTCTTGTCAAAGTAGCCAGTTTATCTATGGAACATGATGACAAAAAAATAACTTCCCTCGTTGATATTACTAAATCAGAACTGAGGGAAGCTATCATAACAATTAATAATTATTACAGTATGTCACCAGGAGTATAATCTCGTCCTTCCGGATATTTTATGAGCCATTGGTTTACGTCTTCTTTAAACCGTTCTACTTGCTCCATTGCCCCACCTACTAATTCAGCACCTCGATTAATAACAGCCTCTAATTCTGTTTGTGATAAACCCAAACGTGAATCGGCAGCTAATCTTTGAAGTAAATCGTTTTGAGTAATAACCCCATTGCGCAAGTCTAATACTGTAGATACAGCATGTTCTTTGATAGCTTCATGAGCTAATTCACGTCCCGCCCCCTTCTTGACGGCTTCCATTAATATGGTTGTTGTTGATAAAAAGGGAAAGTAATGATCATTCTCTTGTTTAATAATGGCAGGAAAAGTACTCATCTGATTGAGAATAGTAAGGAAAGTTTCAAATAAACCATCTAAGGCATAGAAACTGTCAGGAAGAGCCACTCGACGGACAACGGAACAGGAGACATCCCCTTCATTCCATTGATCTCCTGATAATCCAGCCAGCATATTTAAGTAACCATTAAGTATAATGTGGAATCCGTTAACTCTTTCACAGGAACGGCTATTCATTTTATGAGGCATTGCGGAAGATCCCACCTGTCCTTTAGCAAAACCTTCACTGGCTGTTTCATTTCCTGCCATGATTCTTAAGGTTTTAGAAAAGCTGCTTGCTCCTGAGGATATTTGATACAAGACACTGACGACTTGATAATCCAAACTACGAGGATAGACTTGGCCAACAGCATTAATTGTGGAAGCGATACCTAAGTGAGTAGCTATTTTACTCTCCAAAGCTTTAATTTTGTCATGATCACCATCAAATAAAGTCAATTGATCCAAATAAGTACCAACGGCGCCTTTGATACCACGAACAGGATAAGACTGAATTAAATTATCCAGAGAAGTGAGGGCTAATAGTATTTCCTGACCAAACATTGCAATTCGTTTACCGAATGTCGTTGGCTGAGCGGCAACGTTGTGAGTTCTGGCGGTTATTATCTGTTCACTATGCTGTTCTGCTAATTGGGCTAAACGATTTAAAGTAGCTAGGGTCTTTTTCCGAACAACCTTCAAGGCCTTAAAGATTTGAAGCTGCTCTACATTCTCTGTAAGATCCCTACTGGTCATCCCTTTATGAATATGTTCTGCACCAGCTAACTCACAGAATTCCTCTATACGGGCTTTGACATCATGTCTTGTTATCTTTTCACGAGCTTTAATGGATTCCAAATCAACTTGATGCTTAACATTTTCATAGGATTCAATGATTTGATCATCAACATCTAGTCCTAATTCCTTCTGTGCCCGGAGAACAGCAATCCACAACTCCCTTTCCAGTACGACTCTTCCTGTACTTGACCATATATTTTTCATTTCCTGGGAGGCATAGCGATCTGCTAAGACATTTACAATGGGATCCATATAACATTCCTCTATTATTTGATTATTTGTAGGTAGGCATACGTTAACCTATTTAAATCTTTTGTTTAAGACGTTTAAGACGCTTTTCCAGTTCATTTCTCTGTCCCTCTCTAAGGACATTTAAAGGTATCAGATTAAGATAATCCAAGGCCTTAATAGGATCTTTTTGCTTGTGCTCATAGTATTTTGCTAATTCTGTATAGGCAAAATAGGGTTTAATAGAGGCCAGTTCCCTCCATAGGGATAAGGCTTTATCCCAGTCTCCCCTCTTTTTATATAGATTACCCATATAACGCATACTATGATAATGAGGCAAGGATGCTGATTGTTCGATAAGAATAGGTCCTTCAGGCCTGTTAATTTCTTGTAGACATAAGCCCAAACGAAAACGGTCAACTAAGGAATATTCAAAAGGATGAGCAAAAATTTTCTCTATGTAAAAGAGTAACTTAACCAGGCTATAAATATCTTCTTGATTATGATAAAACACACCTTGCAAATCTTTGGCATCTCTTGATTTTAAAAAATCAAAATACATTTGTGGAACAAGGGCTCCAGGAACATCCTGGGTCTGTCTTTTGATACCGAGAATCACTTCCTCTATATTTGATAATTTGCAAGATCCTATACAATTCTTCCACAATCTTCTCGATATGGTTAAAAGGTCTAATTGGGGGGGAATCATCCAATTCATACGGTTCATCAAAAACCTGGTACGTATTAAATGACTATCATAGGTTTTGCCATTATAGCTGACATGAAGCTTAGTGGGATCAAGGTCCTTTTTAATCAATGCCAGTAAGTCCCCTTCTCCTGGATAATCGGACAGAAAGTACTGTTTGAATTGAAAGGCATCACCCTTAATAAAGCCTATGCCTACCAAAAAGGGAACTGTACCCGCCCCCCCTGATAAGCCTGTAGTTTCTGTATCATAGAATAAGAAATCCTCGGCTTGACGTTGACCATTATACAAATAGGGATCTTTCGACCAATATGGTTGTGGTAACGGTAAATTCTCTTCCCTGAGCCATAAATGAGGAGCGACTTGATGGAAACCATCCAGCCCCTTAATACTCACTTCCTGCTCTTTTGATTTTACTGTTGTTTTTTTAGTCAGTTCCTGAGCTTGTCGTAAGGCTCCTAAACGGGAGGACAAAGAAGATCTAGCCATGTTTAAACCATTGATCAATAAGAGCTCTTGTTCTGTCTTTATAGTTTAAATTACTATTATCAAGTGATTTGCTTATCTCTGGATCATCACTGGACTCAGGACCGACACAGGAGGGGCAGCCTTTCTCACAGGTACAATTATTAATAACCTCCTGTGAAGCTTGTAATATTCGGGTCAGTTTTTGAGGAACCTGTTCTGCTAATCCAACACCACCGGGATAGTTATCATAAAGGTAGATAGTGGGACAATCATAATGGGGATCATTAACCCGCTCAGAGACACGAATGTCTCCGGAATCGCACATTAAGAAAATGGGGATAGTTTGAGCTAATAGATTACCTATTCGTCGTAAGACAGCTCCCTGCTCATCCATGGGCCATTGATTGAAAGCCATACCCATTATGGTAGAAGAATGGAATACTATCATACAGGCTCTCGTATGCATTTCGTCTTCCGGAAGAAATATTTCTCCGTATCCTAAATTCTCATGCGTATTATAACGAAGTTTTTTGTATTTAGCGACTTGTCTACGGACCAGAACATCCCCCAGGATACTCTGATACAGGGAATAATCATTTTTTTCATCCTCTGATAATACTTTTATATCAGTTTTTACTACGGAATCAGTATAATAGTTGACCTGACTAGCTTCTATATGGCACTTAAGGTTCAGAAGATCTAGATGTTTTACAACAAATTGATTACCACGATGAATATATATGGCATTATCATGAAGAAGCTCTTTAGCACTGGACTTATCCATCTCACCGATAATCTCATATCGTCCTTTGGTCTCATCAATGATAACTACATTTTCATTAGTGATAGCTCTGAGGCTCACAGTCTCTGCTGGATATCCTCTATCAGCCCAATAGTAGCGATCCTGAGTATTGCGTAGAACTCCTTCAGATTCTAAATAAACCAACAGCTCCTGGACATCTCCTCCAAAAGCTTCACCTTTTGCAAAGGGCAGTTCAAAACTGGCACATTTTAAGTGATCCATCAAAATGTAAGGGTTATCTGGATCAACATAGGCTGACTCAGGTGGTTTTTCTAAAAAATATTCCGGATGACTGATTAAATACTGATCCCTAGGTCCGGATGTGGCTATAAACAAACTAATAGAAGTATTACGACTACGTCCAGCCCGTCCTGACTGCTGCCAGGCAGAAGCTACTGTAGAAGGCATCCCAGCTATGATGGCTCCATCTAATCCACCAATGTCTATACCTAACTCGAGGGCATTTGTGGAAACAACCCCTTGAATGGTCCCCTCTCTAAGACCCTTCTCAATGGATCTTCTTTCATTTGGTAGATATCCACCTCGATAGGACTCAACAGTTATACGATTATTTTCATTAAAATGATTAGCCAAATTTTGATTAATATAGGATCGAATAAGTTCAGTACGAACTCTGCTTTTTGCGAACACAATAGTTTTTATTCCTGACTTAAGAAAGCGTAAGGCCCATTTTTGGGATTCCAGAACAACTCCTCTTCTTATTCCCTGAACACTATCCACTACTGGAGGGTTATATAAAAGAATATGCTTTTCCCCATGGGGAGCCCCATTCCTATCAATCAAAGTTAATGGTTCCTCCAGTAATTGTTTTGCTAACTCAAGAGGATTACCAATAGTGGCGCTACAGAGGATAAATTGAGGAGTAGCACCATAAAAGGCTAGTATTCTTTTGAGCCTGCGTATCAAATTCGTCATATGGGAGCCAAAAACACCTCTATAGGTATGCACTTCATCAATTACGATATATTTTAATGTCTTAAGAAAGGCTATCCATTTAGGGTGATTCGGTAGAATACCAGAATGAAGCATATCAGGATTGGTCACAATGATACGACCTTGATCTCGGGCACTGATTCTTAATGAACTGGGAGTATCCCCATCATAAGTTACAATTTTAATAGGTAGCCCGGAAGGAAGAACCAGTTCGTTCAGGGCAGATTGTTGATCTTGACTCAAAGCCTTAGTAGGAAAAAGATACAGGGCTTTACTGTGAATATCCTCTAATAGTGATTGTAGAATGGGTAGATTATAACAGAGAGTCTTTCCCGAGGCCGTAGGAGTAACGACAACGATATTGTCCTTTTGTCTAACAGACTGATAACATTCAGCTTGATGTGTATATAATTTATGTATACCTTTCTGATGGAGCGCCTCAATCAGTTGAGGGTGCAAATCATCTGGTAAAGGAAGATACTGACCTTCCTGAGAAGGTATTGTTTCGTGATGGGTTAAACAACGGAGGAACTGTTTGTCCTCATTTAATCCCTCAATAAAATGATCCATTTCCGCCATAGAGGGTACTATATCATATTTTTTCTTGACCGACATCATAGGCCTACCTAAAATACATTAAAGGAGTAGAAATGGAAGTACTTAGTTTGATTCTTGGCGGAGGCAAAGGAACAAGACTATATCCCTTAACAAAGCAAAGATCTAAACCCGCAGTTCCCTTTGGAGGCAAGTACCGACTTGTGGATATTCCTATCAGTAACTGTATTAATTCAGGCTTTAGAGAAATATATATTTTGACGCAATTTAACTCAGCATCCTTACATGTTCATGTGAATCACACCTATGTTTTTGATAGTTTTTCCAGGGGTTTTGTTGAAATATTGGCCGCTGAACAAACCTTTGAACATAGCAGCTTTTATGAAGGTACAGCAGATGCAGTACGGAAGAACTTCAGTCACTTTCATACCCATAACCCAGAAAATTACTTGATACTATCTGGTGATCAGTTATTTCGTATGGATTTACAGGATTTTTACAGAACTCATAAAAATAATGCTGCTGATATATCCCTTTCCTGTACTCCAGTCACAAAAGAGAAAACATTAGATTTAGGAATACTAAAAGTTGACGAAGAAGGTCGTGTAATAGGATTTATAGAAAAGCCAAGTCTGGATAAAGATATTAGTGAGTATAAAATGCCACGAAACCTGCATCCGGATCAGGAAGCCTATGAGAAAGGAGAATGTTACCTGGCAAGCATGGGAATGTATTTCTTTAAAGCTTCTGCAATGGAACATAGCCTGGATAATAATAAACCTGACTTCGGAAAGAACATCATCCCTGACTCTATTGATCATATGAAAGTTCAAAGTTATATCTATACAGGTTTTTGGGAAGATATTGGTACGATTAAAAATTTCTATCAGAACAATATTAACCTCTCCTCTGTTAATCCCGCTTTCAACTTTTATGATGAAAAAATGCCTATTTATACTCATAGACGGGATTTACCAGCCTCAAAGATCAACTTCTGTACCATAAGTCAAACCCTTACTGCTGATGGATGTATCATTACTAATGCCAGTATTGCCAATAGTATAATTGGAATACGTACACTGATTGATTCAGGGTCTAATTTAGATGGTGTTATCTGTATGGGTGCTGACTTCTATGAAACAATGGATCAAAAAAATCAAAATAAGCGTCAAGGCGTTCCCAATATTGGAATAGGTAAAGGGACAATTGTCAAAAAAGCCATCATTGATAAGAATGTTCGAATAGGTGAGAACTGCCGCATAGGTATTGATAATATAAACAGAAAAGAAGGAGATTACGGCAACTATCATATTAAGGATGATGTCATCGTAATTCATAAAGGAGCTGTTCTTCCTGAGGGATCTATCATATAGATTCCTACAGGTTGAAGGCTCTTCTGTTTTCGATTAGATATTCGTAGATTGGCATATCAGAATCAGCCAATCTCAAGGCATCCATATCCTCTAATTTGAACCATTTTGCAGCTTGATGCTCCGTGAGTATTCTGGGAATTTTTCGATCCATTTGAGCCAAAAATGCTAGTAATTTAAAATGTTTACTACCATTAGTAAACTGGCTCTCTAAAAACAGATCCTCTACTTTTAAATCAATACCAAATTCTTCCTGATATTCTCGTTTAAGACCCTCTTCCGGGGTTTCTCCAGGATCGACCTTACCACCGGGAAATTCCCACCGGTCTCCTTGAGCCCCTCCTGGATTACGAAGAGCTAAAAAGACCTTTTTATGTTTGATGACAATACCAGCTGTTGAAATGTATTCCATTATATTAAAAGTAATCCCGGCAGCAAGAAATGAAGAATTCCTGTCAATATTGTGGCGATTCCAATGATATTCTTGTTTGCCAATACGCTATGATCCAATTTGTCTACGACATCGCTAGTGGTAGTCGCTTTCTCCTTATAGTACTCAAGCATGAGTGTGACACCAGAAGCCATACCAGCCAAAGCAGGTATAAGGTCTCCAACGATTGGATAAGCACCTTCAGTATAGGTCAATAAATTTACAATCCCGATGATGGCTGTTACTAACCCCATAAATCCTTTCACACCAGTGCTGGACATCAATTCCACGAATCGTGCCAAGGAAGGAAGCTTTTCATCAAGAGACTCTTTAGCTAGTATACCACCAGCAAAAACATTCAATACAATGGATAAAAAATAGATTTGATACATCTTAGTTATCCTCCCTTTATTCTGCTTGAAGCATAGTCAAAACTCTTTTAGGGGTCAACAAATTTTTCTCACTCCCCTAATCTAATATCAGGCTTAATTGTCTTTGTTATATCATTCCATATCAAATTTATCTCTATATTCTTGCCTTTTGGAATCTTTAGACGAATGACATCCTCTTGCCTTGTTCCCGGTAAGTTGAAATACTGTTGTTCTTGTAGAACATGATCAACAATAACCTCCATTTTCAAAGGAGAACTCTCTTCTATAGGGTCCTTCTGCTTTATTTCTAAGCTGAGTAACATATTATCTGATAGAGAATAAGCATGAGCACTGAATTTTAAATGTTTCCATTGTTCATCTTCTATTTGACGATTCAAAAATGGAACAAGGAGAAAACCAATGAGAAATAGTACAGAGATATCCGCTAAGATAAGACCTAATCTTTTATTGGCCTTTACAAAACCCCATAACCCCTTATATCGATAACGATTGATTATCCTATCCGCCAGGGTATTAGGCAAACCTTTTTGTCTCTCTTTCCTATCATAATAAAAAAAGAAATCTCCATCACCCTCCGTCTCCGGACCACGATATATCACTATTTTAACTCCCTATGATCAAAGATACTCCCTTAAGAATATCATCGGCAACAATTCTGCCAGCTTCATTATGAATCAGTAAGCTTTGTGTTATAGCATCAAAAGAGGAATATCCCTGGCAAAGAAGTCCACCTAATAATCCAGCAAGTATATCACCAGACCCACCTGTGCCTAAATAACCGTTAGGTTCACTATGAATATATATAGACTCTCCTGGAGCTGTGAATCGACTAGTAAAATCCTTAAGAAGAACCCAGCAATTGTATTTATCTGCTAAAGTTCTCACACAGGAATCAGGGTCACTCTTTATAATCTCGATAGTCGTATCTAATAAGTAGGCAGCTTCACCAACATGAGGTGTTAAAACAAGCTTATTTTTGTTAGAATAACTACTAATATCCACCTTTTTGAGTGCAAAAAGACCATCAGCATCAACCACAGTAGGAATAGATAAGGATAATAGTCTATTCAACACATCTAACCGTTCAGCATTCCTTCCCCATCCACAACCGAGGACTAAAGCCTTTGCTTTAGGAGAAGAGTTTTCCTCATTGTTGATCATGACAAAAAGATCAGTACATCGACGAGACACATGATCCGGATGAGAAGTATGAATACAAACCAATCCTGCACCAATACGACCGGAACCTGATGCCGCTAAAAGGGCAGCTCCCTCCATCCCCGGACTGCCACCCCATATTTCTACTAAACCATGAGTCCCTTTATGTCCAAAGGGATTTGGTATTAAGTTCTTTTTATCCTGTGATTCGATTAAAAAAAAGTTCTTAGAAAGTTTTCCAAACGAAACTTGAGGAAAGCCGGGATCAGCCACAATGATGCGTCCTCGATAGGGTTGGATATGTGGATGATACAGAAGTTTTTTTAATGCACCCATAGCAATAGTTAGATCACAGGGTATAAAGTCTTCATGATTAGTGTCAGAACACCCACTAGGAACATCTATACTAACTTTTATACCTTTATAATTTTTTATTTGGGCAATTATTGACTTGATGTTATCTCTCAGGGGACCATTGACTCCTGTTCCAATTAGACCATCAATGATGACATCATATTCATCTTCAGGAAAGTTGCTAAGAAAATAAAGTCCCATGGACACACATATTTCTTTCTGAATAAGAAAGGATTCAGAACCCTTTATAAAAGGATTATAGATAGAGACAGAATAACCTTTATCATACAGAACCCTTGCTATAACAAGAGCATCGCCACCATTATTACCAGCTCCAGCTAGTATAAGAATATTATTGTTAACTAATGATTTGATTTCAGGCTGAGACAAAAGAATTTCACAAAAAGATCTACCTGCATTTTCCATGAGAACAATACCAGGAATATGGTACTCATTCTGTACATCCCTATCCATTTGAGCCATTTGCTGACAGGTATAGAGAGCTTTCATTTAATTACCTCGCAGATTATCAGACCTCCACCAAACGACATGTGCGGACTCATGATCTACCAGTAGAGCATATAATAGACCAGAAGCATCTACTTTAAAGTTAGTATAATAGAATTCTTCATCTTTTACTTCTATTAAGCGCTTTGCTATTAATTTCCCTGAACGGCTGTAAACAAATAAAGTGTGTTTGTCATGTGTTCCACTTGTTAAAAAAAACAAATCGTTATTAAGGGAAGAGCCTAAAAACATTAAAGGCAGAATAACTGATTGCATATCTAGTAAACCTTCTCCCTTTAAAGTGGCTTTAAAATCCGGTAAAACAAAACCCTGATCAAATTCATGTGTGATTCCATCAAAATTATAAACCACAGATCTTGTCTTTGAGACGCCTATACTAGCACCAGTGTTTTCTTCAATTCCCTCTTTATAGTAATCCAAAGTAACAAATAAAGTCCCTATATCTGTTTGGGAAGGGAAAACACCTTCCACATTAATGAATACGCCCTCTCCTTTATGGGGAAATAAGGAACTGCTCATAGTATATTTTTTAATAAAAGTACCATCAGTGTTATAATTATATAAACGATATTCATCATCATATTGTGTTAAGACTAAAAGAGTATCATTGGCCGCCATATTTATATTCATGATATAGGAAAAGGGAGTCCCCTCTAAACCTTCTTCCCCAATATACCCACTATACTCACCATTACTGTCGAATTTTAGAATAATATTCTTTAATGCACTGTCTTTTCCATTAATTATCTGTCTGCTTTTATCTACCACTTCCTGTACAAACATAGTTCGGTTTTCAGATACCGTTATTTCACCAGGAGACACAAAGGGAAACGGAATGGCTTTTTTGTTGGAACGCTCAGAGGACTTAAGACTTAAAGCTACAGGTTGGGGGTTTTTGTCTGCATTATAATAAAGAGAAAGAAGATCACCATAACTAGTTAACTGCATTACCTTTGAACCAGTACCATTAGCTATAAAAAAGATGCCGTCTTTCATGTAAATGCGGTTTTTATCATTGGGCATGACATCGTTCCTTAGAAACACATCCATTTCATTTTCCAGAACACCCAATCGAAGACTAAATAGATTCTCCCTCTTTAGAAGGGGACCATTCAAATGACAACCCACAAAAAGTAAGGCAATTGCGAGTGTGAGGCTTTGCTTTTTGTTCATTTAATGATGACTCCTGCTAGTCCGATAGTACACCCCAGTCTTTTGGGCTGTCAATGAGGGGGCTTTTTGTCTTGACCACCCTTATAAAAGTGGATAAATTGGGTCACATGTTGGAAAAAATTATCACAACCCTCTTTGGGTCAAAACATGAAAGGGACCTGAAATTACTACTCCCCCTTCTTCATAAAGTCAATAGCCTAGAAAACTGGTCCATGGCCTTGTCAAAAGAAGATATAAAACAAAAAACCGCCGAGTTTAAAGATAGAATCCAAAAGGGAACAGAATTGGATGAGATTCTCCCTGAAGCTTTCGCTATAGCCCGTGAAGCCGCAAGGAGAACCTTAGGGGAACGCCCCTACGATGTTCAGATATTGGCTGGATTAGTTTTACATCAAGGTAAGATTATGGAGATGAAAACAGGGGAAGGTAAAACCTTATCCTCTGTAGCTCCAGCTTATTTGAATGCACTCTCTGGTAAGGGAGTTCATATGGTCACAGTCAATGATTACCTGGCAGAACGTGATGCCAAATGGATGAAACCTGTTTTTGAATATCTAGATATTTCAGTAGGTTTTATTCTGTCCAATATGGATCCTGACAGACGTAAAGAATCATATAGTTGTGATATAACCTACGGGACAAACAATGAGTTTGGCTTCGATCACCTTCGGGACAACATGCGAGTCTCTGGGGATCAGAGGGCGCAAAGAGGATACAATTATTGTATCATTGATGAAATTGACTCCATCCTGATAGACGAAGCTCGAACACCTTTAATTATATCCGGAGCGGTTCAAGAAGATACTACACGCTTTAATGAAGTTGACAAACTTGTACCCTACTTAACAGAATGTGAAAAGGATCCTCAAACGGGGGATTATCCGGAAGAACCTGTCGGTGATTTCAAACTTGATGAAAAGGGAAAAAGAGTCCTATTCACTGATGAGGGAATGAATAAAGTAGAAACCCTACTTCAAAAAAACAACCTTATATCAGGTTCACTATTCGATGAAGAAAATTTTGAATTTATCCATTACATGACACAGGCCATGAAGGCTCATCATCTGTTCCATATTGATGTTGATTATGTTGTTCAGGAAGGAACAGTCCAGATTGTTGATGAATTTACAGGACGTATACTACACGGTAGACGTTATTCTGAAGGATTACATCAAGCTATTGAAGCCAAAGAAAATATTAAAGTAGCCCAGAAAAACAAAACGTTGGCAACTATAACCTTTCAGAACTACTTCCGAATGTATGACAAACTTGCAGGGATGACCGGTACAGCAGATACAGAAGCTAAAGAATTTACAAAGATCTATAATCTTGATGTTGTGGTTATTCCAACGAACAGACCTATAGCTCGTTTAGATGAAGATGACATTATCTATTTCAATGAAGACTTTAAGTTTCAAGCCATTGCTGATGAAATCGAAGAAGTTCATAAGAAAGGGCAACCAATTCTTGTAGGGACCATCAGTATTGAAAAATCTGAAAAACTAAGCCGTTTGTTAAAAAAACGGGGTATAAGACATGAGATATTAAATGCCAAAAACCATGGTCGGGAGGCCATGATTATTGGAGAAGCTGGTGCTAAAGGATCTGTAACAATAGCCACGAATATGGCTGGTAGAGGAACAGATATTAAGCTCGGAGGTAATCCAGAAGTTAAAGCACGTCGAATCGCAGGGACAGAGGCAACACCGGAAGAGTTTCAGGCGGCACTTGAAAAAGTTTCATCCGAATGGCAGAGAGATTATGAGGAAGTAAAAAGCCTTGGAGGTCTCTACGTTCTGGGAACAGAACGTCATGAATCAAGACGGATTGATAATCAGCTTAGAGGACGTTCAGGAAGACAAGGAGATCCAGGAAGAAGTAGATTCTATGTCTGTCTAGATGATGATTTAATGCGCCTCTTTGCTTCTGATAGTGTGCGAAACTTTATGGGTAGAATGGGAATGGATAATGGAGAGCCTATTCATCACCGAATGATAACAAGATCCTTGGAAAAAGCACAACGACGAGTGGAAGATCGTAACTTCGATATTCGTAAACATTTGTTAGACTATGATAACGTATTAAGTGAACAAAGAAACTTTATCTACGACCAGAGAGATCAAATCTTAATGGGAGAGGACTTAAGTCACAGAGTACTTGATACGGCTAAGGAGATGTTGGAAGACATTTTTGATACATATAGCAAAAACAAGAATAACTTTACTGATAAACTTCCTATCCTATTAGCAGATTTACAAGAAACTTTCTTATATCAAAATGATAATGCTTCAGAAGAATGGAAAGATTTAAGTACAGATGCGATAAGGGAACAAGTTTTTCAATCCCTTAAATCGGAGATCGAAGATAAGGAAAATCAGGTAGGAAAAGATGTTCTTAACCAGTTTATCAGATTTGAATATCTAAGAACTATTGATATGAGATGGCAAGACCATCTGGAAGCATTAACAGCCTTACGTGAAGCGGTATACTTAAGAGCCTATGCTCAAAAGAACCCTCTAAATGAATATAAACTTGAAGGTTTTCAAATGTTTGATGAACTCATTCAAGAAATCAAGACTGGTATTGCAAGAAGACTATTCAGGGTTAAGGTCGAAACGAATCCAGCGGAAAAGGCACGAGCCAGACGAGTCAGTCGTGTTCAAGCTAATCATAGTGGTATGGATGCTTTTGGTTCAAATAGAGGCCCCGGTCCTGCCCAGGAAAATAGAAAAGCCGTACAGGTAGAACGCTCCACACCTAAAGTAGGGAGAAATGATCCCTGTCCTTGTGGTAGTGGTAAGAAATACAAACACTGTCACGGAGCTTCTTAACCAATAATGCAAATAAAAAAAGAGGGCTCTAACAAAAGTATATTTTGTTCTGGCCCTTTTTTATGCCCTAAGTAAAATGATATGTAATATTTTTTAGATATCTTAAAGGGCTATTGCCATAAGTCTGTTAGAACTTTGCAACAGCCCTTTTTTTATTCAAGTAAAATTATTCAGTCTATTCCGTAAGTACAATGGGATTCGGAGTCTCTGCCACATTCAGATCATTGCCAGCAAAAGCTCTGATCAAAGTAAATACAGCGAGCATTCCTACAATAAACATAGCAAGCCTTCTCATCTTACGCTCCCTTAGAAGATGGTTTCATTATAGCTTCAAAAATTTCTTAGGATCAACAGGTTTTTTATTTTCGAACACACAAAAATGTAAATGACTTCCTGTACTGTAACCTGTAGAGCCCATTAATCCAATTTGGTCTCCCTGCATAACACGTTGTCCTTTTTTTACAAGTGCTTTTTGTAAATGTCCATATAAAGTTTGGTATCCCTTTTGATGATTAATAACAATATAGTTACCATAACTGGAATGATAGCCGACAGTCACAACAGTCCCATCTAAAGCAGCTTTGATAGGGGTACCCAAAGGTCCAGCGATATCTAGTCCATTATGAAAACGTCTCAAACCAGTAAAAGGATCATTTCTATATCCAAAGGGACTTGTAACGACCCCTCTTGTAGGAGTTAAAAACAATTGATTCAAAGCACGCTTCAAATCAAATAAGTTCATACTTGCCTTTGGAAGGAATAACTCCTCACCCATTTTTAGTTTATCAGTTTCCAGAGTATTCGCATCTAAAATGGAGGTTACAGCTACACCATATTCATCGGCTATCTTATTGAGATTATCCCCGAACTTAACTTTATAGAGAACTCCGTCCATATTGGGGATCTTAATGACATCTCCAGGCTTAAGCTTATCTGCATTCCTAATTTGATTAAAACTTATTAATGTACCCAAAGCCAAATTATGGTCATAGGCAATAGAAGACAAAACATCCTTATTCTTAACGGTGTATTCAAAACTATCAACAGCTTTAAGAACCGCATCTGAAGGTAAGTCAATGATAGCCTGATCTGCAGCTGCTCCGCCGATACCGTCATAAGTTGTTCCTATTTCATCAAAATAATATAATTCCTCACCACTTTCTGTTGGCAAACTCAAGTCATTTGAAGCAAAATCACCTCTCCAATATCCTTGTTCTTTTTCTCCACCAATCAGAGAAAAAAGTAATACCATACTTGGTATTCCCCCTAACAAAATCAACAATGTTTTTCGTGAGAATTTAAAGGGTGACTTTGGTAGCTTCGTCATTCGTTTAGTATTGGACACTTGAGTTGCTTTTCGCTTTAAAGCACCAAAAAGGCTAATCATATTATTATTATGATAATATTGATGATTTTTTTGCCTTCTTACTACTTTTTGATTTTGAAGTAAGATTTCCATTTATAATGTCTCCCTTTTAGTGTTATCGGATCATTGCAAAACGCACTTAATGGTTTGTCACGGAAAAGGAAAAGTGTTATTCTTTGTTTACAATTAGTATTATGGAAAAGAAAGACACAAACCCCGTAGAAAAAAGCTTCAAACGCTTAAAGACTTTGATTATTTCAGGAATTGTAATCCTGTTAATATTATATATTCAGTACGCCAGATTAATGATCTTTGGACCTTCTGAGCGCTTACAGGATTCCATCCCCTTCCCTGCTATTGAACGTGGCCCCATTCTTGATAGAAATGGAGAACTTCTAGCCATCACAACTCAGTTAGATTCTGTGACCTTATCAGGCCCTCATATAACCAATGTGCAGGAAACAGCCAAATATCTATCTGAAATTCTTGACATGGATGAGGTAGAGTTAGAAGAAAAACTAAGTACAGATGCGGCTTTTAGCTTTATTAAAAGAAAAATCAGTCCCACACAAAGCGGACAGATCCGCAAACTACAGGAACAGGGATTTTTGAAAGGGATATATCTTGAACAGGAATTTGGAAGAAATTATCCTAGACAATCTCTTGCTAGTCATGTATTGGGTTATGTTGGTACGGATAATGTAGGCCTGGATGGCATTGAATATACTTTTAATGACACCCTTAGCCCTCCAGTCATGGGAGGAGAAAAAGATATCATCCATGGAAATCAGGTTTATCTCACCCTGGATATGAATATTCAATACGAAACAGACCAGGCAGCTCTTAGGTTAATGGAAGATAATAATGCTGATTCTGTAATGATTTTAGTAATGGCTGCTAAATCAGGAGAAATATTAGCCTATTCAGCTGTTCCTACTTTTGATCCGAATACCTATGGAGATTATCCTCAGGATAATTGGAGAAATAGACCTTTATCACTAACCTTTGAACCAGGTTCTGTTTTTAAAGCATTTTCTATGGCTTCCTTACTGGAAAACAATTCTATAACGTTAGAGGATCAATTTTATTGTGCTGGACATTATGAAACTAAAAACCCCAATGGTTCTATAGAGTACATTAATTGTCTTGGAGTTCATGGTTGGCAGAATGTGGGAGGAATCCTCAAATATTCCTGTAATGCTGGTGCCGCACTGGCAAGTGAGCACATTAGTAAAGAAGATTTATATAACACTCTTAGTAAATTTGGCTTTGGAAACAGAACAGATCTTCCTTTATTAGGGGAATCAGCAGGGTTATTAAGAAAACCAGATAAATGGTCATATCGTTCAAAACCAACGTTAGCTATGGGCCAGGAAATCGGAGTTTCAGCCATGCAGATGATTACAGCAGCTACAGCTTTGACCAATGATGGTGTACTACTCCAACCACATATAGTGAAAAAGATTGTGGATCCTCAAGGCAATGTTGTAAAAGAATATAATAGAACACCAGTCAGGGAAGTCTTAAAACCTGAAACCGCCCATGAAATGGTACGTTTATTAGAAGGCGGATCCGAAGCAGGTGGTACTGGTAGAAGAGCGAGAATCGATAACTTTGAAATCGGTATTAAAACAGGAACCGCACAAAGCCTGGATCCAACAACAGGAACTTATTCAGAGAGTAATTATATTGCCTCTGCAATGAGTATATTCCCCCTACCCGATCCACAGCTCATTTCCTATATAGTTATACAGAATCCCAAAGGATCCAGTTACTATGGCGGTGTATTAGCAGGACCTGCTACAAAATCATTGATTAATTATATGATTAACTATCTTGATCTACCAATAGAGGGGGAACAGGCTATCGCTCATGATGGAAAGGTGTCAGTAAAAGCAAATAAAGAGATTATCCTCGATGGAAAAATGCCCAATGTTCAAGGATATTCCAAAAGGGAAATATTAGGTTTGTTCAAAGATCCCTCCCTCAAAATAAGCATTAGTGGTAGTGGTTGGGTTGTTAAACAAACACCTAGTCCTGGAGTAGTTCTAGAGCCTGACACACAAATAACACTGGAATTAAAGTGAATTACTGGGATAGGAACTGGTTACTTTTAGAAAAGAAATATCCACAGATAGCTGAAATAAAACCTATTGCATGGGAACCTAATGCCGATTTTGAGTGGATTTATCACACAAACGATAAACCTAGTGCAAAATGGAAGGGGCGTTATCTCCATAGTTCACGAGCTCCCGGTCAGGAAGCAAAGAAAATAGCCGAATCCTACTTAAACAGGGACAATCCATCCAGTGGTTGGATTTATTATGGACTTGGATTGGGATATGTTCCAGAAGTCATCTTAGAACAAAGTAAGCAGCCCTATCTTATAGTAGAACCAGATATAGACCTTTTCTACCATTTACTATATCACCAGGATTATTCCACTTTATTCAGTCATCCCGGTTTTAATCTCTTAGTTAGTGCTCCTTCTAGTGGAATTCACTTCTTTTTAGAAGACATTATTGGAGGAATAGTACAATGGGTTCCTAATAAAGCCTACCAAAGCCTTTTTCCTGAACTATGGACCAGCTATATAAAAGAGTATGACGCCTATCAAGAGAGAAGGAAGATTAATAGAAATACCCTCAAAAGATTTGGAAAACTGTGGATCCATAATATGGCCCGTAATATAGGTTCCATTGAGAAGTATCCAGGAATTCAATTATTACAGAATGTGCTACATGACATTCCAGTGATAATATTGGCTGCCGGTCCAAGTCTCGATGAAGGACTGGCTAAATATGCTCAACTCAAGAATAGAGCCTTCATTATTGCTGTTGATACGGTTTGTACAGCCCTAAAGCACCATGGAGTAAAACCTGACATGGTAATATCAGTTGATCCCCAATACTGGAACTCAAGACACCTCGACCGCTTTAATTCTTCACAAGTGATTTTAGTCACCGATTCTACGACTTATGGGTCCTTATTAAATGACTGGCAAGGCCCTGTATTTCTTACAGCAAGCCACTTCCCCCTATGTGAGTACCTGGAAGCCAAGATTGCCCCTAAGGGGAAGATTGCAGCAGGTGGATCTGTAACAACGGCAGCATGGGATTTAGCAAGGATTATGGGCTCCAAAGAAATATATATTTGTGGTATGGATTTAGGTTATCCCAATGGGAGAACTCACATGGGTGGAGCCTTTTTTGAAGAAAGGATGAACTTTATAGCTAATCGCTGGAATACCTCGGAAAAACAATCTTATCAATATATTTATAGTGGGAATCCTACCTTTGATAAAGATTATCAGGAACAGCTTCTGCTCACAGACCAACGTTTAACAATATATAGAACCTGGTTTGAAAGGATTCTGCCACGATATAAGGACATCACCAATAGAACCTTAAGTCCAAGAGGACTACATATAAAGAGCTTGGCTCCCTATAGTATCAATGAATTTCTATCTAATAGGACAAAGATTAATAGACAGGGCTTAACAGAAAAAATAGTACAGAAACAAAATGAACTCTCTCAAAAGACCTTTCTTGAAGTGAATAATATCGTAAATGACCTTAAAAAGATGAAAAAGGCCTGTCGATTAGGCATAGACTGCATAAAAGGGCCCTTAAGCATTCAACAGAAGAATAAGCAATTATCACATATTGATCAAATCATTATATCTAATCCTGCTAGACATGCAGCATCCTATCTCATACTTCCCTATATGGAAGATCTTATCAATAGTACTAACTTAGAACAAGAAAAAGCAATGGATTTGTCAGAGTCTTTTTATGACTCCCTATTAAGCACACTTAACTACACAATCTCTCAGATGGAATTAGGTTTAGACCAATTTCAACGAATGTATAGGAACTAATAACTTTTTTGTAAAAAACGTCTAAAGGAATTTTCCAGAAAGTCGAAGATATAATTGAGCGATGCATTTTATATGCTCACAAGGAAACGGTATGCTGCATTACGACGTCCAGGCATACCGTTTTTTTTTATCCTAAGGAAAAACTCATCTAACAGTCTGTTATGTAAAATCCAAAGCCAATTGTTTAAAGGCTTTAAGGGATCGTAGAATCATATCTTTTTTCACACAATAAGAGATCCTCATATAACCTTCAACATAAAAGCTATTACTTGGTACAAGAAGAAGATTGTATTTTGTTTTAGCATATTCACAGAATTTTTCTGCATCTTGATCCAGAGTTTTAACAAATAAATAGAAAGCACCCTCAGGCATAATACAATGATATCCCATAGCGCTTAACTCTTTGTATAGAATATCTCTATTTTCCTTATACACAGATATGTCAATTTCTGTATCAACACATTCAGAAACAACGTATTGAAAGATACTAGGAGCGCAGACAAAGCCCATACTTCTTCCTGCTCCACATACAGCAAGGAAAACCTGATCTCCTTCCTCTACCCCATCACTGACATAGATATACCCTATCCTTTCACCAGCCAGAGAAAAAGATTTACTATAAGAGTAACAAACAATGGTGTTTTGATAATAATGAGGAACATAAGGAACAGAAACATCGCCATATACGATTTCTCGATAAGGTTCATCTGTTATAAGATATATGGGATGACCATTTTCTTTTGATTTATCCTTTAGCATTGCCCCTAAAGATTTAATAGTGTCCTCAGAGTAAACAAATCCAGAAGGATTATTGGGAGAATTAATGATGAGGCCCTTGGTCTTTGAAGAAAAGCACTTTTCCAAATCTTCAAAGTCAATATCCATTGTGTCCGGATTTGGTTGAGACACGACAATCGACGCACCAACACTTTCGACAAAGCACTTATATTCGGGAAAAAAGGGAGCCAGAACAATCCATTCATCCCCGGCAACTGTGAGAGCTTTGATAGTACAGGTCAAGGAGGCGGCCGCTCCGCAAGTCATGTAAATACGATTAGGATCAGCCTTCATTCCAAATCGCTTATTGATTGATTTGGCAATAGACTCCCTAACAGAAGGATGTCCGGCAGCTGGTGTATAACCATGAACATTATCCCTTTGTAATAGGTCTGACAATGTATTTGTCACAGTCTCTGGAGGGGGAACACTGGGACTACCCAAACTAAAATCGTATACATTTTCCTCACCAATTTCAGCGGCTTTTTGCCGACCATACATGAATAATTCTCTAATAATAGAACTCTTACTTCCTAGTTCATACATTTTCTTTGATATCATAAACTAACAACCTCAATTAGATATACTTAAGATGTGATCTTCATCATAATACATGGTTTTAATAAATTTTAGTATAATTTATGTTCCACTTAGTCGAATCTATATTCCATCATTATTAAAGAAACCAATCGTAAGTATGTGTTATGATTATAGAATGGAACAAAGAAAGAAGTATCCTCCCCGTATTGTCGCATTAAGTTTCTTAGCTCTTATCTTAATAGGGTGGCTCTTATTGCTCCTCCCCTGGTCAAGTAAAGAAGGTTCCTTGACCATACTAGAAGCCTTTTTTACAGCTACTTCTGCGGTATGTGTTACTGGTTTATCAGTGATAGAATTAAGTCAATTAAGCTTGCTAGGCCAAACTATCGTCATGATACTAATTCAGTTTGGTGGCATAGGTTTCATGGTTATTTCTTATTTCCTGGTCCTAACCATTAGAGGAAACTTAAGCTTAAGTGATGATACTGTTATGGAAATGATTGTGAGTAAAGATGATTATGGCTCTCTTAATAAGGGCGTTCGCTTGATTGTCACCTATACCTTCGTAATCGAAGCCCTGGTGTTCATCTTTATTCTAATAAGCACACCTGTTCATACAACGAGAGCCAATCATATCTGGAATTCCTTATTCCTCAGTATATCATCCTTTTGTAACGCCGGTTTTACCCTTTCCCATCGAAGCCTTCAATCCTATATATCCAATGTTCCCTTTAATCTGGTTATAATGACCGCTATCATATTGGGGGCATTAGGTTTCCCGGTTATCAATGATTTATTACAATGGATTAAGTCAAAGTGGAGTAAGAAGAATTACAAATTAAACATCAACACCCTTTTAGTATTACGGGGAACTATTATTCTCCTCCTTCTGTCCTCTCTTTTGATCTATGTGAGTGAACGGGAGAATATCTTACAATTCATGAATCCCAAAGAAAAAATGATAGCAACCTTCTTCCAAGCTGTAACCTTAAGGACAGCTGGATTCTCGACCATACCTTTTTCCCAACTAAGAAGGGCAACACTGCTAATATTAATCCCATTTATGTTCATTGGAGGAGGTGCCGGAGGAACGGCCGGTGGAATAAAAATCAATACAGCCGCCCTTTTACTACGTAAAATCATAAATCTGGCTAAGGGAAGCAAGCGCTTGATCATTGGCAATTTTGAAGTAGGCAAAGATCAGATTATCAAATGTTTTATCTTATTTTTCATGGGAATCATTTGTTTATATACAGCAAGCTTTCTTCTCATCCTATTTGAACCGGCTTCTGAGTTCATTAATCTTATCTTTGAATCTGTATCAGCCTATGGGACGGTAGGCCTCTCTACGGGAATTACTTCCCAACTGAACTGGCAGGGACAGGTCATACTTATTCCCCTTATGATAATGGGGCGTATAGGGTCTCTCACCTTAGTAACGGCCTTATCTACTCCAAAGGATAAATCAATGATAGAATACCCTGGTACAACTTTTAATATAGGATGATGGAATGGATAAAAATATTGCTGTAATCGGTTTGGGGACAATGGGGCGAACCATCTGTGAGACCCTCGTCAATAGAGGGGCCAGTGTATTGGCCATAGATAATTCCATTGCCCTTGTGGATAAGGTAAAAACATCTGTTGAAAAAGCCATTGTCATGGATACCTCTGATTCAGATGCCATTAATCAAGCCCCTCTAGACAACATTGATATAGCTATAGTGACCATTGGTGACAGTATTGAAGATAATATATTAACAACCACCTTACTGAAACAAAAGAAGATCCCCTATATCATTTCCAGAGCCTTAAATCCTACTCACAGCCAGGTACTCAGACAATTAGGTGCTGATAAAATAATCAATGTAGAAGAAGATTATGGTAATCAACTGGCAGAGGAGTTAATGAATCCCTATGTGATAGGAAAGGTATCCATAAATGATGACTACATCATCCAAGAGATATCAGTGGAGGAAATCCCCATGAAGGTCACAAACAAATTCTTCGCAAACCATAATATCCAAATATGTGCAATCCAACGGGAAGACGATCTCATTCTTATCAATGATATAGAAGATATACAACCAAATGATGTTCTCTTTTGTCTGGGAAGTAAAAGCAACTTTAATACCCTCTTCCAGGATATTTCCCGCAAGTCATAAAGAAGAAGTATAATACAGATAACACTATATGGATTACTTTTGGCAGAGAATGGTAAAGTCATTAAGACGGTATTGATTAAATAATTGGACATCCCAAGGATACGACTTCAACTGTTCCTTGACCCATTGAGGATCAAAATAAGAATACTTTTCCTCCTTTGCAGGAGAGTCAACACTTAGTAAATTAAAGACAAGACTTTCCGTAAAGAGACTATCCAAGCTATCCATGCAATGAATAAAAAAAGAAGACATGTCTCCTATATTGAGATTAAAAATACCTGATATATAGATGAGATCAACAGGAAGGGACTTTTTCAAATCAACAGGAAGTTCTCCTGTATGACTAAAAAGATCACAGTGAAAAAAAACACCATCTTGAAAGCTTCTCTTGCATTCATCGATCATTTTTGCAAGAACATCTGTCCCTATATACCGACTGTTTATACCATTGCTCTTCAAATAGGAATTTAAATCCCCCAAGCCACATCCGATATCTAGTATTGATTTGTCTTTCAAATCCACAAGATTAGTCAGTTGTTCAAAACGCTGATACTGTGCTTCCTTACTTTCCCAGTCAAGGATCTCATAATTTTCACTATGCTTTTCAAATCTTGGTAGATAATGATCATTTAATTTATCAATTTCAATCATAATTTATTAAGTGCCCCTTAAAAGGATAGGGAAAAGTTAAGTAAGAGGCAAGTATCAAGGAGCTATTAAAAGAAACTTGCAAAACAGCAAGTCATCTCCATAATTGTGTATAGAGGTATATTATATGAAGATAATGTGTGTAGATGATTCTCCCTCCATACGAATATTGGTTAAGAAAGCTCTTGATGGACAAGGCTATGGTTTAGTTGAAGCCGAAAATGGCCTGGATGCTATGGATAAACTATCAACAGATATTTCCCTGTTTATTGTTGATATAAATATGCCCAAAATGAATGGCTTTGAATTTGTAGAAAATCTAAAACAAA
Source organism: Spirochaeta cellobiosiphila DSM 17781 (assembly GCF_000426705.1). Taxonomy (NCBI): domain Bacteria; kingdom Pseudomonadati; phylum Spirochaetota; class Spirochaetia; order Spirochaetales; family Spirochaetaceae; genus Spirochaeta; species Spirochaeta cellobiosiphila. Next base: position 43,503 of record NZ_KE384559.1, read on the forward strand.
AGCCGGACTATGGACAAAAACCAGTTGTTTTTCTCACAACGGAAAGCTCTGATGATAAAAAAGCAAAAGGAAAAAGCTTAGGAGTACGAGGTTGGATAGTAAAACCTTTTGAGCCAGAATCCTTACAAAAAGTTGTAAAAATGCTTCTTAATTAAGTTGTACAGATTCGATGGCCTTAAGAACGGCCCGTTTGTCATAGGGCTTAGATATAAGTCCAATCATACCGGAATTCTTGTATTCTTCGCTCTCCCCTACCGTAACATGAGCTGTTAAAGCAATAATAGGAATAGGATGGGACTCATAAATCTTACTGATCTGTGTCGCTGCTTCCAGACCATTCATAACAGGCATTCCAATATCCATAAAAATAAGATCAGGCTTCTTTAAGCGTGCCATCTCTACAGCTTCCTGCCCATTACGAGCTTCTCTGACCTGATAGTTATTTTTATGAAGAACAGTCTTTAAGTATAATCGGTTAATGATTTCATCTTCAGCAATGAGGATTTCCTTAATAGATGGGAACTCTGGGACATCCACTTCTTTGAGCACTTGTTCTTTGGAATAACCACTCTCCTGAGGGGGAATATCTATGTAAAAAGTACTACCTTCCTCTTCTTTTGATTCCACATTAATAGTGCCATCCATAATATTCAGTAAAGATTTAATGATACTCAAACCAATACCCAAACCTTCATGTCTTTTAGTATAGGGATCCTCTAATTGCTGGAAGGGAGTAAAAATATCCTTAATTGTCTGAGGAGCCATGCCTATACCCTGATCTTTTACACTAAAAGACAAATGACCATTAAACAAAACCAGGGACAAAACAATCCGCCCTTTATTGGAGAACTTAATACTATTATCCAATAAATTATTGATGATCTTTTTGATCCTCTGAGCATCCCCCACAAATATAGGGGAGTCCACATCTTTCTCAAAGTCTAAAACGAGCCCCTTCTGTTCCGCCTTATTCACATGGAGATTCATACTTTGCTGGAATAAATCAACAGCATTAAAAGGTTCTGTCTTCAGGGTAACTTTGTCTCGATCTAGACGGGTAATATCAAGAAGGTCCTGAACCATAGCAAGCATCCCCTCTGCGGAATGAAGAGCCATTTGGAGGTATTCTTCTTCCTGTGGACTATGTGTATCCATAAGAAGAAGGCTTAACATTCCCATAATCCCATTTAGAGGAGTTCGAAGTTCATGACTAACATTAGCCAGAAATTTGGTTTTAATGACTCCTGCTTCCCGATTCTCATTATACTCACCGACCATCTTTTCATAGGTCGTTTTTGCTTCTGACATATCCCATAAAGAAATCAGCCAGTAGGGGCGATGATGACTTTCTTCCTTTAGGAAATAGACCTGACATTTAACCCAACGTGCCTCATTACCAATGGATTGTATAAATTTTTTTTCAAAGCTCGTTCCTTGTCCCATCTCTTTACTAATGAATTGTTGAATATTATCTGCATCCCCTATGGGAACAATACGGGACAATTGATTAATATCCGATAACACATCTTTAGAGGTAACCATTCCAAAGGTTTCCAAACAATCTGTTGTATACGTTGTTTTACCCTGTTCCAAATCAAAAACAGTAAAACTAAAAGGAACAGTGGACATGACAATATCAAACCACTGGGGTACAACTAAAGATTCTTTATAATAGGATGTGATGGTAAAATCGATCTGTTCTCTAAGATCACAGAAATACTGATAAGCCTTATCCTCCCAGGGAGTTAACTCTTTATTTAACGCAAGAATCACGCCCCAGGTATCTAAACCTTGAGAAGATAAAATTAAAGCACGAACCCCGATAATATCATAATTAGCAAATACATTGAGTTGGGATAAATCATAAACCCCCTGTTCTTTGGGAAAACTATCAAGCTCCTCCGGTGAAGGGAAATCCTCACCATCCAACCACAAATCATGTTCCGCTGGCCAGATACAGACCCACTCTTTATCCCTACGTTCCAATATTAGTATCTGATCAACATTAAACGTAGCCTGAAATCGTTCAAACTTCACTTTCCATCGATTCCAATCCCCTAACAAAGGATGCTCAGCCATAGACTCTCCTGATTAAAAGTCTAGGAGTGACCCTTGGCAAATGCAAGGAATTCCTATCATTATAATGGTGAGGTCTATCAATGCTTATAGAGAAAATGAAACGAATCCCCTTATTCAAGTCCGTTAATGATACACTCCTTAAAGATCTTAATAAGGAATATTCCTGTCGAATATTAAGTTATGACAAAGGGAATATTATCGCCTTCCGTGGTGATGTCATGGAATACCTCTACATACTGGAAGAAGGAGTCGTTTCTACTCATATAGCCAGTATAAAGGGTAAGATTCTAAAGGTAGAAACACTAACAAGCCCCCACTTGTTAGCAGGGCCGCTAATATTTGCCAATCCAGCATTATGGCCAGTTCAGATCACAGCAGACACAGGGGTTAGGATATTATCAATACCCAAAGAAGGATTTGTTCAATTACTACACAAAGATATCCATCTCATGGAAAAGTTTCTCCAACTTTGCGGTAATAAAATCAGCTTTCTATCTGAGAAAATTCATCTTTATCAACATACAAATATCAAACAAAAGATAGCGATTTATTTGTTAGAACAGGTCAATCAACAAGGTACTAAGGATATACAAATTCCCCATACACTAGAAAGTCTAGCCGAACTCTTCAGTATAAGCCGACCATCCCTCTCCCGTACAATCGGAGAGCTGGTAGAAGAGCAATTCATAGTAAAAGAAAAAAAGACCTTCCATATTCTAGATAAAGAAGGTCTTGAACATTTAATTTATGAATAAATTACATTCTACCAGCGACTTCTATCCCTAGAAGTTCCAAGCCCTGTTTAATGACCTTAGCGGTTAGATCACATAGATAAAGTCGACTCAGCTTAATGTCCTGATCCTCAACAATGACCCTATTGGCATTATAGAAAGTGTTAAAGTCCTGTGCTAAATCAAATAAATAATCAGAAACAACGTTTGGCCGATAGCTTTCAGCCGCTTTCTGGAGAGCGGAAGGGAACTGGATAAGTTGTCCAAGCAACCTAATCTCTTGAGGTTCCTTAAAGATCTCAGACTTAGGAGAAGATATATTATCGATACCTGCTTTAGTCTTAATTGATTGTATACGAGCATACACATATTGAAGATAGGGAGCCGTATTACCATCAAAACTCAGATTCTTGTCCCAATCAAAGATAATAGCAGAACTTCGGTTCTGGCTAAGATCGGCGTATTTAACGGCACCCACACCAACTATTCGAGCTATATCCCTTTGTTCTTCTTCAGGAAGATCTGGGTTTTTCTCCTTCACAACATCAAAAGCTCTTCGTTCAGCTTCGTCTAACAAGTCCTTTAGATAGATAACATTACCCTTACGACTGGAAAAGTGACCATCTTTGAACTTCATAATCCCAAAACTAATATGTTCACATTTAACATCCCAATCTAGCTTGGAAGCAATACTGAACACTTGCTTAAAGTGAGGAGCTTGTCTGTCATCTGTAACATAGATTAATTGATTCACATCATAATCTTCCATTCTCATCTTAATACATGCCAGATCACTGGTTGCATACAAGTAGGCGCCATCTTTCTTCTGAACAATACAGGGATGAAGATGTTCCTCTTCATCGAAGAAAACAACCTGGGCTCCCTCACTTTCTTTGGCTAACCCCTTTGTTTTAAGGAGGTCCAAGATAGAGGGCATTAAAGGATGGTAATGAGATTCCCCATAGTAAGTATCAAAACTAACATTAAGGCGGGTATAAATCTTATTATATTCTCTGATAGAAGCCTGAATGAATTCTTTCCATAACTCTACTTGTGTAGCATCCCCATCCTGGAGCTTCTTAAGCTCTGACCTAGCTTCTTCTAGCATCTCAGGCTTATCATGAGAACGCTTTTCAAACTCGACATATAAACGCTCTAATTCTTCTACAGAGTCTTTGGCATAGGCATCCCTGTCTAACCACTGGTTATAAGCTACGATCAACTTACCAAATTGCGTTCCCCAATCCCCTAAGTGGTTGTCTCCAACAGTGTGATATCCTAAGTAATTGTAAATTCGTTTTAAAGAATCCCCAATAATAGTACTTCGTAGATGACCAATATGCATCCGCTTAGCAATATTAGGAGATGAGTAATCGATTATGATATCACCAGCTCTATCCAAATTGCTGAATAAATCCTCTGTATTGAAGAGATTATTACAGTATTCAATGATTTTACTCTGACTAATGGTAAAATTAATAAATCCCGGACCAGCTATTTCAATGGATTCCAGGACATCCTTCTTATCAATAGCATCAACGATTTTTGTAGCGATGGACCGTGGATTATCTCTCAAAGGCTTGGCTAAAGTCATTGCAGCATTACTCTGCATATGACCAAACTTAATATCTTTTGTGAACTGTAATTGGGTGTCTGCAACATCCACTTGAGGAAAGGCTTTTAAAATACCTTCATTAAGAATCTTAAGTACTTGTTCTGTAATTATTTCCATTGTCCAACTCCTTCCAAGTTTTTATCATATTGATTTAGGCTTCATCAAGTCCCGGAAAAAGAGAAGGATCTTATGCCATGCAACTTTATACCAGGGTCCTTTATTAACAGAGGTAGGACTCTCAAGTGTAAAGTGAGCCAATTCCTTATCCCCAATATAATAAGTCAAAGAGCCTAACTCAGTTCCTGCTGGGAAGGGAGCCATAAGCTCTTCTTTTAGATAATATTCGCTCCTTAATTGATCTTTTTGATCATTAGGAACAACGATTTTAACAGAGCCATTCACAGAAGGAGAGATCCAATTCTTATCGCCCAACCAAACCTGTACCTGAGACATATCAGGAATGGGTGGTGTGATGAATTGATTATCCTTGAAGCCATAATCTAAAAGCCGGGCTGCTTCCTGAGCTCTTAAAGCAATACCATTCATGTAATCATCCGTATTGATTCCTAACAAGATTCCTATTAGTCGATAATCACCTTGTTTAGCGGTTACAGCAATATTAAATCCCGACTCATCAATATATCCTGTCTTTAATCCATCAGCTCCGGGATAGGCTCCAATAAGCAGATTGGTATTTTGTTTTGTTCTCACACGGACATTGGGATGATTGTCAAAAATCCAATTATCCTCTTTGGGAAAGGTCATAGTATGCTGAGAATGATATAATTTAAGACTATCAGGATAATTGCGAATATAGATCCTGGCAAACTTAGCCAAATCTCTGGCAGTAGTAATGTTTTTCTCAGACAGTCCTGAAGGATCATCAAAATGGGTCTCTGATAAACCTAAGTCCAAAGCTTCCTGATTCATCCGATCAACAAAGGAATCAATATCGCCGGCTATGGTGATTGCCAATGTATTAGCAGCATCATTTCCACTCATGACAGCCGTACCTCTTATCAACTCATCTAAGGTAACCCTCATATCTGCATACAACCCCATATGACTTGAAAAAGGTGGTAAAGCGGCTAAAGTCCCTTCATAAGGAATAGGGACATAATCATCTAATTTAATTTGTCCAGATTTAATCTTTTTGTAAACCAGATCAAGGGTCATAAGCTTAGTTATGGAAGCAGGAGGAATAGGCATATCAGAGGACTTTTCATAGATAATCTGGCCTGTAGTCTCCTCAATCAGGATAGCAGAAGAGGCTATCGTATCAAACCCAAATATATTATGTGATATCAATATTGATAATACAATAAAAGGTAATTTTTTAATCATAGTTCCCCCAGAAGGGCGCATTATAAGGGATTATTAGATAAGGGAAAAGAGAATACCCCTGGGATATTCTCCATTATTCCCCAGGTTCTTTTATTTTTCCTTGCCGATATCAACAAGAAAATAAGTTCCAGTTGCCGTTGAAGTCAATGTTTGAATAACCTTAACGGCTCCTTTAGAAGCCACATCGACAGCACGGCCAGACAGGATTCCTTCCTTTTCCAGATACTTTTTGAGATCTGTTACAGCATCCTCACCAGACTTAGACATATTATCACCATCAAAGGCAATGACCTTGTATTTAACGAATACCTTATCTCCTGACTTTCTTTCAATAGAAGAGATAACAGGAATTTGACCGGATCTATCTTTTAAGACATAGACACTTAAGGAAGTGAAAGGAACGTTCACCGCTTTCGTTACTTCACCAGCAAGAAAAACCTCCGTCCCCCCATAACGGGCAGGATTATTCTTCAGAGTCTCGATGTTAGTTGACACACAACCAACAAAAAACAAAGCCACGAATGATAAAATTATGCTTTTTTTAATCATTTCAATCTCCTTCCTAAAAAAGATAGCAAAAAAAATGGATTAATTCATCTATTTCCCCGATATTAAACGGATGGTTGAAGAGCTTTTATCCCTAGAGGAATTTAAAGATTTTTGTCACTTGGATTGTAATAGAAGTAGCTATCTCCATCGATTACTAAGTAAAAAAGATATTCCCTTCAAGGGAATAACCAACAAAGACGCTTATAACTTTCTCATCCTTCCAGGAGCTGGAAACCCCAAAGACTTTGATAGACTCTATGTGGCTCATTATGACAGAATCAAAGGGACCTATGGAGCCAATGATAATTCAGCAGCGGTCTTCCAATTAATAAAACATGCCCTTCTCATTCAAAGACAGAATCAAAAAAAGAACACAGCTATCCTACTGACAGATCTAGAAGAGTTTCATTTTCATAATAGACATAACAAACAAGGTAGCTATTATTTTGCCAAGGAGTTTGAACAAGCCCCTTTTATGAACCATATATTCGTTTTTGATATGTGCGGCATTGGGGATCATATTATCTGGTCCAAAACCTTTCATAAAGCCTTTAATAATGATGCCCTTGAAAGGACCAGACAAAGGATCAGAAAGCAAGTCATAACCTCTAGTTATCCCATTAGTATGAACCGCCTTCCCTTTAGTGATGATCTTGGCTTCTTCCAGGCCGGGCACTTTGCCCAACTTATAAGCCTTCTTCCTCAGGAAGAGTTGGATCAACTAAGCCAATGGCAGCAAGCAGAACTTCCTAAATCTAAACCTGACAATTATTTACAATTCAAAAAGCACGATCACAGCCTATGGAGGAAGACCCTTCCTGATGCCTGGAAGGTGAATCATACCATTGAGGATACCTTTGAAAGTTTGACTCAGGAATCCTTTGATCTTATGGGAGAATTTCTTTCTTACCTAAGTGACCTCGAATTCGCTTGAACAACTCTATTATTTTCATAACAATGGCCCTATGATCTATAACCTAAAGAATGAATTAAATGACAAACAGTATGAGGCCGCTACGACCATTGATGGACCTCTTTTACTAATAGCTGGTGCCGGTTCCGGTAAAACAAGGGTAATCACCTTTCGTATTGCCAATATGCTGGCCCATGGTATACACCAATCTTCCATCCTGGCCCTCACCTTTACTAATAAGGCGGCAAAGGAAATGTCAGAACGGGTAAAGGATTTGACCGGAAGAAAACTGTCGAATTTGACCGTTAGTACCTTTCATTCCTTTGGTGTTCAAGTATTAAGAGAATCTATAACAAAACTAGGGTATCGACCTAACTTCACCATATATGATGCAGTAGACAAGATAAGTCTTCTTAAAGAAGCAGCTCGCGAACTGAACCTGGTGTATGAACCACAGGAATTACAAAACATAGGACAAATATTCTCAGGCCTGAAAACATGGAGGACCTCCTGGTCTGAAGTAGATGGGTCTCTAAAACCTCTCTATGAAGAATATGAAGATCATCTTAAAACCTATAATGCTGTCGACTTTGATGACTTGATTGTCAAGCCTGTACAGCTCTTCGAAAACTTTCCAGAAGTATTGGAAAGCTACCAAAAACGATTTACCTATGTCATGGTAGATGAATTTCAGGACACATCCATAGCTCAATACAAAATGATGAAATACATTGCCCTCGGTTCACGCAATATCTGTGTTGTAGGGGATGACGATCAGTCTATCTATAGCTGGAGAGGGGCTAACTATGAAAACATTCTCCAATTCGAAAGGGAATTTCACGAACTAAAGGAAATCAGACTAGAACAAAACTATCGATCAACAGGGATGATTCTTAATGCGGCCAATGCGGTTATAGCCAATAATACCAACCGTAAAGACAAGGTCCTCTGGACAGGAATGGAAGGAGGAGCTTCGATCAGCTTGAACCATCCAGAATCAGAACTTAAAGAAGGTGAGTTCATTGCCGAAACCATTAAGACCCTGGCTTTCCGGGAAGGAATACGTTATGGAGATGTGGGTATCTTGGTTAGAACCAATAGTCTAACCAAATCTATTGAAGTCGCTCTCCTGACAGAAAACATCCCCTATCGAGTATCTGGAGGTACGAGTTTCTTCCAGCGTAAAGAGATCAAAGATATTATTAGTTACTTAAGAATCATCTATAACCCAGATGATGATGTAAACCTGTTGAGGGTCATTAATACTCCCCGTAGAGGGATAGGGAAACGTTCCTTACAGACTATCAATGCCATCGCCAATACGAAAAGCTCAAGCTTATACAGCTCTATATATGACCTTACTTTTGCTAGTGACACTCCCATTGGATCCACTATGCAAGGCTCCTTAAGTGAGTTCATCGAACTCATTGAAGAATACAAAGATAGATTCAATTCCAAAGATAAATTAGCTGATACTCTCAGGGACATGGTAGAATCTATTGATTATTGGGGGCATCTAATACAGGAAAATCCTAAAAGCGATAAAGCAGCCCGGTGGAAATACCAGAACCTGGAAAGCTTCATCAGTATTCTGGAAGATTGGGAGAATAACCCGGATGTACAGGATAAGTCTCTCGGAGCCTTCTTAAACAGAATTACTCTAATCACCAGAGACGATGTTAGTGATGATTCAGAAGACCATAGCAAGGTTAATCTTATGACAGTGCACGCCTCAAAAGGACTCGAGTTCAAGGTCGTCTTCCTGGCTGGTGTGGAGGAAGGCATTATTCCCCACCAACGTTCCCTGGAAGAAGGTGATGGGAATGTTGAAGAAGAAAGGCGCCTTTTCTATGTGGCTATCACAAGAGCAAGGGAACAACTTTTCATGACCGCTTGCCGGACGAGACGATCCATGAATGAAACGATTGAACCAGCCGCTAGTCCTTTTCTTGATGAAATCCCAACAGAACTTATCCAGTATCATGAGTTTGAGGACTATGTCGATGTTTCCGAAGCGAAAGATCTTTTTAAGGATTTAAAGAAGCGCTTCTCCTAAGCTTTTCCCTTGACAAGGGCTTTCATATAACTGATCATGGGACAGTTAATGGATACTTTGAATGAGGAGATTTCTTTTGAGTACAAATAAAAAGAGGGTTCAGGCAGAGGTTCAGAAGGCACAGGAAAAGATATTAAAAGTCTATACAAGACGAATGCAGGGTAAAGAAAAAAGAGCCCTCACAGCCTTCTTGCAAAAGGGAGGCCGCATTGGTTCTTCCGAATTCCAAACCTTAAGCAGCACAAGCAAGGATGCCTTGGTTGAACTGAACCTCAAATCAATAGAGATAATGAAAAGACATACAAAAAACCCCTTCCAAAAGATTCGGTTTTCTGTAGCAGGCTTTATGACAAAGAAACTGCGATCTTCACTATAATTTTTTGATGTTGAAACAAGAAAGGGATGATAATCATTATCATCCCTTATTTTTTTATAACAAACTATTGACATTAGGATGTGCAAAAATCATTGGACCATAAAAAAAGACCATCAAATAGATGGTCTTAATTGTGGAGTGCCGAAGACGAGACTTGAACTCGTACAGCCATAATAGCCGAGGGATTTTAAGTCCCTTGTGTCTACCAATTCCACCACTTCGGCAACTGAAAACTACAATAACGAGATTCCCATTCTTAGTCAATACGTTATTTTCACTTTTCCTTTCTGATTAAAAACGCTATTTTAGGGGAATGAATAATACATACAAATTAATAGATACACACTTTCATATGATGGAGATGTTACGCAAAGAAATTTCACCCCATGACATATTTACCCAATCACAGGATATTGCCTTTCTTATGGATATAGCAGTGGATGGTGATAATTTTGACCAGCGTACAAACATCACCCATTCATCCTTATACTACAGTGCTGGAATTCATCCTGAGAATACGAATATTGATATAGATAAACATAAAAATCTTGTACTGGAACAGGTAGAACATCCCCGGGTAATAGCCATAGGAGAGACAGGGATTGATCTTCATTACACAAAAGACACTCTGCCTATTCAACTTGACCTCCTACACTTCCAGGCGGAACTGGCCATAAAAAAGGACCTACCCTTAGTCATCCATAGTAGGGATGCAGATAAGGAGATCCTCCAGGCTCTCAAGCCCTATAAAGGCAAAGTACAAGGGATCTTTCACTGTTTTTCCTCGGGACCGGAATTTGTAGAGAACTCCCTTGATCTGGGATTCTACTATTCCTTTGCCGGGAATGTGACCTTCAAATCTGCCAGGAACATACAGGAGGCGGCCAGAGTCGTACCTAAAGAAAGGATATTTGTAGAAACAGATGCCCCTTATCTGACACCCGTTCCTCATAGAGGCAAAGGGAATTCCCCCCTTTATGTACATCACACACTAGAGTATGTGGCCACTCAAAGGGAAATGCTGCCCAAAAGTCTGGAAGATCAAATTCTTATTAATATAAGATCCCTATGGGGCAATAAGATCAATCTTCCATTATAACGATCTCAACCCTCCTGTTTTGAGCTCGCCCTTCGTCGGTATTATTATCAGCGACAGGTTCTCGTCCCCCCCGTCCTTCAAACAGAATGCGTCGGGGATCGATACCATTGTTCATTAGATACTTAGCTACCGTCTTAGCCCTTTCCATAGACAAGCTTTGCTGACTTTCAGCAGAGCCTACATCTGCTGTATGCCCTAGAACATGAAAAGTACGATCGGGAACAGCCTGGAGGACTTTGGTTATCTGGGACAACTTTTTATCTTCTCCCGGGAGCAATGTGGCTTGATCTGGATAAAAATTGAGAGTGTTCATAGTTAACATAACCCCTTCTTCATTCTCACTCACACTAAAGTCACCTGCTTGGTCTGTCCCACCTGTTCCAGAACCATCTTTAGCTCCTGATCCGCCAGCCCCGTTCCCCGGTTCTAATTGATCTATTTGATCCTGTATCTCATCGGATAAGCTACGTTCTAACTCTGCAATAAGGGAGCTTCTCTGAAGGGGAATGATATCTTTATACCAGGTCAAATGAAAGCCTTTATGCTCGATCTGGCGTCCATCATTATAATAAAACTCATCTGTCAGAGTGTCTCTCATAAATATAGGCTTCCCTTCCAGGGATACATAAAAAGCAATGACATGCTTGCCGCTAGTCTTTAATAAATTACGATCCCCCTGGGGATCATCACCATTTTGATACCTGAGGGCATATTGTCCAGTGATCACATGAACCTGTTCTCCCAGATAATCATCAAGACCTCTATACTCATACTCACAAAGGATAGGAACGGTGGTATAATTTCCGTCATTGAGAGGGTCTATAACTTTTTGTCCATAACTGGTCCACCGCTGGCCTACTTTGATACCTTCAGGAGGAGCACTGGGGAAATTTCTGAAGACAGGATACGCCTGATGCCCCTGACTAATCCAATCCCCTTTAGGACTAATATTCAGATTAATATCAAGAACCTGGTTAACTCCGTTAATCGTATAGCGATTATCTTTTTTCGTTTCCTGAAGGACAAAATACTGACCGGCATAAGAACCTGGTTCCTGTTGATTGAGAATTCCCCGAACCTCACGATAGGCTAATCCCTGGTACCTATTATTTTCTTTAATCCTAAAATCATAACGATGGAGAATTTTAAATTGATCCGGGTATACAATCTGAGTTAATTCCTGCCCCCATGAGGGTATACATAAGACGAATATTAAACTAATGAGAATGAGGGGTCCTTTTGACATGATGAAGCTCCTTTAACGTCCTTTGATAGGAAGATATATGGTAATCTTGGTGCCCTGCCCCATCTGACTATCAACAGATATGGTTCCATGGTGGGCTTCGATAACATTCTGAACAACTAACATACCTAAACCTGTACCACCACTATTGGATTGGCTAAAGAAAGGATCAAATACATGCTCCACGACCTCTGGACTCATACCTTCCCCATCATCAATGACTTCCAGTTTAAAATGAATATCATCTTCATACAGGGAACGAAGAGTCAGACATCCTCCTCTCGACATAGCTTTACGGCCATTATCAGCCAGATTATAGAGAACCCTCAGGATTCGCTCTACATCGATCAAAACAGGTCCATTATATTGAAGGTCCTTTTTAAAAGTAATTTGGTTACGAGGATCTCTTGATTTGATAAAACTTTGGACTTCATCAAAGATAGAAGCCATATCTGTAATCGACCAGTTCAATCTTATCTGACCTCTGGAAAAATCCAATAGTTCATTGCATTGGCGATTTAGGCGATCCACCTCTGTCTGTATATTCTTAATATAAGAACAAATCTTATCTTCCCTTGGAATTTGATAAGAAATGAGTTCACTATAGCTCTTGATAATAGATAAAGGATTTCGCAAGTCATGAATAATACTGGAAGAAAACTTACCCACTGTAGATAAACGTTCTGAACGAACCAGTTCTGCCTGAGTTTGACGGAGTTCTCGTAAAGCATTTTCTAACTGAGTATTTTGAAGACGCAGTTCTTCCACAAAACTATCGTTACTCTTGCGGACCATACTGGATACGGATTTCATAATAGCCAGGGCAATAGCTGAATTGCTTTTAATAAGTTCTTGAAAATCATTTTGATTCTGATAAAGGACCTTAGTCGCTTTGGCAGCGATAACAGTGGCAGATCGGGGTAAATCATCGATAAGAGCCATTTCACCAAATAAGCCCCCCTCCTTATGAACAGCAAGAAGGTCACTATTCTCGGCTCCCCAGTCTTTCCAAACTTCTACGGTACCTTTAAGGACTATATAAAACCTATCGGCCTGATCCCCTTCCCGAAAGATAATCTCTCCTGCGGAAAAATAATCTTCCTGACAATACTTAATGACTTCATCTACCTCTTGATCAGTCAAATTAGTGAAAAAGGCTACTTTCTTTATAAAATCCTGATACACCGGAACCCCCATAACATTTTGGAGGATATATTTACATTAGGCAAGTAAAACCCAAGGACTGGAATGTTATTCTATCTTTTATTATCCTGTTAACACTTAAAGGAGGTATTTGTGACTCAGGAACAGAGTGATCTTATACAGATATTAAAGGAAAAAGGACAGGAACATCTCGTCGGTCATTCCGATTCATATTATTCCCAGTTAATAAAAGCTCATCAGGCTTATCCCGGAGGGATTGGTCATTATATAGACAACGCCCGAAAGCTTCTTCAGGAATCACAGGCGGGAGTGAATCCCTATGACGGCTATATTCCCTCACAACCGGAAGTACAAGATTTAACAAGTCTTGATGCCCATTATGAAGCCCTCGAACAACGTGGTTTGGAACATATAAATAAAACAGCCTTTGTACTCGTTGCCGGCGGTTTAGGGGAACGCCTGGGTTACACTGGTATCAAATTAGACATTCCCGTTGAGGTTCTCAGAGAAACTTCTTATATAAAACATTACGCCCAATGCTTATTAGCCTTACAAAAAAGAATGTCATCTCCACAGCCTATCCCCTTTGTCATTATGACATCAGAAGATACAAATGATAAAACCTTAGAAAGCCTCAAAACAAACAACTACTACGGCTTAGATCCAAAGCAAGTTATTATCATAAAGCAGGAGCTTGTTCCTGCTTTATCAGACAATGAGGCTCATATAGCTCTGGATGAAAACAATGAAGTTGTCTTCAAACCCCATGGTCATGGAGATGTGCATATGCTGCTTCATACAACAGGAACAGCTCGTAAACTCTATGAACAGGGAATCGAACATCTTGTATTCATGCAGGATACCAATGGACAGATCTTTAATGCCGTACTAGGTGCCATAGGAAGTTCTCTGGAATATGACTATGACTACAACTCTATGGCTGTTAACCGTGTCCCCGGTGAAGCGGTAGGTGGTTTGGTTAAGCTTACCAAAGAAGGGCATTCCATGACCATCAACGTAGAATACAATCAGCTAGACGGCCTTCTTAAAGACACAATCAGTCCAGAAGGGGATACACCTAATGAACATGGTTACTCACTATTTCCGGGTAATATTAATATTCTATTGATCAAAATGAAATCTTATGTGGATATCCTGGATAAGACTGGAGGAATTATAGCAGAGTTTGTTAATCCCAAATACAAGGATGAAAAAAGGAATGCCTTCCTCAAACCAACTCGATTAGAGACTATGATGCAAGATCTTCCTAAGTATTATGATAACAGTCACAAAGTGGGCGTTACCATATTCAATAGAGAATGGTGCTTTTCAACAGATAAGAACAATGTCGTCGATGCAGCAAAACGATATGCCTCCGGTAAACCAGCAGAATCAGCCTGTTCTGCAGAATCTGATTTTTACTTAGCCAACAGGATGAAAGCAAAGCTGGCTCAAATGCATACAGAAGAAGGAACAGAAGATCTGATGCAGGGGATTCCCTTTGTACGATCAGCTCGTATCCTCTTATTCCCTGACTTTGTTATGACCCTTAAAGAAGTGAAAGACAAGATCAAAGGGGGAAAAGCGGAACCAGACTCCACCCTTATCATCGAAGGCCAGGATATTATTCTCGAGAATGTAGTCCTCACAAAAGGTTCTGCCCTTATTGTCAAAGCTGTGGAAGGAGCTAAGGTTACTATCAAAAACAAGACCATTAGCAACAAAGGCTATGCATTGGTAAAACTTAGTGATGCAGAATTAAAATCCCCGGATACTCCTGAATATCTTAAAATTCGTGGTTACCGATTTGAAGAGCAGGAAGCAGAACGATTAGTGTTCGACAAGCCCGGTGAATATATTATCGAATAATTCTTAGTTAGCTGTGTTTTTCCTGCTGTCCTTTTGACTTAGGACGGGAGGAGAACACAGACTGTTATTGTCTTTTCTAACAAAACCTCTATACAGCAGTATTTGATATCACCTCTGATTTATTATTTGTGATAGGTTAAGCTTTTAACGAGAAAGGACCAGTTTAATATTACTCAGCACTAAAAATCATTTTGAAAGGCCCTGTAAAACTTTTTGAATGGGCCTGTAAAACTTTTTTAAAGGGCCTTTCGAGATTACTTACTATGCTTTATTCAAACATAGTAGAGGTAACAGGGTATTACTTTTTTCCTTCCCAGGCAGAGGCCTCATCATCATAGATTTCAAAAACAGTATTGAGACGGGTAAGTTTGAACACAGAAGAGACTTGTTCTGTAGGTGAGAATAAACGGAAATATCCACCACTCCCCTTCGATAATTTAAGACCAGAGACAAGAGCCGCTAAACCGGAGCTATCCAGAAAGTCCAAAGCATGGAGATCGACTATTATATTATTATTGCCTTCTTCAATACAGGTACGAATATCTTCTTTCAATTCCCCTACACTTACAGCATTGAGTCGTCCCGTTAGTAAGATTTTAACTTTATGGTCCTCTAGCTTTTGCAGTTCTGTAGTTAAAGCCATAGTCACTCCTTAGGGTTCTTCCTTTTATTATCGTTCATAGGACGTGACCTTTCCAGTATTTAAGCGAAAAAGGGCTGTCACAACAGCCCTTCTTCAAAACCTTCAAATAAATCAATCAGTTCAGATTCATCAATATCATCTTCATTGGGGTCTATATCATTTCCTAAGGTCATATCCTCAGAGGTATTGGCATTATCAATATCCATAATATCGACTATACCATCTAGAGATACATCAGCCCCTGAATCTTCTCCCACTAAGAAGGATTCATCAGAGGAGGCTGAGAGATCTAAATCTACAGCTACTTCCTCCACAACAAGTTCATTATCTACTTCGATATCTATTAGTTCTTGATTCCCCTCATCCTGCTCTGAACCATCCAAAGAGGATTCTAAATAATCTAGGACTTCATCTAAGGAGGCATCCCCCTCTAGAGAGGCATCTCCTTCTAATTCTCCTTCTGACGTCACTTCTAATTCAGACTCCTGATCTAGGGATACTAAAGCTTCTGAATCCTCAGAACTAGTATCCTCAGCAAAGATATTGGTGTTCTCACCCTGATCATCACTATTATCAGCTCCTTCATATCGATTGTCACCTTTACTTTCATTATTGCTTAGGTTGTCATCAATATCCCTGGAACTATCTAGGGAATTGGATTCTGTTCCCAGATCATCATTAGTAGCATCAACACTTTCAGAGTCTTCTGTTAGTACATCTTCTACAGGATCTTTGGTGCTACCGTTATCCTTATTCGTATTCTCTCCCTGATCATAGCGGTTATCACCACCTTCATAACGATTATCACCTTTACTTTCGTTATTGCTTAAATCATCGTTGTTAGGGTCATCATCGTTGTTAGGGTCATCATCGTTGTTAGGGTCATCATCGTTGTTAGGGTCATCATCGTTATTAGGGTCATCATCGTTATTAGGGTCATCATCGTTATTAGGGTCATCATCGTTGGGATCATCGTCGTTGTTGGGTTCATCGTCGTTGTTGGGTTCATCGTCGTTGTTGGGTTCATCGTCGTT
>NZ_KE384559.1:60262-87302 GCF_000426705.1 Spirochaeta cellobiosiphila DSM 17781
TCATCGTCGTTGTTGGGGTCATCGTCGTTGTTGGGGTCATCGTCGTTGTTGGGATCATCGTCGTTGTTGGGGGCATTGTCGTTGTTGGGGTCATCGTCGTTGTTGGGGTCATCATCGTCGTTGGGTTCATCATCAGGTGTATTGTCCAATGAACTATTATCCTGCTCAGACTCACTTGTACCAGAAGGAATATTTATAACACGATTCTGGGGTAGAGAAGGATTATTTAATTGTGGGTCTTCCAGTTCAATATTACCTACTCCCCCTACTAATGAACCATTATTATCTGTAGAGGAGTCATCGATGTTAGTTTCATTATTATTTGGAGCTACCGGTATTTCTGTTCTGTCTTCTATGGGAAAACTGTCCCTATTAACAACGGAGTTACCATCTACGACCTGTCCCCTTGGATTATCAGCAGTGCTTATTAGGCTTTCCTGTTCCTGGTCAACCACAGAGGTATAGCTCATTTGATCCACCCCTTTGATATCACCAAATTCTTTGGCTTTATCGATGGGATTATCTTCTATGTTTTCTAAATCTTCTATTTGTTCATTATCATTTTTAACATCTTCGCCTTCTTTTGCCATAACGGGCCTCCTTAGGATTCATTGAATGACTTTTGCAAAGAATGTTTTATGGGTGAAATTAAGTAATCGAGAACACTTCTTCTATTGACTATAATATGAGCTTCTACAGGCATTCCGAATTTTAAGGGAACCTCGTTGATTCCATCAGTTAATGAGGACAAAGGAATGCCGACGGTTCCCTGATAATAGGATTTATTGTCCTTAGACAAATAAGTGGTTCGCGATATATCGGTCAAAGTTGTTGTGATAACCCCAAAGTTCTCATTATCAAAGGATTGTATATAAACCTTAACAGGCTGATTAACTCTAACTTTACCTATATCGGATGGCTTAATAGCAATCTCTGCTTTGTAATCACTATTCGCGGGGAGGATTTGACAGATGAGTCCCCCAATAGATACAAAACTACCCTGGTGAATATTCTTCAGGTTATGAATGGTCCCTGTAATGGGAGACCTAAGGGTTAGATATTCGATTTCACTATTCAATCGTTTTATTCGATTAGAGGATAAAGCGATATCCCCTTCTAAAGCTATTTTTGTTCTATTAACCTCCTGAAAACGGCTCATAGATATAAGACTACCATCTAATAATGTTTTCATAGTGTTATACTCATCTTGAACTGTAGCCAAATTTGTATAGAGGACACTTCGATAGATCCTCTCTTCTTCTAAATCTAAAAGTTTAGCCCTTGAGTTAAGTCTTAGTATAATATCACCCTTCTCGACCGTACTATTGTTGATGACAAGAATATCCTCTACATAACCACTGATCTGTGTTTGTAGATCAATATAATCATCCCGGGGCAATAACTGTCCCTGGCTTACTATTGTTTCATCTAATTGGGCCTTGACCATCCAAATAATCATACTGACTAGGCACAGAAAAACAAATACGATTAAAGCAGCCAGGAGTTTAGGGAATCGATTTGTATCATAGTAACGAGTTAAAGTTTCTCTATCCATTTACATCCCCCCACAGATTTTCTTTATCCTGTTTATTTAGCACTTTTTGAGGTTTTCCCTGTTTTATAATCCTTCCTTCATTTAAGACAATTACCTGGTCTGCAGCTTCAATTAAAGGTTGATATTCGGTGACAATAATATTGGTTGATTTGTTTTTTAGCGCTAAGACATTACTATATACCTGTTTTATGTAGTCATTAGACAGATGATATTCGAAACCATCAATAATGGTAATCTTAGCTTCTTGGACATTTAGTAAAGCCAGATTGAGTTTCTTTTCAAAGATAACTTTATCTACAGAAGGAATGTTGACTAAATCTGTATCTAAACCTTCATCCAGATTATTTATATATTCCCATAAATCCCAGGAACGAAGAGAATCAATAATCTCATACTCTTTGATTTTGGGATTCAATAGAGTAAAATTATCTCTAATGGAACCTCCGAATGTCACCCCATTCTTGGGACAGTAGGAGATAAAACGTCTGAGTGTATTACGATCAAATTGTTTGATATTGTAATTGTCCAGAAGAACACATCCATTTGTTACAGGATAATTGCCTAGCAAACAATTAATGAGGGAGCTTTTACCAGAACTACCATGCCCTAATATAACCACTAGACTACCCGGATCTATAGTAAAATTCAGATTATATAAGGTGGTTGTATATTCTCGTCCATACCTGAGGTAGACGTTTTCAAAACTTATTCTTCCACGAACATTCTTACTCTTTTCCTGATTATCAAAGACAATATCCTTGATGGGTATACTCATAAAATCGTTTAGTTGATTGATGCTTCTCCTATAGGAGCTCAATTGGGTTAAGACCATAAGACTCCCATTAACGGGATTTAATATTCGGGAGATGATAATAAAAGAGGCAAAGAGGGTCCCCAAGCCCATTTGATTCTGAACGACTCGGGTAACACCAAAACAGATGGCCAGAACGAGACATATCTTGGTGAGCAAGTTACCTAAATGGGCTACCCGCTGTACAACCTTGTCAATGTCTTCTGTTTTTTGTTTTACCTGTCTAGACTTATCTACAACATTAATCAAAAGCTGCTTAATCCCATCAGGGAAGTTTTTGATTCTCAACAATTGAAATAATTCAGACATAATAAGATTCATCTGACCTAATAGTGAAGATCGTTCATCATTAGCGTCTCTGTAATTGAGATAAGTTACAAGGCCTAAAATGGTAAGGACGAAAATTCCTAATACAGGGAACCAGGCCATAGGACCGGCAACAAAGGATAATCCCACTAACATAACCAAAGAAAAAGGCAAATCTATTAGGGAAGTAAAACTTGGACCTTTTATAAAGTTTCTTATTTTCTCAAAGTCCCGGACTCGGGCTATTTGTATTTCCGGAGGGGTATTTTCTGTTAATTTAAGAGGGAATAACATTAGTCGTCTATAAATCTCTTTACCCACGATATTATCCAGTTTGACCGCCAGATTGGTTTGCAAAACAGATTTAAAATAACGGAAACCAGCGAGAGCCATGATAAAGATAAAAGTTATAATACCAAGATCCTTTATAGTATCAAAAGATTCTGTTCTTTGAACCTGGGAATATATGAGGATAATCAACAGGGGAGTAATAAAGTTGAGAAAGGAAGTAAATAGGGATAAGAGAAAAAGCCAAATAACTTCTCCATTGAATTGACGCAATATATGGGTAAACCATTTAGTCCCAATATAGTGAACAGTTCCCTTCTCCTTGTGAGAAGGAATAAAACAATACACTTCACTTATTATACCCAGAGACTTTTGGGTTACATATTTATCCTGAGCACAATCATAGACAGTGTAGTAATCACCATGATCTTCAATAAAAACAAACAACCCATTTTGCTCATCAACATATACAAAGGGATGTTCGAGACTTTTTATATAGGCCCGTTCATAAGAACCTTTAAGTTGGTCATATCCCAATTTGCTGAGTATATCTTTGAATTGTTCTTCATTCAGATTATCCTCTCTTTGAGGATACAGTTCCATCACATATTCAATTGATCCCTTCCAATACATAGCATTAAGGAGTGGTAATAAGGCTGTTGAATAATTATATATCATTGATCACCACCTTAAAGTCTTCAAATTGGTAGATGATTGTTTTCATGATTTTTTCAATAAATATCTTCTTATCCACACTCCGCTGTTCTTCGATGTATAAGGTTATGGTATCAAGATTTTGTTGGAGTATTTCGATTTCATAGGGCTGCATTTCGATAGAGTCATCCATGGCCAAATATCTATTACCGATATAAGTTTGGATTTCCTCCTGTAAAAGAGGGAGGAAGACTTTTTCATCTTTATCCTCTTCTAGATACATATCTATCAATCGTAGAAGGAATTGATCCCCTACAGAATCTGTATAAAAAAGGTCTTTGCATTGAGAAAAATCATTCTTTTCCATTAATCCTAACAGCCATTCAAATCTATTAACCAAAGTTGATTTGTAATAAAATAGTTTTTTAACCCACTCACCAATTAGTAGTTTATAGATCTCTTTTCTATTGGACGGTGTTAGAATGATACTTTCAAAGTAAAACATATCCTTTTGGATTAGTGATACTTTATAGTGGGGCATAAATAGTTCTGACAATATTATGAAATCTTTGTAAAAATCATTAATTCCTTTTTTGATTAACTTAACCAGAACCTCTTGATGAGTCGACCCCGAGCTTTTAAGGGATGTCAGGATCTTATTTATACAACCTTTGACTAAGGCATCAACCTGTTGTATATGGAAATGGGGCAGAACCAAGCTTTGTCCTTTTTGATTTCTATGGCTACCCAGAATAGCTCCCATATTATAGTAATGAAGATCATATTCAAAATGGCTAACTAATAAAGGAACGATGTTGTCAAAGAAATGGTTGATACTATACTTAACCATCATTCTATTATCCAGAAGCAATTTGTTTAGTTCTTTAATGATATGATAATGATGACGGATGTGATTATCAGAGTCCTGATATTGATGGTTAATTAAGAAGGTGTTTTCCCTTTCAAATAAGGAACTAAGTAGACTTTCTAACTCTGTTATCCCCTGAAAGAGATCAAAGTAGGTTTTTCGATTGTAGATACTAATCTCTTTGATTATACGATTAATGGAAATGAGTCCCTGCAATACAACTTGATGGACCATATCGACTTCTGTCAGGCCTACCCACTCATTACTACGGTAAAAATCCTGCCAGGAGGTTGAAGTAAGGGCTATCCAGTTATCTTTGGTGGCCATTGCTTAGCTCCTTAAGGGGAACGATTCGACTACAGGCGCTCAAAGTGGAAGTTCGGTTTGTAAAGAGTACAATAGTAGAATTGATACAATAGTTTTTTAAAAATCTCAGGAATATCTCAAGATTCTCGTTATTCATGAACTTATCTGATTGATAAGAGATAATGTACCTTGGTTGGAGTAAAAGATTACGCGCTATACTTATTCGTTGAATGATATTGATAGGAAGAAAATCCTGAGTACGACTTGATATAAGGGTATCATACCCATGGGGGAGCTTTTTAATAAAATCGTCTAGTTCTAATAGGCTGGCTATGGCATAAGCCATAGGTTGGTAATCATCATTAAAGTGGGAAATATTGTCAATAATGCTTCCTGATAAAAGGGTGTCATCCACATCCAGATAAGCCACTTGTGAAGTTAGGTAATTCTCAACATTTAACGAAGAAACATTAATCTCGTCATAGTAGACAGTGTTCTGTTCTATTCTTTCAAAACCCAGGAGGATATCCCTTAGGCTCTCCTTGGCTATTTCCTCTCCCCCAATGATACCCACTATGTCACCTGGTTTTATGTTCACCCCTTTATTATCATGAGACTTTATTGATAGATAACCCGAATATTCTGTCTGTTGAATGAGTCTTTTATCTGATTCGCTATAAGAAGGAGTCTTTAATTCCCTAAGCTTTAGGAAAGATGATTTGATGTTGTCATATTGGAGTAAAGTATTTAGGACCCCATGAAAAGGAAGCATAATGCTTCGGGAAATCATTGCACAAGCTGTTAATTTACCAATGGATAATGTTCCCACAAAGACCAGGAAGCCCCCGCCAATAATAGTCCCATAGATTAAAATAAGAGATAAAAGGTTATAGATAAGATCTGATATATTGAGCAGACCATTGACCTTAGCTTCAGCAGAACTGGATCTGTCAAAAACAGAATAACTATCACGGACTAAGGTTGTTTCCAGTTTTTGTGATTTAAGATAGTGAACCTTCTCGAGAGTCTCAGAGATATATTCGATTTTATTCTGTTCATATTCCTTGTTTTTTTTGATCTTATTTTTGAGGACTAAAGACAACAGGATATATATCAACAATGCAGAGACAAGAACAAGAATGGGGAAAAAAACTAAATCATTGGCTAGATAGTAGATAGCACCTAAATAAAGAAAGAGAAAGGGCATATCCAGAAAACTGGTTATGAGACTACCACGTACATTTCTTTCGACTTGCTGAATTTTACTAAATTCTTCTTCTCTCTGGAATCTGGTCATAGTATTGAATTGGTTACGATTCAGATGAATAATATAGTGGAAGAACTTTGTTTCCATATCCAAACCCAAAGAAGAAGCTGTTCCTGATAAGACACGACGTCGGGCATTATTAAAGAAAGACTCTACCATTATTAAAATCAACACGATACAAGTAAGCCAGATTAGGGTGTTATAATTCCCTATAGGAATCACGCGATCATAAATCTGTAAAAAGAAAAGGGGGAATACAAGGGTCAGGAGGTTTTTACCAATACTGGACAAAACCAATAGGAGGGAAGAGGCTTTGAATTTATTTATTATACCATAAGTCAATCCTTGCATTATCAACTCCTTATGCACAACTGAGAAAACACTAATGATACTTATTTACCTTTTCCCGTTATTAAGTGTTGTATAGGACCTTGTTATTTGCAAGTTTTTCAATCAGATTTGACTTTCTTGGATAATACCCAGTGGTTTAAATGATCAGCTTTTTCGACAGTGTAGGTGACCTTGTCCATCAATTCATTCATCATCCAAAGTCCATAGCCCCCCTCATGGGGTTCATTGAAATCCGGATTCCGACGATGATCATAATCGAAGGAAATACCATAATCACTAACTTGAAATATAACACCATCTTCCTGTAAGTCAATTTGTATATCAATATTTTTATGTTCTTCTGAGGGAATAGCATACTTGATAATATTGGTAATCAGTTCTGACATAACTAATTCTATCTGCATGGCAAATTCCTCACTGTAACGACGGCAGCAACTTTTGCTCCAGAGAACAATGTTATCCAGTTCATTAAAAACACCGGGAAAGCTTTGTTTTACTATTATATTTTCCGCTTTGACAGCGATAATGGTAATGTCATCCGACTGATCATTAGAATCAATGTAGTCAACGATTTGTTTAGTTAGCCTATCTGTTAATTCTGACGCACTTAAATCCTGTTGACTGAGTTTTTGAAAGCTGTCCTTTAATCTATCAATACCATAGAAGCCTAGTTTTGAGTTTTCTGCTTCTGTTACGCCATCACTGTACATTAATAAAGTATCCCCTGGACGCATCATGGCAGATTCTACATTCAAACCGATATCATCCATGACCCCTATAGGATAGGTAGTCGGAGCCAGAATTTCGATGGTGTTACTTAATTTACGCCATAACAAGGTCTCTGTATGTCCGGCATTAGAATAGCTAACTTCACCAGTCAGAGTATTAATGAGGGTAATCTGCATAGTGATAAATTTCTCTGCTTTTGACAAATCGGGAAAAAGCTGGTCTTGTAGAGTGGATAGTAAACGATCAGGACTACTTTGGGCACTAGTTGAACATTGAAGTATCGTCCGTGCAGAAGCCGCAATTAAAGCGGCAGGAAAGCCTTTACCTGATATATCTGCGATGGTCAGGCAGAGAGTGTGAGGCGCAAAATCAGCTACATCATAGAAGTCTCCACTAACAAAATGAGCGGGGACTGCAATAAAACCTAAGCCGAATCCTTCAATAGAGGGTATTTTATTAGGAAGTAAGTTCATTTGAACTTCAGATGCTATTTTGATTTCCTTTTGGTATATCTGTTGTTTAAAAACCTCTTCCTGGAGGACTTTTATTTCTTTTGTCCTCTCTTCTACCATATCGCTTAATTGTTCTGAATATCTAAGAAGTTCTTCCTGTTGATGAACATTTTCAGTGATATCCTGAAGGACTCCTACATGTCCAATGATAACATCACCACTATAAAAGGCCGCACCATTAGCAGCGACCCATCGCTGTTGGCCATCCTTGTATATAATACGGTGACGTCCTGTGTAGGATTCCTTTTTTTTGACAGACTCAGCCCAACCTTCATACACTCGCTGGGCATCATCGGGATGAATGATAGAGCTCCATCCATCCCCCATGGCTTCTTCTTCTGTCAAGCCTGATATTTCCTGATATCTTTTATTTACATAGTTACATTGCCCATCAGGATCAGTTAGAAAGATACCTACAGGGGAGAACTCACTCATGGTCCGGAATAAAGCTTCACTTTTACTTGCTTCTTCTTCTGCGTATTTACGTTTAAGATACTGGCCTATTTGTCCTCCTACAGAAAAGAAAATGTCATAGACGGATCCATTTTCCTTAATAACATCATGACTGAAGAAGAGCAATACACTATATAATTCCCCCTTATCATAGAGGGGAAATCCAATGGCACCTCTTAAATTGGCGGCTCTGGCTTCCTTTCTACGAATAAATAAAACCTCACTCGTCACATCCGGGATAATGATAGGTCTTTGTTCTTCCATGACCATTCCCGGTAAGCCTTCCCCTATATCAAAAGTAATATTGTAGCTATCTTGAGCAAATTCTTGTATGCGGGGAGTATCTAGATGCCATTCTGCGGCTAATCGGATTCTATCCTTAGAAAGAGGTTCCCATAATTCTCCTAATATCCATCCCATGTCCAGACAAATCACTTCCAGAGATTTTTGAATAAAGGCAGGAATATTCAAGTTAAGATTTATCAAATGGGCTACATCGAATTGTAGCTGTAAGTTTTGTTCCTGGATTACTTTTTCAGATATATCACGGGTCACAATGCGAAAATCATCGCTTTCCTTTGATTTGATTCGAGAAATAGTGCTTTCACACCAAAGGATATCTCCGTTTTTAGCTTTTATGCTGTGGGTAACGTTTTTCACCCCATCAGAATCTAATGAATCTAATACATGCCAGTTTAGACCAAGGACTTTCCTAATGTCATCGTGACCTAAGTATTCCTGAAATTCATATCCTGTGATTTTATGATAAGACGGGGAGATATAGAGGAAGCCCTTGTCTTTAGAGATCCGGGATACAATATCCAAAGAGTTGTCAGTGAGAAATTTATAGTTAGACTCACTTTGTTCCAATTGTAATTGATACTGCTTTATAAAGGTCAGGTCATGAATAGCCGCAACCCTTAAGAAATCTTCCCCTTCACTACTAATAGTTCTGGCACTAATCTGAATGGGGAACTCTGTTCCATCCTTTTTTTGGGCCATAGCTTCATATACCGCTTGGGTAGTTCTTTCAATATTATCATGGATTTTCTTCACACTGGACGGCATAGCCAAACTATCGATGGGTACACCCATTAACTGTGCTTTGCTCTCATATCCATACATAGAAGCTAATTGAGGATTACAATCAAGGATAATCTGTCCATTATGAAAGGCTATCCCCTCTGTGGAAGCATCATTTATTCGCGATAATAATCTTT
Organism: Spirochaeta cellobiosiphila DSM 17781; assembly: GCF_000426705.1. Classification (NCBI taxonomy): domain Bacteria; kingdom Pseudomonadati; phylum Spirochaetota; class Spirochaetia; order Spirochaetales; family Spirochaetaceae; genus Spirochaeta; species Spirochaeta cellobiosiphila. The sequence continues at coordinate 69,583 of NZ_KE384559.1, forward strand.
TAGAATCCTCTGCAATGGCCAGAGCTGCTTCCACTTCATATATCTGACTCATTTTATTTCTGTTTTTTAGCCATAACCTTTGAATATAAGAGCTGATAACATAATGTTGAACAATAGCTAAAGCCAAACCAAAAATAGCAAAGGAGCTTAATTCCACAAATTGTCCTGATTCTGCTTGCTCATAGATAAGATAAAACCAATTCCCCCCTACTATCATGAGGGAAGGGAAAAACCATCTATGTTGTATCAATATAAAAGAGCAGAGCAGAGCTATAAATATCATATTATGAGTAGTCACAAGATGATGCTGCCATAATGTATCCATATTTAAAATGATCAAATAGATAAGAGAAACCCCTGATGATAGGAGTTGAGCCATGTTTAAGGGAAGGATCTTATACTTGATTATTATAAGAATAGCCAATTGAATAATGAACAATACGACGAGAGAACCAAGGGTACTATAATTTAAGGGAATCCTGTAATATATTAGTAAGAAAGAAATTAAAACAGCAAGTATACCAATGGCTATTAAGATGACGACATTCAATACACCTAGTAGTAGATTATTAATAAAACTATCCAGACTCTCATTGTCTATAACATCATGGCTGTCCTTTTGAAGCATTAGCATCTCCTAGCAGGAATTCTAATGGATGCCTTGATTGTTGTCGAATTTTAATGCCTTCTTGTAATACAAATTCGATTAGGATGAGGACTATCGATAATATAAGGCTGGCCTTCAAGGGAATTTAAGTATTCCTCCATCATTGGCACAGAAGGACAATAGCAAAACCGTCCCCCGACGATAAGACTATCAAGAATGTTTTTAAAGCACTTGGCATACCCGGACCACAAAGGGCTGTTATGACTCTTATGGTAATTCATATGGTTGGTATAACTCATATGAGCCCAGATGGTGGACCATTTATCTTTGCCATAATCAAAATCTAACCAATGTTCTTCCCATAAATAAGATCCTGGTCGTGTAATAAGGTGGTCTATACCATAGGCTTCTTTGTTATGTTTCCTTAGGTACTCTACAAAGCCAGCATCCTCTCCACAGCCAATATCTAATAGAGGGAAATTCAGTTCTGAAAGTTCCAAGTCAAATTGCGATAACTGGAATTCTCCTGAGTATTGATTGTTCACGACCTGCCCTATCTGTTTCTGGGCCTTGAGAGCTTCCACCATTTGAGGTTGATAGAAAGGTTTAATCCATTGAGATAAGTGCTGAAAATGTTTCTCCATCATGGAAGAGGCGTTGTCCCTGTTTATGGACTGGAATGTCTCTTTATAAATAGCCTTAAGCCTTTCCGTATCTTCTTTTCTTATATCAATATATTGATTGACTTGCCATAACTGGTGGAGAACCTTCTTAGTGACCAGATCCAGAGCTTCCTTAAATTGTTGGGACTCTATGAGGTACTTATCCTTAAAACTCAATAGGCCCTGTATAAAATCATCATTTAGTGGGAGCAATTCTTCAAATCCACCTTCCCACAGTAGGTTAAGCTGTCCATGAAAGAATACTTGATTATGAATGAGGGAAGCGAGTTTTTTATCAACCATACCCTTATTATATAGTATTAAGACATTAGTTGACCATTAGTGGGGGAATTATGTACCATACATAATCATGAGTAGTTCCATTGGTAAAAGAGAAATATCCTTTGAAGATAAAACGAGAGAAAATTGGATAGAAAAGGACAAACATCGTCCTATCAATATGGTTTTTTGGTATCCCTCAACAGAAACAAAGACCACTGCTATTGGTATTGGTCCAGAAGAAGAGCCCTTATTTACAGTAGGTGACTATGCTTTGGATGGGGAAGTTGACAGGAGCTACTCCCATTGTCGATTAGCAGTCATATCACATGGAACAGGGGGAGCGGCCTATCATTATGCCTGGTTAGCCAATACCCTAGTTCAATCAGGCTATATTGTGGTGGGAATAAATCATCATGGTAATAATCTATATGAAGAATATACACCTGAAGGTTTTGGATTTTGGTGGCATAGATCGGAAGATATTCATCAAGCTATTCACTACACCATCACAGAATCTTTTGTTAGTGCCCTAATAGACAAGAATAACATTGTACTTATAGGTCATTCCCTGGGAAGCTATAGTATTATAAATGCCCTCGGAGGTATTTCTCATCCAAAGGCTTATTATGAGAAATACAAACAATACATAGATGATCCTGACTCTGGGGCTATTCCCCCTGAAATAGAAGATAAAGCAAGCTTTGTTAATTTGATTAATAGGTTAATCGATAGTGATCATTTGAGTGATGTTGATCCGGCTTATAAAGAAACTTTTATTCCCTCCTTTAGTATTAAAGCAGTATGCCTTATGGCACCTGCTTTGGGAGAGACTTTTGGAATAGATGGTTTAAGACCTGTTAAAACCCCGACGCTCATTGTTATTCCTAAGGTGGACACCATTACTCCTAATGAGTTTAACGGATATATATATGAGAAAGGCTTAGAGAACAGTGAGTTACTGGTCCTCGATAATAAGTCAGATCATTATACTTTTCTAGCAACGGCCACAGTGGCGGGCAAAGCTCTTCACCCCATATTCTGTCAAGATCATCCTTCCATAGATAGGGATGAGATACATTCTACTGTCGCTTCAGCTGTGCTTGATTTTTTTGACAAACATATATCTTAATTGGGGAATCTTGTCACAATCTTAACATAATCTAAGGAAATCTTTGGAAATACCTTAGTACTGTAAGGCCCATGTTTAAGCATGGATGTACTGTTTTAACCTTTTTATTATTTGTTAATATCCTTTCCTCCTGGGCTGATAGTGAGGTTCATAACTATGAAGATCTCAAGCTTAAAGCCGAGGCGCTAAGGGACTCCCCTTTTTATCCTTCAAAAAAATCTCAAAAAGATAATGAACAATGGTCTTATGATCAGTATAGAGACATTAGTTTTGATGAACAAAAGCGGATTCCCTTAGGGGATCAGGCTGCCTTCCGTATGGACCTTTTGCCCAGTGGTTATATCTACAAAGACAGCATAGATATTTATATCGTTGATAATGATCTTACTACTGTCCCAAATCGAGGGGATTGGTTCTTGAATCGCCGCACTTCCCAACCATTTGTGACTAAGGGTATTTCAGGCTTTAAGATTCTTTATCCTCTGAACCAATTAGATAAATGGGATGAAGTCATTGTTTTTCAAGGGGCTTCTTACTTTAGAGCGCTTCCTCAATATGCCCAGTATGGATTATCAGCTAGAGCTGTTGCTATCCCTCCTCAACAAGGAAGAAAGGAGGAGTTTCCCCATTTCAAGTCATTCTGGATCTTAGCTCCTAACAAATCAGAAACTTTCCTTACTATACTCGCCCTTCTGGATAGCCCTTCCCTTACTGGTGCTTTTGAATTTGTGGTTCATCCTGGAAGGGATACTGTTATAGAAGTTAAGGCTAGTCTTTATCCCCGTACGGGTTCTCTATCCCTTGGGATCGCCCCTCTTACTTCAATGTTTTTATATGATGAAACCAATAGATCAAGATTTAATGATTATCGGAATGAGGTCCACGATTCTGATAACTTATGGCTTCGTACAAGTTCAGATCAGGACATTCTTCGTCCCCTCATTAATCCTAAAACGATACAGTACTCCAGCTTTACAGATACACCTCCTAAGGACTTTGGTTTGCTTCAAAGAAAAAGGAAAGTATCAGATTATCAAGATTGGGAAGCTCATTATGAAGCCCGTCCTAACCTGTGGATACAGCCTCGGGGCTTATGGCCTTCTGGAACATTGGATTTGATAGAAATTCCCACTGACCGAGAGGGAATGGACAATATTGTGGCTTTCTGGAAAGTACCTGAGATCAATAAGCACCTTCCCTTTGAGTTTAACTACAACATGTATTGGACTCTTAACTCCCCCTCTTCAACAATATTTAAGTACAGGGTGATGTCTACACATATTGGTGAAGGAACAACTCCAGGAAGCCACACTTTTGTGGTTGATTATGAATATGAAAAGGATGTTGTTCCTTCGGATAACATCTGCTCTAAAGTCTCATCAGGCCCAACTAAGGTCGCGGCTTTCCTACAACACAATAAAGAACTCAAGCTATTGAGAGCAACATTTGAACTTCCTTCAACTAGTGAGGAAAGGGATTTGAAATTAGCCCTTTATGAAAACAATAAGATCGTCAGCGAAATATGGACATATAGGTTGGAGAAATGACAATGTTAGAGAACTTTACTTATATGCCGACATTGAACCGGCTAAAAATGGAGACTCAGAGTCTTAATATAAGTCCTCCTTCTATTAGGAAACGTAACTTGAGTTTGACTACTACCTTGTATAGAGCTCTATTAGTCTTTTTAACCCTGGTCATCATAGGAATAGGAGTCTTTTATTACGGAAAGGCTTTATATATCTTGGATTTCACACTCATCAAGGGGATAAGCCTAGCTCTTTTCACATTGAACTTAGCCTGGATAGGCCTCTCTTGTGCGACCTCCCTTATTGGCTTTCTCTCCTGTCATGGCATAAAACATTGGAAGGAAGCCTCCCTCGGCTCAAGTAAGACTGCTATTGTTATGCCCATCTATAATGAAGACATTAGTGATAGTTTCTCCTCCCTTTATGTTATGGCTGAAGAACTAATAGAAAAAGGACTCACATCCTACTTTGAAATATGTATATTATCAGACTCTTCTGATCCGGATTGTATTTCTCGAGAGAGGGCGGTCTTTAGCAATATGAAAGATAGACTGGAAGAAATTCCCATTTGGTATCGTCATCGCAAGGATAATATAGGGAAGAAGGTAGGGAATATTGCCGATTTTGTTCAAAACTGGGGAGGACATTATGATTACTTCCTTGTCCTTGATGCAGATAGCTTAATGAAGGCAGAGAGTCTGGTCACACTGGTTAGACGTATGGAAGGTGATGCGAATATTGGATTGATTCAAACCATCCCCAATTTGATGGGCAGTAGTAGCCTTTATGCCCGCCTCCAACAATTTGCTTCTCAAGTATATGGAAAAATCAATGCCTTAGGAATAGCTTCCTGGTCAGGGGATTCGGGTAATTATTGGGGACATAATGCCATTATAAGAATGGTTGCTTTTGCAGAATCCTGTGGTTTGCCGGTCTTATCCGGCCAGGCCCCCTGGGGAGGTCATATTCTATCCCATGACTTTGTAGAAGCTGCGTTTCTTCGCAGAAGAAGCTGGAAAATTTATATTGCACCTGATATTGATGGATCCTGGGAAGATAGTCCACCTTCCTTAATAGAATCCTCCATAAGAGACAGAAGATGGATGCAGGGGAATCTTCAACATATTAAAGTCATTACAACAAAGGGCTTAAGAAGCTTTAGTCGTCTGCATTTTATGATTGGCATTATGGGTTATCTGTCCTCTATTATATGGTTTGCAATGATTGGTTTTGGTATCGCCACTTACAGCTATGAGAGTCAGGCTATTGTTTACAATAGTTATCTCATTAAAACCTTTGTTTTTACGATGACTATATTGTTAACCCCTAAGATCTTAGGACTAAGTTATTCCTTATTAAATAAAGATTTAGATACCAACAGAAGACATCCGTTCTTCTTAGTTATTAGTTTTATATTAGAATTGTGTATTTCAATCCTGTTATCTCCTACTCAGATGCTTCTCACGCTAAAAAGTTTTATAGAGATACTCAGAGGTAAGGATTCAGGGTGGAAACCCCAAAATAGAGCTATTAATCAGATTAGCTGGTTGGATGCTTATTTCTTTCATAGGTCTCCCTTATTGATAGCCCTCTGTTTAGCTACTTACCTAACTTTATATGCAACAACCGTAGTGATATGGTTTCTTCCCCTGTTAGTGGGGCTATTATTAGGAGCCCCACTAAATAAGTTTACATCCAGTAGAAGAATAGGGCAATTTTGTCACAAGATAAATCTCTTTGATATAAGTGAAGAAATTAACCCTGATAAGATTATCACTGATAAGCTCATAATCAAGTCAAGAATTAATGAAATACATCCTTTCATTCGTGAGGAAACTGATTGTGCTATGTATCAATATTCATCCTAGGAGACAAAGAAGATGGTTGAAATTATTCAGAGAGAACTAGACGAAAAAATAGGTTTTACCTATAGTTCCTCCATATATTCCTATGGGAGAGATTAATGCGAAAGGGTTTTTTGTTAACAATATCGCTTCTAATAAGCTTACAATTATTTGGTGCAGAGGTACCAGGAGCCAACACTCCAGCCAGTTGGGCTGACTCACTAAAGGGACAGGTTTTATCAATAAAAGAGTATTCTGGTGTTGATTTTGGAGACCTTATCATTAGACGGCGAATAGATTTTAATGAACAGAATAAACCCTTATCAGAAAAATCATACAATGAAGATGGTAGCTTAAAAACAGAGATAAAATATGATTACAATGACAGCGGAATGGTTACTGCTATCAAGGGTTTGAATGCGGACAATCAAACTATCTGGACTTATAAATATACTTACAACGATAGTGGCAATATAAGAGAAGAAGTCAGTCTTGATGCCCAATCAACGGTAGAATGGAAAGATGTATACAAATATAATGATCAGAATTTATTAATAGAAAAAAATAATCTCAACCTTGATGGGGTTATTAATCTACAGGATACCTTCCAATACGATGATAATAACATTCTTAAGTCCCGAACCACTCTCTATGGAGATGGGAAGGTCCTAAAAAGAGTTATCTACCACTATGATGATCAAAAAAAGCTAACCAATGAAGAACATTACGACAGTAATGGACTCTATGAGACCCTTATCTATACATACAATGAGAGCAATCAATTGCTAAGTATTCAAAACAAAACACCAGAAGGAAAAATCAAAAAGACAATTGATTATCAATACACAAAATCAGGATTGATTCAAAAAGAAATCTCAATAGTTCCCGAAAAGGATCCCGAACCTACCATGGCTTATATTTATGATGAAATAGGTAATTGGTTAAGAAAAAAAGATTCATCAGGTACTTACACTCTTAGAGAATTACAATACAGGGACTAAGGATATTAATATGGCAAACATTGTTGTTGTCGAAGATAATAATTTTATTAGGGAAGCCATAGTGGGATATTTACAGTTGGCAGACCATAATACTTTTGAATATGGAGAAATACAGGGTGTTATCCAGAGCCTGGATGATAATAATATAGATTTAGCCATACTTGATGTTATGCTCCCTGATGGTAATGGTTTTGCATTAGCTAGAGAGATTAGGGAGAAGTCTGATTTACCGATTATTTTTCTAACAGCCAAGGATTCTGAATCTGATCGCATATTGGGTTTTGAAATTGGTGCAGATGATTATGTTGTGAAACCTTTTAGCTCTAGAGAATTGTCCTTAAGAGTAGAAGCTTTATTGAAACGATACAAGAAGGGTAACAAGGAAGAATTAGATAGCACTCAGTGGATACTTTCTCAACATAAATTGGTTGTGGATAAAACATCCCATGAGACCTATTTAAATGAGGAACCTGTTCATTTAACAGGAGCAGAGTGGAAAATTCTCTTATACCTCTCAAATCAAGCCAATATTGTTGTCACACGTGGACGCATACTAACAGAGTGTTTGAATTATGCTTTTGAAGGATCTGAACGTACTGTAGATACACATATTGCTAATCTAAGATCAAAACTGGGGCAAGCTGATTGGATTGGAACCATTAGAGGCTTTGGATATAGGTTTAATGGAAACAGAATATAGATTAGGATCAGTGAAAAGTATATTCTTCAAGATTTTTGTTGGTCTTTTGTTATCCTCCCTATTTGTCCTTACGATTATGTCCCTAATCCTTACTTTTGCTATTAAAACTTCTATCTTTAGTTGGAATCAGGGGAAGCAAGAGGATTTTCAATCTGTTCTAATACCCATTATTTCTAAAATCCATCGCTTAAATGGTGGCTTAACGGAAAATAACGTAGAAGAAGCCCTACTCCCCTATATGACAGACTCTTTATATGTGTATGTCTTTGATAAGGATCAAAACCCCATCTTTTTGTTTAATCAAGGGCAGAAGATTTCTACTGAAGAATTCAATAAAAACAGGAATATTATTTCCGGCTACTCTCAGCTCTCCTTTACTCCCATATCCGATGGGGAAAACATTATAGCTTATTTATCTTCTGATACTATTGATTTCCTGGCATCCAAAGCTAACAGAGCTTTTATTGATACTATGCAGAAAACGGTAATAATGGGAGTGATTATAACCCTTCTCCTATCATCAGTGATTGCCTTTCTTTTTTCTTCGGGTTTTTCAAAACAAACAAAACTTTTAGTTCAAGGTTTGATTGGCTTACGAGAAGGTAAACGGGAAATAGACTTTCCCACCTTAGGGATATATGAGTTAGATCAAATCTCTCAGTCTGTTTTGGCATTACAAAAAGAATTAAGTAAGGAAGAACAGCTGAGGCAACAGTGGATGCAGGATATTTCCCACGATTTGAGAACCCCAATTACGGCTGTCATATCTCAATTTGAAGCTATGATCGATGGGGCACTAACTCTTACTCCCTTACGGATTAAGAGTTTACTATCAGAAACAAGACGAATTGAAGCTTTGGTTGTTAACTTACAGGAGTTGAGCCGATACGAGTCACCAGGTATGTCCATCCATCTCAAAGAGGTATCCATCAAGGACTTTGTTGATGATATACATGATCGATTTGTTTTTTTATCAGAACAGAAAAACGTTCAATTCCACTGTTCTGGGCCCGATATTATTACTTCCATGGACGAATCTTTGATGCAAAGATGTATGTCCAATATTATTCAGAATGCTCTCCAGCATTCCCAAAGGGGAGGATCTGTTCAGATGGCTATTAGTAAAGGAGACACAGGACTGCTCCTTTGTGTATCCAATGAAGGTTCTATTCCAGAATCTGATCTACCTCATTTATTTGATAGACTTTATCGAGGGAGTAAATCACGAGCTGGTTCTGGTTCTGGACTCGGTTTGTCTATAGCAAAAGCTATTGTTGATTTACATAAGGGCTGGATTAAAGCTGAAAACAGGGATAATCATACTTTCTTAACAGTGTATATTCCTTTTCTCTAATAATTATTACTGGATTCTTTATACTTTCTATTAGATTTATAAAGACAATAGAGCATATTTTATGTTAGTTTTCGGTTAATAAATATTTTTTAGAATGGAGTATAAAGTGAAAAACTCATTTAAAATGGGGATCGCATTTTTGTTGATTCTTAGTTTATCAGGTTGTGTAACTTCAACCATGGTGAATATCGATACTAATGTAGAAGGTGCAGAAGTATACTATCAAGGTCAGTTATTAGGTAAGTCGCCAGTACAGGCTAAAATTACAAATGCTGCATGGAAAGATCCTTCTGTAATTGTAAAAAAAGAAGGTTACCGTGATATGCAATACACTCTCGAGAAAGAAGTTCAACCATTCAACACTGCTGTTGGATGTCTTTTATGGTGGCCATCACTTCTATGGATGTACGGACCAGCTGAATATCAGTATATCAATTTGTACGAAGACAAATAATTAATTCTTATTTAGATAATCGCGCCAGAGGAGTAGTTCTGGCCGATATTCAAAATGCATATTATCCCAAATGGGCCAGTATCCACCCCAAATAAACCCTTCACTTTCAAAGATATCGATCACTTTTTGAGGAGGTATCCACCGCTTGCTGAGAGGAGTGGCCATCCAATCAGAATTGCCTTTGTTTTTCTCCCAGTTCCAGTAAAGGACTTTGCCCTGCCATCCAATGGGAAGCAAATCAATAGCTAAGCCCATACTATGAAATGATTTACCCGATGTATCACGTATAGTTCGCCAGGAATAACTGCTACCAGACTCCAGTTCATCAATAAAGTCAGCGACCTCCTTATCTCCCTTAGCTATTAGAACAAGCTTCTTTTGAACATTATCTAAAGGTTGTTTCAATCCCTCATGTGCTCTGATATTAAAACCAAGGAAGTATATGGTCCTGATATGCTGTTCTACATCTAATCTGGTGTGACAATCATAGATAGCATCAAACAGAGAAGTATTGGTAGTAGGTCCATTAGCCCTATTATTTGGTGAACTGAATTGTGTTATTCTGTCCTTTTGATTACGAGAAAAAGTCTTAGGATCAGGAAGACTATCGGGAAATCGATAGAGAAGTCTTCTATAAGATTCTTTAGTATCCCATTGTTCTTCACTTACATATCGTCCCTCTGCCCAATAGAGCTTATGTTCAATACCTCTACTACTGATAATAATCATCCAGTCCTGTTTGTCTTCATCAAAACGGGTATCAAATTTAACAGAAGGATAGGCAGACTTTAGTATATCTACCTCTTTATAGAATGTATTATCCCTATCCTCAGCAAAGAGATCCGGAATCAGGATAATACTAAACAGAAACATTCCTATTAAGCAGTACAAATAACGAGTTACGAACAAAGAAGACTCCTCCTTCACAGTTATATTACAAATATAACACTAAACAAATCGACCATCCTGGAAATCCTGAAAGGCTTGATATAGTTCTTGCCTCGTATTCATAACGATGGGGCCATGCCAGGCAATAGGTTCCCTTAACGCACGGCCTGAAATAAGTAAAAATCGTACACCTTTAGGTCCTGCTTTTAAACGGATTTCATCACCACGGTCGAAGAGAATTAAATTTCTATTCTCGATGGGATGAGCTGGTATAGGGTCAGTTATCCCGGATTGTGTCATATACTCTGTAGGAGCCAAGATTGGTTGAGAGCTAGCTCTAAACTCAGCAGATCCTTCAAAAAGATAAATAAAGGAATTTAGATCTAAATCAACTTTTATAGATCGTTCCACATGAGGGGGAATATTAAAATCTACAAATAAAGGATTCGTAGCTATCTCGGTCACTGGTCCTGTCTGTCCCCAAAAAGATCCTGTTATTATACGTGCTTTTGTACCATCATCTTCTGTTACTTCCGGTATTTCCAGAGAAGGAATATCCTGATACCGGGGGGAGGTCATTTTTTTTGCTGCCGGTAGATTAGCCCAAAGTTGAAATCCATGTCCAATATGTGGAGCTTCTGGTGTTGGCATCTCCTGATGAATGATTCCCTTCCCTGCGGTCATCCATTGAACGTCTCCGCTTCTGATGACACCTGTATTACCAAGGCTGTCTTGATGCTGTAAACCACCATCCAGAATGTAACTAATTGTTTCAATACCCCTGTGGGGATGCCAAGGAAAACCGGGAGACGCTTTAGTAGGGTCACTATTATTAAAATGGTCTAATAAGAGAAAAGGGTCTGTTAACTCTTCGAATCCATTTCCAAACACTCTGTTCAGTTCAACCCCGGCACCATCCTGTGCTCGTACAGGTTTTATTATTTGCTTGATCGGTTTTAATGACATAAACCACCTCTTATTCTTAGTAATTATGTTATAAATATAAGAAATGATTGTTGTAGGGACAAGTGTCAAAAGAAAAGAGTCTCCTTATGAGACCCTTTTCTTGCTAAAAAGACAAGTTATTATTCGTTAAGCATACTAACAGGCTGTCTAGTGGTTTCCAAAACATCCCGCCATAAACTACCCTTTGGATTGACATAGTTACGTCTGGATACAGCCATTTTCATGGGCAAATGCACGAACTTATTAGACCACAAGCTTATTAATACTTTTGTTTTCCCGGCCATGGCAGCGTGTACAGCATTTGCTCCTAAACGACTACAATAAGAACTATCATTAGGATCTGCAGGAGCACTCCGGATCATATAACTTGGATCTATATAACGAACATGGACTTCTATACCTTCTTCTTTAAAGTAGGCATTTACCCTATCCCTGATATAAATACCAATGTCACTGAGTTTTTTGTTACCCGACTCATCTGTTTCATTTGCACTGACAAGATGTCGTTGCCCGCAACCTTCTGCTACAAGAATAACAGCATGATTACGAGCAGCTAAACGTTTTTTCAAATGACCTAATAATCCATTATCTCCATCAAGATCAAACTCAACTTCAGGTATAAGACAAAAATTAACATCATTAGAGGCTAGAGCAGAATGGGCGGCTATAAAACCTGATTCCCTTCCCATGACTTTTACGACACCGATTCCATTAATAGCATCACTTGCTTCAACATGTGCACTATAAACAGCCTCCACAGCTTTCGATACAGCTGTTTCGAAGCCAAAAGATTTCTGTATAAAACTCAAATCATTATCAATAGTCTTAGGAACTCCCACAACGGACACTTTTAAACCACGTCTCTGTATTTCTTCTGCAATAGCTAAAGCACCTGATTGAGTTCCATCTCCACCAATGGGAAATAATATATTGAGATTCATTCGTTCTATGGAATCAACAATCGCTGGAATATCATTACCACCACGACTGGATCCGAGAATAGAACCACCCATCTTGTGAATATCTTCAACAACTTCTGGGGTCAGTTCCATAGTAGGCAGGTCATATTTAGCAAGAAAACCACGATAACCATATTGAATACCAGTAATTCTTTTTACCCCATATATGTACCATAGATTACGTACTATTGATCTAATTACATCATTAAGTCCGGGACACAGCCCACCACAGGTAACGATACCAGCGTGAACATGACCTGGATGAAAATATAAATTCTCACGAGGACCTGCCTTTTCAAGCAAATCACTATGATCTAGTTCTCGAGGTTCTTGCCCCATATTGGCATAAATATCAAATCGGATAAATTCTTCGTCAGTTACAAAGTTAACCCGTTTACCTTCGGGATCCAAGGGTGATTTAACCTTCCGATCACCTAAATACTCTACAGCAAAATTAAGCTTTTGGCTCATCATATACTCCCGCACATATTTTGCAAAATATCCAATCGATTTGCAAGGGGCCATTAATAGAATAAAAGCTCCTTGCAGGAATAATACCATAATTATTAAAATGTAATTATAAAAATGAAAAGGATTTGAAAATATGACAACAGAACATAGGACTAATATGGATGAATTATCCAGCTGGGAAAGTCAGATTCGTCAGTTATCCGATATCATTCTAGCTAATGTGGTAATGTTCTCAGAGTTACCTGCTCCCACATTCAAGGAAGATAAACGACGGGATTTTCTACTTCAAAGATTCGCTGAAAGTGAACTAATTAATGTGTCCTATGATGAAAAAGGTAATGCTTTAGGTATTCTACCTGGTACATCTGGTGACCGGAATATACTTCTAGTAAGTCACTTAGATTCTAACATACCTGAAGAAGTTGACCATACTGTTACAGTAAGGCCTGAAAGCATTGCCGGTCGTGGCGTCAGTGACAATGCAATGGGCTTAGCCAGTATTGCATCCCTACCTCAAATTCTTAAACATCTGGGAATTAATCTGAAAGCAAACATCATACTCATGGGATCAACAAAGAGCTTAGGAAAAGGGAATCTTGAAGGATTGAGATTCTTTTTGGATAATAAAACCTTAGCTATTGATTTTGGACTTGTGGTTGAAGGAGTCAAATTAGGAAGACTAAGTCATGCATCAATCGGAATGTTAAGAGGAGAAATCTCCTACTTAATACCCGAAGAATATGACTGGACAAAATTTGAATCAGGAGGAGCAACTATTGGAATCACAGAGGTCATTAACAAGATATTAGCGATTCCCCTTCCCTCAAGACCCAAAACTTCTATTAATATTGGATCTGTTAAAGCAGGAACGACCCATGACAAAAGAGCGAATAAAGCACTCCTTCAGTTTGAAATCCGTTCAGAATCAGAAGAACAGGTTCATGAACTGGCAGCAACCATAGACATGATAGCCGCTGAACAAGCGTCAAAGACAGGGGCGGATGTACAATTTCAAATTATAGCCTCACGTCGTCCTGGAGGTATAGCCTTTAGTAATCCCATAGTAACCCATGCCAGGACGATATTAAGATCGCTGGGGATATCTCCACGCTTCACACCTTCCATCAATGAATTAGCCGCTTTTATTGATAATAAAATACCAGCCTTAACCTTAGGAATTACTGATGGGGAAAACTTAACAGAAGAAATGGAAGAAAAGGTTTACATCAATCCCATATACAAAGGTCTAACACAAATTATTGGTATGCTTACTGCCATGGATCAGGAGATATAGATGAAAATAAATAATTGGCTTAAAACAAATACCTTCCACCATTCACAATTTGCGGATCTAAAAGAATTGGTTAAAGAAAAAGAACGTCTTGGTTTAACTATTAGTTTATGTATACCTACATTGAATGAAGAAAACACTATAGCTAAAGAAGTTGTCATATTCAAATCCGAACTTATGATTAGATATCCACTAATAGATGAAATAGCAATCATTGATTCTGGATCTACTGATAACACAATACAGGTTGCTCAATCTTTTGGAGCTGATACTTATTTAGCAGAGGATATTCTTCCCCATTTGGAAAAGAAGAAGGGCAAGGGTGAAAATCTCTGGAAAGCGATTTACCAATTAAAGGGAGATATTATTGTCTATATTGATGCAGATATTAAGAACATACATCCACGCTTTGTTTATGGGTTAATCGCCCCTCTTATATATAATGAACAGATAAAATATGTTAAGGCATTTTATGATAGACCTCTTGCCTTTAGTCAAGGAGTCAGACCTAGTGGTGGGGGTCGTGTTACCGAAATTCTAACCCGCCCGATGTTTAGCCTTTTCTTCCCAGAACTTACTGCTATTATTCAACCTTTAAGCGGGGAATATGCTGTTCGTCGAGAAGTTCTTGAAAATATCCCCTTCCCTATTGGTTATGGAGTAGAAACGAGCCATTTAATCGATGTATATCAACGTTGGGGGCTAAAGGCTTTTGGACAAACAGATCTTGATCAAAGAGTTCATCGGAACCAAGCCACAAGGAGTCTGGGTAAAATGTCCTTTGGTATACTTCAGACTTTCTTTAGAAGAGCCCAAAATCAACAAATCATTGGAGATTTGCCAGAATTACAAACAGTCTTAAGACAATTTCAAGTGAGAGAGGGGGAATTTGAAGCAATTGAGTTCAATATTGTTGAAGAAGAAAGGCCACCTATGATAACAATTCCAGAATACCTTGAGAAATTTAACCGTAAGGAATGACAATGACATCTACTCTTCAATTCAAAAATGTAAGCTTCACTTATCCAGATAAAGAAGATTTTGTTTTTAGTAATCTGGACATTACCCTACCTAGGGGTGTAACGAGTCTTATTGGACAAAATGGTGTAGGTAAATCCACATTTATGTTACTAGGAGCAGGAAGACTACTGCCAACAACAGGAGACATTTTCGTTCTAGGACATAACACAAAAGATATGACTGATGAAGTTCAAAAAAATCTTCTGGTCTCCTTCGTCTATCAGAACATGGAATTTGAAACGGAAGACAATTTTGGTGACCTGCTTCCTTTTGTGTATGATTCAGGTAATAAAATAAGCCCCTATGATGATATAAGAAATGCCATAGTAAAGAACTTTGAATTAGAGAAGACTCTTTCAAAAAAGACACAACACATGAGTAAAGGAGAGCTTCAACGTGCCGTGATGGCCTTTAGTTTGTTATACGGTTCTCCTATTGTCATGATGGATGAACCAGTATTTGCCTTGGAAGAAGAACAAAAGCATCATAGTTTAGGCTTTATAAAAGAATACGCAATGCAAAAAGATATATCTGTCTTCTATAGTATTCATGAATTGGAATTGAGTCAGAAGTATTCTGATAATATTGGTCTATTTTTTAAGGATCGACACATAGAAGTAGGTTCAACGGACAGTTTATATAATAAAGAAAAAATAGAAGAAGCTTATCAAGTTCCCTTTGTTTTACTTCATAAAAAGGAAAGTATATTTAGAGAGCAGTTAAAAGGTGATGAGCTAAGTGAAGAGATGAAAGATTATCTTCGTAAAAACTAAGAGGTAGGAGTTCTGTGTGAACTCCTCCATGTTTCTCTCAAAGCGACTATTACTAGAGTCAGGATTAAGAATATAGTTAGACACATTAATCGGAAATATAATCCGGAATATCCTTGTTTATCATCAAATAAAATAACTTGACCAGGGTTATACTCATGTGAAGTCTTCCCTAAACCATTAATCACAATAACTTTTTCATCCTTATCATAAAATCCCATTTCTCTAGCTAACAATCTTATAGATTCTTTAGAGGTTTTTAGTAATTCAATTTTATTAAGAAGTTGTTTATTTTGCCTCTCAAGATCTTCTATGTTTGCCTGTAATTCTAATTTGTAGGCAGACAAATCTTTCTCCTCCTGCCGTCCTAAAGGACCAAAGAGAAATATTAGAAAAAAATAAAGGGATACACTAAGATATAAGGAGATAATTATTCCTTGTTTCATACATATTTAATACGGTAGAAAAGAATCTTCACTTAAGGTTTAATTTACCTTTATTGACAGCCTATTGAGGCTTAAGTAAATTGTTATTAAGATTGTTAATCGAGTTTGCCGATAGCTAAAAAGTAAGACTGAACTCAGGAGTTAATAAATGGCCTATTCCGACGATGATTTGGAAAAAGATATATTGAACAACGATAGTGATACTAAAGACTTAGAAGAATATGGTGTATGGGTAAAGGCTGGTCCTGAAACGGTCATCCAGGAACCGGATTCAACTAATTTTAATGATATGTCCGATCTACAAGATTTAGAAGAGGAATCATTGGATGATTTGGATTTCTCTGATACAGAAATGTCTGAGGAAGAAGAAACTTTACTGGATGAACTTCAGGACACACAGGAAGACTTCGATGAGGTTAGTCTTGATGATTTTGTTGACTTCGAAGAGGGATCGGAAGGGGCTAAAGTAGATACTTCTGAGACTAAGGAAGTTCCTGATGTTGACATGGATGATGATTACTTGGATATAGATTTAGATTTTGAAGATATTGATGAAGACCATAATGATGAGGAAGACCTTTCTAAAGATACAAATATACCTGAGACAAAACCGTATGTTTCAGCTGAAGAATACCATGAAGAACCTGACTTTGATGACATCAGAGCTTTAGAAGATGATTTAACTCAAGGAATAAAAGGTGAGTCCTATGGTGAAACGACTTCTAGAGAGAATGCTTTACTTGAAAAAATAGAATTAGAATTAAGTTCCATAAAAGCTGAACTAAATGATATACGATCTTTAAAAGAAGAAATTAAAGCCTTGAGACAAGGCTTGTCAGGTATTACTACTGGAACTGCTAATCCTGATACAGTTGAAGATTCAAGTTTTTTTGATAGTGATGAAGAAGATGAGACAATTGCCCTTACTGGTGATGAATTAGATAACATACTCACAACTGCAGACATTAAAGAAGAACAAGCAGAAGGTTTGGTTACTGATGATGATCTGGATATAAGCTTTCCAGAAAATTTAAAAGATGAGAGCTTAGATATAGATCTTGAGGAAGAAGAAAGCAACATTGATGATGTGAATGAAGAAAGCCTTGATTTAGATCTAACAGAGGAAGATTCAAATGATGAAGACTTCAACATTGATGATGTAGAAGAAGAGAGCCTTGATTTAGATCTTACAGAGGAAGACTCTATTGACGAGGACTTTAACATTGATGATGCGGAAGAAGAAAGCCTGGATTTAGATCTAACAGAAGAAGACTCTATTGACGAGGACTTCAACATTGATGATGCGGAAGAAGAGAGCCTTGATTTAGATCTGACAGAGGAAGACTC
>NZ_KE384559.1:87537-186565 GCF_000426705.1 Spirochaeta cellobiosiphila DSM 17781
ACAGAGGAAGACTCAAATGACGAGGACTTCAACATTGATGATGCGGAAGAAGAAAGCCTTGATTTAGATCTAACAGAAGAAGTTTCCGTAGATAATAAAGAAAATGAATTAGATGAAGATAGTCTTGATGAACTTATTTTGGAAAATGATGACTTAGATATTGATCAATTAGACCTTGATGACATTGATTTAGATGAAGGTGAAGAAAAAGAAGATCCTATTGATGTAGAGGATCAAGATGATAATATGGCATCAATTCCAGCTGTTGATTTAGATAAATTGGAAGAAGATCTTCCTCAACCAGATAGTTTGACTACTGAGGAAATGATATCAAACGAACCATTAACAGATGATGATATTCAAGATGTACATATAGATGAACAGGATATCAAAGATAGTCATATTGATTTAGAAGAAGATTTAGACCTCACTATTGATTTGGATGATATTGAACCTAAAGAAGACTCTGAGGAATCGGAAAATGAAATCAACCTGGATGATGTAGATAGCGAACTCTCCTTCGAAGAAGATGACAGTCTCAACGACTTCTCTATCGAATTAGAAGATACTGAAAGTTCCTCTGACGATGATTTAATTATAGAAACCGACGAAGCCTCTGAATCAGAAGACAACAATGAAATAGAAATTGATATTAATGATGATATTAGTCTTGATGAAGATTTAGTTGAAGAAGAAAACATGGAAGATTTGATAGTTGATGATGAGGATTCTATTATCCCCGAAGAAATTCAAAAGGACCATGAAGAAGACATATTTGAGCCGGAAGAAATACCGCAAGACATTGAAGATTTAACTCAGGAAGATTCTATTGATGATTTCTCTGATAATGAGCCTGGCCTTACCACAGTTATTGATGAGATGGCAGAAGAAGAAGGCGACGAGGATGTAAACCTCCGTAAAGACATAAAGTCTGTCCTAACTTATATGGATAAACTACTGGAATCACTTCCAGAAGAAAAAATAAAAGAATTTGCAGAATCTGAACATTTTGAAGTTTATAAGAAACTTTTTGAAGAATTAGGTCTTACAAATTAATGGGACTATTAGATAAGGCAGCCAAGTTTGAGGCCCGAAGTTCTTCGGGCCTTTTATCTAAGATAGAGGCTTCGTCTCTAGTAAAAAATAATAAGTCCTTAATAGCAAACCTAAGTGACATAGACAAAATTCAGAAAGGAAGAAACTGGTTAACTGATGTACTTCCCTTGTTACAAGAAATCCTCAAAGCTGATGGCGGGACGGTTCTTGTAATCGAAAATGGATCTAACGACCTAGTGCATTGGTCTAGTGTTGGTTTAGATGAAACAACGAGACGTAGATTACATATACCAATTACAGATATTGATGATAAATGTCATTTAATTACTGATAAAAATCAATTTGAACAATGGAGAAGGTATCTTTCTATTCGTATGATGATAGATCTAAATTCTATATTGTTTATTCCGTTAGCACAATTTAATGATATAGATGTTTTATTTATGTTTTTTAACATTAGTCAGAATATTTCCTTAGACGATATTGAAAATATTAACAGAAGACTTAATCAGAATTATGAAAAAGATGAAGCACTTAATTTGGGTGACTATAATTTAGTAACAAAGGTAGAATTAGAAGATTCTATCCGAACATTATATGAACAGAATGAAATGGATCATGTCTTTCTTACTATTAATGCAAAGACTTTTATACAACAATTGCCATCTCAAAGAGATATTGACAGATTTCGTCTAACCCAGGAATTATTAGTACTCATACAGAAACTGGCTGGAACAAAAGCAAAGTATTTCAATTTGCCCGATCATATTATCATTGCTTTTCCTACTCCGAGAAGAATCAATGTGAATCTTTGGATAAATCAGTTAAATATCTCTTTACGAAAACT
Organism: Spirochaeta cellobiosiphila DSM 17781; assembly: GCF_000426705.1. NCBI lineage: Bacteria > Pseudomonadati > Spirochaetota > Spirochaetia > Spirochaetales > Spirochaetaceae > Spirochaeta > Spirochaeta cellobiosiphila. The sequence goes on from NZ_KE384559.1 coordinate 89,441, forward strand.
TTATTTGACAGACTCTCTTGATATCAAGTCTATTAGCCAGATCACAAGTTTATCAAGGGAGCAATTTAGTATCGAGCGTATTCTTGAATGATTACAATTAGTACCAGTAAAAGAGGATATTTAACAGCCAATGTAAATAATATTCATATTCATTCTCCCTATGATCCCGTCCGGGAAGCAGAACGATATTTAAGAAACCAAGTGTCAAAGGCACCACGAACAGTTATTATAATTGGTGAATGCCTTGGCTATTTAGGACAGTCCATCGCAAAAATATATCCGAATACAATCATACACCCTATGTGGCTAGAGACAACTCTAGAACAAAATGCCCTACCCTTTTCCTATGAAACAGGTTGGGATCCTTCAAAACCAATGTCCTGGCAAGAATTTATTTCTGACATTTTATCTAAGGGTGTTGTTGGTATACAAATTTTGATTTGGCCTGCTATGGAAAAACTTTTTCCTCAAGAAATCTCAAAGATCTATCAATATATCCTTACTGAAATAAAGCAAATAAACAGTATAAAATCCACTGTTCAACACTTTGCCTTTCAATGGTTTAAAAATTGTCTACAGAATTCGAATTTCATTGAAGGGTATTACTGCCCTGTACAAAAAGAAAAAATACCTTATTTTATAGGGGCCTCAGGAACTTCTCTTAGTGAACATAAAGACTGGCTACTAAATAATCATAAATATATCAGAATCATAGCCCTACCTTCTTCTCTTTGTTTTTTTAGACAGTTGAACATTCCTGTCGACTTTATAATTACACAAGATTCTGGTTTTTGGGCTGATTACCATCTTGAATATTTACCATACTTTTCTCATATAGTTTGCTCTCTCAAAGCTTCAAGAAGGATTAAGCACCTAACAAAAAAGCCCTTACTTTTTTCGAATCACAGTTGGTATGAAAAGATAATCTTTGATGACAAACCTGTTTTATCTCTACCAGAACTGGGATCAGTTATTTTCTCTGCTATTGAGTTTGCCAAAACTATGACAGATGATGCCATTATTTTAGGAGGAGCCGATTTTTATCAAAAGGACATACAAACCCATATACGCCCTCACAGTTTTGATCAATACTTTGATCAGTTAGGCTCTCGTTTTCTAGGTGAATTGACTCAGAAATATAAACGTATGATTGATTTTAATGCTAAAACTATTAAGGATAATTACAGAAGTATTTTTTCATTAGATTATTATAGAGACTGGTTTGCTCAGCAGTATAAAGATACAAATCTAAATCAATTAACTCCTCATAAGTTGAGATATTATGATCTTCCTGTCTATAAAAGTATTAATAAGAAAGAAAAGCAAAGCCTTCCTTTAGAGCTTATACAATGGGAGCAGGCAGATAAAGAACGCTCTCAAAATATAATAGGTAGCATAAAAAAAACGGCAAGAACAAAACAAAGCAAATATCTAACGGAATTTTTCCCCCTGGATTATGAACAGCTTTCTGGGTACTCAGAAACGGAAAGACAATTTCATCTGAATAAGCTTACGAATACATGGCTTAGTAAAGTAGATAAAATACTACCTTTGAGGAGCCCCAATGTCTGATAGTCTATATGAGCGCAACCTACTATCCTTATCAATTCAAAGTTCTTTATTAGCAGAAAAACTTAGTGCATGTACTGATCAAATACCATTAAAGTTTATCACAAGTCAAACCGGTGAGTTAGTACCTTTGCGTCCAGATAATAACAAACCCTATCACAGTCGCTTTGATCCAGTGAAAGAAGTAACCCGTTGGATTGATCACTCTGATATAAAAGACTATGTTTTGGTAGTAGGTATTGGTGGTGGGTTCCATATAAAAAAACTTTTAGAAAAACCTAATGTGTCCAGAGTTTTCATTGTTGAAAAAGACATAACTCTAGTTAAGTCCTTACTTCAAAAGATTGACCTGTCTTCTATCCTTTCTGATCCAAGAGTATGTGTTTGCTGTGATGACTCAATTGAAAGAATTAAAAATTATCTTCTATCAGACTATCTCCCAAGCTTATATGGGAATTTAAATTTTCTCCCTCTGAGAAACTATATCGATAATGAACCGGATTTTATCTCAGGAATAAAATTTGCGATTCAAGAAACAGTCAATGTAATAGCTGATGATTATACCGTACAAAGCTATTTTGGAAAGCAGTGGTATAGAAATACCATTTTAAATCTACCTTTAGCTTCTCAAATCCATGGTCTGCTTTCTCCTATCAAACATGCTGTCATTGCTGGGGCTGGCCCCTCTCTTGAAGAGCAATTAAAATTTATTAGGAAAGAGCAAACTGTTATTGCAACGGATACTGCCCTTCCTGTTTTTCTCAACCATGGAATACGACCTGATTTTGTGATCAGTATGGATTGCCAAAGCTTTAGTTACCTTCATTTCCTTCAAGGTTTGCCAAAGGATATTCCCCTTATATTGGATCTCGCGTCTCCTCCCGTCCTAAGTCGACTAACTCAAAAGCCAATATTCTTTTCCAGTGGTCATCCCTTAAGCCAATATATAGGTAACAATCTAAGAACATTCCCCTCTCTCAATACAAAAGGAGGGAATATTAGTCATACGGCCATTAGTCTGGCCCATGCTTTAGGTGCTCAAGATATAAGTTTATTAGGAATTGATCTTTCCTATCCTTGGGGAAAGCCTTATGCGAGAGGTACTTACGTATATCCCTATTTTCAAACGAAAGAAAGTCGTTATTCTCCTATTTTAGATCAGACACTAAAACTAGTATTCAAAAATAAAAATATAATGATTGAGAAAACTTCTTCTGGATACAGATATACAACAAAACCAATGATTAACTATAAAACACGAATGGAAGAGTACCTTAACGAGCTACCTATGCAGATAAAACTCCCTCCTACCAAAGGAGTTACTCTAAACATCAAGAAAAACAAAACACCCCCAAGGACTGACTCTAGATTGTTTGGTCCAGGACCTCTTAAACAAGATCTATCGACTTTTTTGGAAGACTACAGCAGAGATTTACGCTCTCACCCTCTTCTTAATAAAGATAAACATTTCTATGAGTTCTCTATGAAGGAAAAAGATATACTTATGACAGTACTGCCAACAGTTTCTGCTTTTGGCCGTATTAACCCAGATAATACTACAAAGGAGAATGCTGAATCAGCCTTTCACTGGTGTCTTGAACAAGTTGAGAACCAAATAAATCAAATTACTCAAAATCACTAAGCTGAGTAAAAAGTTATTCCATTTAAGAGCTTTTTCAGTATAATATGAATCATGATAAGATTGTTGTCTCGCATATACTTAATACTTGCCACTCTTGCACTTATTGGTTTTATTACCATAACAGTAGTAAACTTTACAGATCAAAGGAATAAAAACATCCTTGATACCCAAAAGATAGCACAATCATTAGCTGTTAATATAACAAAAGATCTGAAATCCTATAATGGACTCTTCACCCTCGAGAAAAAAGAGCAACTAAAGGAGTGGTTGCTCAAAGATGATAGAGTGAATAGTTTAATTATTTATTCAAATGATACTGGCGTACAGCTTGTTTTTTATCGAAAGACATCTGACCTTATAGTAACATCCTCTGGCAATAGAATACAGAAAACAGATAATACGAGCCAAATGTTATTTCAGCATGAGATAAGGGAATCCTTAATCATTCCAAATCAAACAGGAATTGAGTTAAAAGTAACGATTGATACGGTTCAATCATCAGATGTGTTTAATCAAATTATATATTTTATAATTCTGTGTCTGTTCTTATTATTCATTGCTCTTATCTTTCTTCCCTTCCTAAAAGATGAGGAAATACAAGAAGAGATAATCCCGGATTCAGCAGAATCAACACAAGTATCTGCAACATCCCTCGAAGATTGGGTGAATCACCAACTGAGTTTAAGCTATGATCTTGGTCAAGATTTGTCATTAGCGTTAATATCGTCAAACTCAGGACATAATATGCAGATTAAAAATGGACTGGAAAGGGATGAGTCTTTCCACAAATACGCTTGTCGTATCTATAAGGTCGGACAAGCCGTTATTGCATTATTAATCCCTGGGATGAATTTGGATAGAGCCGTAAAAACTTTTAATCCAGTTCTCAAACAGCTGGATGGAAAAGGTGGATTTACTTCTGTTTCAGGTCGTTCAATTCATGGGATCACATTAATCGAAGAAGCCAAAGCAGCTCTACGTAAAGCTCGTAACGAAGATACAACACTATATGGATTTAAAGTTAAATAACCAAGAATTTAATCTTGGTTATTTAACATGATAACTTGCCTATCTTTTGTAAGAAATGTATTAGGAAATACGCTCTGTGCTTCTTTTAACAGGCGTTTAAGTTCCCAATCTGTATAACGTGGACTGTAGTGTATTAAACCTAATTGCCCCACATTACCCGCCTCCAGAGCGATCCTGGCCGCCTGCTTACTAGTAAGATGCTTTTTTTCCTTAGCACTATCAGCCAAAGCATCCATAAACATGGATTCACAGATCACAAGGTCTGAACCTGATATCTCAGGACTAATGCTTTCGATATATTGAGTGTCAGTGATATAACTGAACTTACATCCCTTTCTTGGTTCTCCCAGAACTTGAGAAGGTAAAATATTCTCTCCATCCAGATTAGTTACACTTTCCCCTTTCTGAAGTTTGGACCACAAAGGTCCTACAGGAACATTGAACTCCTTAGCTTTCTCAGGATGAAAAACTCCGGGACGTTCCTTCTCTTCAATAACATAACCTAAACAGGGCTTTGTGTGCTTTAGAGGAACACTTCTAATCAGATATTCATCATTTTCTATTAAAATTTCACTGGTCTGAAAATTATCAATGGCTTTAAAAATTATTTCATAATTAATGTACATTTCTAAAACAGATCTAGACATTTCAATATATTCACCAACCTTAGCAGGACCAAATATATAGAGAGGCTCTGTTCTATCAACCTGACTAGACAACATCAATATACCTGGTAAACCAGTTACATGGTCAGCATGTATATGGCTAATGAAGATAGCAGATATTTTCTTCCATTTTAGATTTAACATTTTTAAGGATACTTGTGTTCCCTCTCCTGCATCAAATAAAAACAGGTCACCTTCTCTTCTAACCAAGGCGGATGTTAAAAAACGCCCGGGAAGCGGCATCATTCCACTAGTACCTAAAACAAATACTTCAAGTGACAATTTACACACCTCCCTTTAATGCATTAATTCTTTCTACTAAAGTGGGATGACTATAGAAGAAGCGGCTATATAAAGGATGAGGATTTAGATTAGAGGCATTCTCTTTAGTTAGCTTAATCAAGGAAGATATAAGATTATCACCTGTACTAATAGTTGTTTTTGCATAATTGTCAGCTTGAAACTCAAATCTACGGCTAAAACTATATATTATGAAAGTAAGAATAATGTTAACAGGTTCCAGATACAACATCAAAAAAAGCAATAGGCTCCAAGGAGAAGCCTTTCCCAGCCCAAGATGCTCAAAGATAATAGGCTTGTCAAAGAGGAGACCAGCTATAAAGAATGATCCCATTATTATTAGGATGTTAAATAACAGCATTTTGTTGACATGCCCCTTCTTCTGATGACCTATTTCATGGGCCATAACAGATGATATTTCACTAGTATCAAGAGTATCCAGAAGCGTATCAAACAATACAATTCTCTTTAATTTACCAAACCCTGTAAAATAAGCATTGGAATGACTAGATCTTTTACTACCATCCATAACATATACGCCTTGTATAGGGAATTCACACTTTTTAGCTAATGCTTCTATAGTCGTCTTTACTTCGCCATCATCCAAGGGAGTGAACTTATTAAAGAGAGGGGCAATAAAGAAAGGATAGACAAAAGAAAACAACAAGACTATCCCCGTCATTATCATCGAAGCCCATAACCACCATAGGTTAAATGTTGACAACACAAAAACGAGTAATAGTACTAAGGGAATACCAACTACTAATGATAGAAGAAAACCTTTCACCTGATCCACAATATATGTCTGGATTGTTAGTTTATTAAAGCCAAATTGAGCTTCTAAGCGAAATTGTCTATAAAGGTCAAAAGGAAGACCAACTAAGTAGATAAGCAAGGATATGGAGCCCATATAGACAAGGCTATGAACATATATGTTTAATTCAAACTGATTAAGCAAATTATCTAATAAGGCAGGTATTCTCAACAGGATTAACATAGAGATGAAAACTAAGTTAACCACATGGGAAACATCACTTACTTTGCTTTTGGCTATGGTATATTTTTTAGATTTTTCTTCTTCCGACTCAGTAAACAGTCCATTAAGTAAGGAAGGTATGGGATGATGCTTCAAATACTTTATATTAATATGATTTAAATACATAAAAAATATAGTCGTAAGAGTAGCAATAATTATATATATCATTGATTGTTATCTCCAAAAAAAACCCTGCTATGAAGGCAGGGTTTTTATTAAAGAGCAGCTACAGCTTCCTGTAACTTACCCTTAGCTAGAGCAGTTTTACACTGCTTGCATACTGTAAATTTTTTCTCGTTAATATCCTGTTCGTAGATAACCTTAATACCAGTTCTCTTGCAAAGGGGACAAGTAGCTCGACCACCCTTAACATGTTCGACCAGGCCTTTACCTCTATGAGCTTTTGACATAGAAACTCCTCTCCAGATTTTTAGACCTGAAGGAACTATATAGAAGCTGGGAGAAAAAGTCAAGAATAGACTAATTTCTCCCTACAACATCAGGACTTATTCTGTACCAACCAATGCTTTGATATACTGCAATCTTTCAAATTTAAGGGAATCTTCTTTCTTTTGACTTAGTTTTCCCTTAAACTCTTCTATTGAATTAAATCCTTTATCCTTCATCCAATTCTCGATACCTGACTGTATCGTAGCTATTTGATCAATCTTATTTTTGAACAAGGTACTGCATACTTGAACTGCAGAGGAGCCTACCAGAATAGCTTTAATAGCTTCATTTTCCGTATGAATACCGGTAGATGCAGCAATATCCAGGGTCGTTTGATCAGAAACAAGAGCAATCTCTCTTAGTACAGCTAAGAACTCTTCTGGAGCTGAAAATCTTTTACCGATTTTCAAATTCAGAGAATCCAAATCGATATCTGCCTGATAATATCTGTTAAAAAGCACAACACCATCAACTCCTGTCAATTCAATTGCATCCAGCAAATTGGGTAGAGCACCAAACTCATGCCCAAGTTTAACAGATATAGGTATATTGACTTTACTTTTTACAGACTTGATAATCTCAATTAAACGCTTCTTCATAGCTACAGCATCTTCTTTCTTTGAATCTGGTACTAAAGATATGTTTAATTCAATAGCTGCAGCTCCTGCTCTCTCAACTTCAACTGCGTAGGTAGTCCACCATTCAGGGTTTACACAATTCAAGCTGGCTAAAACAGGTATATCAAGTTCTGTTGAGGCCTTGGTAATCAAATCCAAATATTCATCAGAGTTCAGAGTCATTCCCATGTTTTGCACATAGGCTTCTGCTTCTGGATGACTAAAATAGGATTGATCATCAGTTGCCGGTTTCAAATCAGCTGACATTTGTTCTTCAAAGAGACTCTTAAGCACAATGGCACCGGCACCAGCATCTGCACACTTTTTAATTCCTTCCCAATTCTTTGTTAAAGGAGAAGAAGATACAATGATTGGATTTTTTAACTCCAGACCAAGATACTTTGTTTTCAAATTCATAGTCACGTTCCTCAAACTAACTTATTGCAAGTGGCAATGTTTTTTCCTTTAGCCACTTTTTCTCTTCCTCATTTAATAAAGGAGACACTCTAGTGTACACCTTTTCATGATATTTGTTTATCTGAAGAATTTCTTTTTTGTCCAACAATTCCATATCAATGAGATCCATATCATAAGGACAAAGGGTCAAAGTTTCCCATTGGAGAAAATTACCCATTCCATTCTTCACCATAGGGACAGCCAATATGAGATTTTCAATCCTTACGCCGTACTCCCCGTTTATGTAGATACCAGGTTCATTGCTTAGAATCATACCTTCAGTCATACCGATATCAACCCAATTCTTTCGAATACTAATGGGACCTTCATGTACGTTTAGGAAATGGCCTATACCATGACCTGTACCATGACCAAAATCCTTTGCCTCACTCCACAGATCAATACGAGCAAGAGCATCGATCTGGGCACCTCGAGTTCCTTCAGGAAAAGGAATCCTACTAAGACGAAGATGACCTTTTAGAACAAGGGTATAATCCCTTTTCATTTCCTTGGTATAGGTGCGCAACCCCATAGTTCGTGTTATGTCAGTAGTCCCCTGATAGTATTGACCTCCTGAATCTAAAAGAAAAAGACCATTTTCTCCTAAAATCTTGTTACTCTCATCAGTTACTCGATAATGAGGCATAGCCCCATGTTCATTGACACCGGCTATTGTTTCAAAACTTAATCCATAAAAGGATTCATCTTCCCGTCTGTATCGTTCAAGTTGATCAGCACAATCTCTTTCACTTATATCGTTAGCTTTATTGGCCTCATACCACATTAGGAATTTAACCATTGCCCGGCCATCTCGTTCCATGACAGAACGAATTCCAGCTATCTCAACTTCATTCTTTATCGTTTTTGTTAAAGCAACAGGACTAATATCAGACACTATCTTAGTGTCTGAAGATAACTGATTGTAGAAATAGAAATTTGTATTACCAGTATTAATTAATACATTTCCTTTCCATTCTGATAATGAAGTATAGAATTCATCGTAATCTTTTATGATAATGTTATCTTCTTCCAGTAGAGATATAAGATCATCAGACAGTTTTACCTTATCAACATAGAGATAACACTCTTGCTGAGTTAATAAAGCATACGCAATAAAGACCGGGTTAAAAGGAACATCATAGCCTCTTAAATCAAAAAACCAAGCGATCTCATCTATAGACATAATGGGTAGATATTGAATATTTCTTTCTTCCATTATTCTTCTAAACTTATCTATAGTATCCTTTCGTTTTTTTCCAGATATTTCTGAACTAATGGAAAAAACTTTTTCTTTGGGTAATGCAGGCCTATCCTGCCAAATACTTTCAACGATATCAGTATCATTCACAAGTATTTGTTCTTTATTTGCCAGGGTTTTACTCCAAGCCAATGCCTGATTGATACTAATAGTTTTGAAATCAACAACGACCTTGGCGCCTTCAGGCAATTGATTGCTTAACCACTTATCAACAGCTAAGGTATCAGATTGATCGGCTTTAAATAAATTCAATCCGTATGGTTTGATGCTATTGGCCCCTTCAATATAGTAACGGGAATCGGTCCATAAACCTCCCCCCTCCTGTGTAATGACTACAATACCAGCACTTCCTTTAAACCCTGAAAAGAGAGCTCTGGTTAAATAATGTGCGGGAGGATATTCTGAAAGATGAGGATCTGTTCCCGTAAAAATAATGGCACCATATCCCTTCTGTCTTAATGTTTGTCTTAATTGTTCTAATATTATCATGGCTTAATCCTTTTCTCATGAATTACTAAAGATAAATTAACGAAAAAAATAAAATATGTCTTCATTATGAGTAACAAAATATATGAACGTCATCTTGCTAGTTTATATGAATCTTGTGAAGAACTTCCACTAGATAACGACGATAAATACCTTATTCTTAGTGATCTCCATATGGGTAATAGATCCAAAAAAGACGATTTCATCCTAAATAGAGACTTAGTTTATCAGATACTTAGAGACTACTACCTACCCAATAATTATAAGATAATACTAAATGGTGATATAGAAGAATTGCAGAAATTCACTTTGGAGACAGTTCACCAATCAAACAAAGATTTTTTTGACCTCTTTCAAGAATTTGGTCACGAAAACATCATTAAGATTTGGGGGAATCATGATGCAGAGCTTACCTTGCAAAAAGAAGAAAACCTGACATTTCCCATTAGAGAAGCAATAAAACTCAATTACAAGGGGAGAAAACTTTTTATCCTTCATGGTCACCAAGCAACTATGTTATATAGTAAGTTTAATGCTGTAGTTGGGTTTCTACTTAAATTTATATTTCATCCTTTAGGGATAAAAAATCTATATTTTGCAGCTGATTCTAGAAAACAATTTACTACAGAGAAAAGAATTTACCAATTTTCTCGTCAAAATAGTATTGTAAGCATTATTGGGCATACTCATAGACCTCTATTCGAATCTTTATCTAAAAGAGAGGATTTAAAACTTAGGATGGAGGCTATTCTAAGGAAATACGGAAAAGTAGAAGAATCTAAAAAAAAAGATCTGCGTATACGTTTAGAAGCTTTAAAGAAGGAATGGTATAATTTAAGCAAACAGCAAAAAAAGGAACAACCATTCAATAATGGTCTTTACCAAAAAGATTTGCTTCAACCAAATTTGTTTAATTCAGGTTGCGGCATAGGGAAAAATGGAATTACAGCTTTAGAAATCAGTAAAGGAAAAATCAAACTTGTTCATTGGATAGATGTTCGAAGAGGTAATAAAAAATTCTATGATCCTAAAAAGAAACGTAAGTCTTTAAAGAAAAATTCTCCCTTTCAAAAGATAATTATAAAACAGGATGATTTAGACTATATTTTTAATCGTATAGAATTATTACATTAGCTTAACGAACTCTCAATGTAAGATCCTCTTCGATAAGTAATGGCATAGAATATATGTTCATAGAACCATTAATCTGGACATATTCATTACTGATTAGATCTTTTCCACTAATAAACAAGGGGATAGCTACTTTGCCTACCCTATCTTCTAGATTAACTATTAAGCTATATTTCTTTTTTTCATTCCAATAGCACAGGGAAATAACACCTTTAATCAGTTCAGTTAATGCCATATGCTTGGTGTTCTCTTTTATTCTCGTTATACAGTCCATATAATCTAACCACAGGGAATCAATTTGGCTTGCAAGTCCATCTCGCCTAAATACAGTTGTACCGGATACACCACAGAAAAATAGATACCAGTTAATTCTATTTTCATTACCATGAAACAGCTGTCCAGTCCATTGTGGCGTTTCAAAATAACGTACTAACTTATTTTGTAGATGTGATATGGTCCTTAGGGAATACAGATGATGTAAATAGGAAGCTAAACCAGTAATCCCACTTTTGTATTTTAATAATTTTGAGAATCCAATATGATCGTATATACTCGTAACATCAGCAGAAATCCTTTCATAACAAGATAGGTCCTCCACGGAAGATTTTTCAAAATAAAAGCCATATACTTGATCATTTGATTTAAGTAAAGACGTCCAGTATTCATAAGAAATATCTTCAGTAATAGGAAGGATCCAACCTTTATGATCTCTATAATCACGAATCATATGAGTCATGTCCTCAGCCTGCTTATGGTCAGTAGGCACAGGCAATTTCAGGATTGTATCTGATTTACCAGTAATGAAAGAAGACACCTTCTCCCATTGATCCCATGAGAACTCTAAAATAATGTCCTTGTCCGCCTCCTGTACCGTCTCAAGAGTGACTTCCCATATATATGACATATATTAATTTTTATCTTTTTTTCATGATTAGGTAAATGATTGAGTAATAAAAGATCAAAATGAGATATTCTCTCAAATAGTAGACATGATTTAAATAAAAAAAGGGGCCTATGTCAAAAACCTAGGTCCCTTTATTAACGAAGCAAAGCTAATGCTCCGCCATATCTATTGTATAAGGAGTGTTTAGATATTACCCATCAAGAAAACCATGACGAATAAGGCAACTGTTTCAATAAGCCCTAGTACAATAACGTAGTTAACGAAACCTTTACCAGTTTCCGCTAATGCATCAGAAGCACCCGCTGCTGCTTTACCCTGCATCCAGGCGCTAAATCCCATAGCAATACCACCAAATAAACCAATACCTAAATGTGCTAAAGTGGCCTGGCTCTCAACAGCCTTTAATGCCCCCATTAAAATCATACCGTAGATAGTCTGCGATAAGGGAAAACCGACAAAAGCAACAAGTAAAAAGGGAGCTGGTTTATTTTGCATATAACATTTCTTCCACGCACCAACAGTTGCCATACCTGCCGCACCCATTCCTAAAGCAGATCCAATTCCGGCAAAAGCAATAGCTGCAGAATAACCTAATAATCCCAAGTTCATTTCAATACTCCTTTAACCTTTATACTCAAAATTTTTATTCAACATTCAACCCTTTCTTTGCGAAAGGTTTATATTCGAATCCAGCCCACGCTAAATCTAAGTGGCCTGAATACTCCAACATATTCAATCGTACCCCATGTACGAGAACAGACATAATGGCCAATATGATATTTAATCCATGACCGAACACCAATATGAGGCCTCCAAATAGCATTCCCAAGGGCATGCTCATAACCCCACCAGCTAAAGAATTAAAGCTCTCTGCAACAGCTACAGTAGCTAACCCAACAGCATAAAGTCTAATATAACTGATGATGTCACTAAAGGCACTCACTCCATCCAAGCCAGTTGTTAATAGGTTCATAGGATTTAATCCTTTCAACAAACCTTTAAAAAAGTTGCCATCTTGACCAGCAAATATAATAATCATTGGAAAACCGACAGCCAATAGGGGAATCGCATAAGGTGTTAGTTCGAAACCAAAGAGTGTCGTTTTTTTGGCAACAACTTGCATGACTAAGATGAAAAGACCCCAAAGAGTTATTAACCACCCCAAATCAGCAAAAGCATTTAACTTAGGAAGCTTCCTAAAGAAATTCTGCCCTCGAGCTAAGGTCAAATGAACAATACCAATAACAAAACACAATATTTGTACATTAGTACCAGAATCTATTCCGTCCCTAGCAAAGGAGGCTATTTGCGGTATGATAATATCTTTAAAACCTGGTAAGGATGCAATATAAGCTGACCCAAACCATGTTCCAGTTAAAGCTCCCCAAATGACTATACAGGTCGATAATACTATGGCTAGTGCAAAGGGTAATTTACCCGTAGGTTTAGTCTTAGCAAAACCAAACACACTTGCCACTAAGAATATAGAACCATATCCAGCATCACCAACAATCATTGCGACAAATAAGGAAAAAGCGATAAGAAACATGGCAGAAATATCCACTTCTTCATATCCAGGAAGGGTCCCCAACAGATTAAATAGGGGCTTTACCAATTTAATAGGCCCCTTCCTTCGTATTAAAGTAGGGACTTGGTCTTCCTCTGTGGGTTCACGTAATAATAGTCCTATTCCGATTTCTTTAGCCAAGGATTTTAGATCATCAACCTTATCTATGGGAACAAAACCATCAATGACACACAGTGAATCGATATCTTCCGTTGAATGATCAACCAAAGCATCCTGGAGCTTATCCTCATAAGAAACCAGTAATTGAGCTACCTGATCAGCATTCACTCCAAAATCTTTTATTAGAATAGCTATTTCAGACATCCTTTTAACGATGATAGATCTAGCCTTTTGCAAAGAAGCTAAGCCTCTTTCTGGCCATCTCACTTCATCAGCCTGAATAGCTAAGTCCTCACCATTATCAACAACAACATAATAAACCTTGCTTTTATCCTGATTAATGAAAAATACTTTCATATCTTCAGGTAAACTCTTATACACTTTATTTGTTGATGCAAATAATCTAAGTTTTATGCCTTGTTGATCTAAATAGACAAAATCTTTTGGATCAAAATCGCCCCAAGGATTCAAGGAGGTAATTTCTTTATCTATCGAGTCTAATTCCGACTTTAGATCTGCCTGTTCTTTAAGTAACTCATCCACACTTTCAACAACACCTAAGCCACCATCAGGATGATTCTCCTGCTTTTTGGACTTTATATTTTTCAGTGTCGTTAAAACATTTTTGGTAACTTCGATTTTATCAGTCACATTCCGTATTGCTTCATTATCACCGTATTTGGTTTCCAAATGAACAACACCAAGACTTTTTAGCCCATCTAAAGTACTTTGTTTGAAATGTTCATAGATGACCAAGGAAGCCTTCTTCATGGGAACAATCATTCAGCTACCTCCTTGACTACTTTATTTTTAGCAATCTTACCTCTAACGACAGCAGCAGTTTGCTGGTCCCCAAGATATATATTTATCGTTCTGATGTTTTCCTGAGCTTCAGGTATTTTAACTTTCTCAAAAAGATTAACTCTCTGAGAAGTTGTTCTTAATTCATCAGACAGCCGTTTCACTTGTTCGTTAAGAATTTCAACTTCAACATCAATCGCCAAGATGGATTTGAATTGTTCCAACCCTTCATCCACCCACAGAGGAGTTTCAAACAAGTCATAGGAAATCTTTTTATAAGTTAAACCAGTAAAGATTGGTATATCAACTCCGGCAATATTACCAGACTCTGTTTGAACAGAATCAATTTGGACCAGTGCTGATAGATCTACAGGTTCACCAAATACAGCTATCCAAGTGTCCAGACTTTGCTTTATCTGTTCCTGGACAGCTCTCTTTTCCTCTTGTTTTTGCTCAACCTGACGAATCTCAACTTGAAGTTGCTGTTTTTTTAATTGAAGTGTAGGAAGGTATCTCTTAAATCTTTTAAGATCGTCCTTCTGCTTCTTCAATTCATTTTTCGTCAGTTTTATCTTTGCCATAGGACCTTCCTAGTTTTTTGGCCAAAATTTCTCAATTAAACTGGTCTTCATACCTGTTTCTTCAGGAGAGAAACAAGCAGCCATGATTTCCCAGCCCCTATCAAGAGCAGCTTCTAATGGAATATTCACAGATAAATCCATCATAGTTTTTTCAAATAAATCCCCATATTTCAGGAGTTTATCATCCCAGGATGTCATCCTAAAACCCATTGATTTCTTTTCAAGTGACTCATTATAAGCTGCGTATAACTTGATCATACCATCCATTAAGGCTCGATGATCTTCTCTTGTATCATCATTAACCATTTGTTTAAGACGACTTAAGGAACCAAAAGGTTCAATTCTTCCACCACGAAGGTAGTACTGACCTTCTGTTATATATCCAGTGTTATCTGGTACGGGATGAGTTACATCACCACCAGGCATAGTAGTAACAGCTAATACAGTGATGGAACCACTTCCTTCAAAGTCGACAGCCTTTTCATATCTCGAAGCCAACTGGGAATACAAATCTCCCGGATATCCTCTATTAGAAGGAACTTGTTCCATAGTGATAGCGATTTCTTTCATTGCATCTGCGAAGTTTGTCATATCAGTCAACAGTACTAATACCTTTTTACCTTGAAGAGCAAACTGTTCAGCAACGGCCAAAGATATATCTGGAACCAACAAAGCTTCTACCATAGGGTCACTAGCTGTGTGGGTAAAGAAAATCGTTCTATTCATGGCACCACCTTCTTCCAAGGTATTCTTGAAGAAGAGGTAATCATCATATTTAAGTCCAATACCACCAAGAACAATCAAATCAACTTCAGCTTGCATGGCAATACGAGCTAACAATTGATTATAGGGTTCACCTGAGGCACTGAAGATAGGAAGTTTTTGAGATTCTACTAATGAATTGAATACATCAATCATAGGAATCCCGGTTCTTATCATATTTCGAGGAATAATTCTTTTAGCAGGGTTAACAGAAGGTCCTCCAATATCAATAAGGTTTTCCTCAAGCTCAGGGCCATTGTCTCTTGGTTTACCAGAACCATCAAAGATTCTACCTAACAGATTATCTGAGAAAGAAACCTTCATGGAATGACCTAGAAATCTAACTTCATCCCCTGTAGAAACACCTCTACCCCCTGCATATACCTGAAGATTTACTTTGTCACCATCAAGACGAATAACTTCAGCAAGACTTGAACCTTGAGAAGACTTAACCACGGCCAAATCTTTGTAACGAACACCTTCAGCTTTTACAGAGATAACGTTACCTGCTATGGATTCGATTTTGGTATATACTTTACGCATCTATCACTGTCCTCCAACTATACTTGCTGAAATGTCTTCAGCTTCTTTGGATAGTCCTTTACTCTTATCTTTAACCATTGATCGGATTTCACGTTCTAATGACTCAAACTCACCACTCTTCCATTCAACCCCGTTCCAGTCAATAAACTTCTGTCTCAACTGATTGAAAAAGGTACGAATAGTGTCTTTATCTGTTAGGTCAAAGTCTGAACCAAGAATTTGATACATCAAATCAAAAACAAAGGTTTGTCTTTCCGGGCTAACCGAATTGTCTACTGGATCAAAAGAATTCTGTTGAAGATAAACAGCATCCAAGAATTCACTCTTCATAAAAATAAGATAATCATCCAGACTTGTTCCTTCTTCACCAACAACCTTCATCATTTGCCCTATCTCTGTTCCTCGGATAAGAACTTTTCTAGCAAAATCCGCTCTTGGCTGATCGATAACACCTTTATATTTACTCCAGGACTCTAGAGGGTGAATAGCAGGATATTTACGGGCATCCGATCGTTCTCTTGTCAAACCATGGAAAGCACCGACTACTTTTAATGTGGCCTGAGTTACAGGCTCTTCAAAGTTACCACCAGCAGGAGATACAGTACCTCCTATAGTAATAGAACCTTGATTTCCATCTCTAAGTCGAACAACACCAGCTCTTTCATAGAAACCAGCGATAGTTGATTCCAGATAAGCAGGAAAAGCTTCTTCTCCCGGAATTTCTTCCAAACGACCAGACATTTCTCTCATAGCCTGAGCCCATCTTGAAGTAGAATCTGCTAAAAGAAGAACATTAAGTCCCATCTGACGATAATATTCCGCCAGAGTAACTCCTGTATATACAGAAGCTTCCCGGCTAGCTACCGGCATAGATGAGGTATTACAAATGATAATGGTTCGTTCCATCAACGTTCGCCCTGTCTTAGGGTCTAACAACTCAGGA
Source organism: Spirochaeta cellobiosiphila DSM 17781 (assembly GCF_000426705.1). Taxonomy (NCBI): domain Bacteria; kingdom Pseudomonadati; phylum Spirochaetota; class Spirochaetia; order Spirochaetales; family Spirochaetaceae; genus Spirochaeta; species Spirochaeta cellobiosiphila. Next base: position 106,301 of record NZ_KE384559.1, read on the forward strand.
AATTCTTTCAAAGTCTCAACAACTTCACCAGCACGTTCTCCACAAGCTGTCAGGATTACAACATCTACGTCAGCGTTACGGCTCGTTACTTGCTGAAGAACCGTCTTACCAGCTCCGAATGGACCGGGAATACAATAAGTCCCGCCCTTAGCTACTGGTAAAAAGGTATCGATCAACCTCATTTGTGTTACCATTGGTTCTGTTGGTTGAAGTCTCTCTTCGTAGGCAGTAATTGCTTTTTTTACTGGCCAGAAGAAGCTCATCGTTAAAGGGTATTTATTGCCCTTGGAATCTTCAAGTACGGCTATTTCTTGGTCAACATTATATGAACCTGGTTCTGTAATGCTAACTACTTTATAATTCTCTGTCATATAATAGGGAACTTGAACTTTATGTTCAAAAGAAAACTCAGGAACAGTTCCTAATGTTGCTGAACCTGTAACTTCACTTCCTACTTGAACTACAGGAGTCCAATCCCATTTCTTATTTCTTGGTAATGGCTGAAGATATATACCTCTTTCTAAAAAGAACCCACATTCTGCAGCAAGTTCAGGAAGAGGGTTCTGAAGACCATCATAGACCTGTGTTAACAGTCCTGGCCCCAACTCAACAGCCAACATTTCTTCGGTAAATTCGACGATATCACCAATACCAATACCATTGGTTATCTCGAATACCTGCATATCTGCTCTATCACCTCGAATACGGATGACCTCAGCTTTTAATCTTTTGTCACCAACGATAACATAGGCAACTTCGTTCATGGCTATTTGCCCTGAAAAACTCACAGTTACCATGTTACCATTGACACCTACTACGATTCCCGTCGCTCTTGCCATTATCTACTCCAATTAAATCTCAATATCCATATTGTTACGAATCTCGTTATAGGTACCTTCAAAGTTCATACGTCCCATTTTAGGTTCGAACAATGTCTTGCGATTCAGAATTTGAAGCTTCAAATAGTATATTTGAAGATATTCCAAATCAAAATAATGTCCTGTTTCAAGATTCTCCAAAAACTCCCATCGAAGCTCGTTTAGGTAACTCTCAGCTTCCAAAGGATTACCCTTACTAACTGCTTCCCTAGCTTTATCCTCCAAATTGGCAGTTGGTTGATAAGAACCATTGAATTCCCATTGTCTCTTTTGAGCTCTTTGAACGGCTAAATACAGACGCAAGGATCTCTCAAAACTAATCCATTCTCTTAGAATGTGATTAGCTTTTGATGATTCCTTAGGAATAAGTCTGCAGGCATCAACCAATGCAAATTCCTTTGGAGTTAATTTTTCCTGAAGATATTGTAAATAATCAACATCAGATAAGGTAGGTTGGGATTGATAAGTTAATGAAGGTAAAGAAGCGACCGTGAAATAATACATCCCCACGGTTTACTCCTTATCCTTTACGGACTCTCTTATAATCTGGGATAATTTTGGATTAAGATATTCACTAATCGTCTCTGCTAACCCTTCACTGGTGAAATTGTAGAAAGCACTACCGTCTTTTTCACCAATTTGGAAGCCATTATTAACGGATGAACCGATCTTAATTTCAACTCCCTTTTTTAATTCAGCAGACAACTCTGCGGTTAAGGACGATTCCAGTTTTTTAAGTTGCTCTTCACTTAAAAGAACATCTAACTCCGCTACTTCGCCATTCTTCCAGTTTTTAACGACTGTAACAATCGCGTCTTTTAAAGTATCCCCTGTCATTGCTGAATCGACCTGGGATTTAACAACAGAATCAAACAGGGCAGTTACTTTCTTTTCCATAGTTAACAGTAGATCTCTTCCTGCCTGTTTTAAGGAAGCATTTGAAGCAGCTTCCCTTTTTGCAATATCTACTTTAGCCTGTTCTCTTTCAGCAGCAGCTTTGGATTTTGCCTCGCTGATGATAGCCGCGGCTTTTTTTTCCGCGTCTTTAAGGATTTGCTCTGACTGACTTTCGGCGCTCTTCACACCTTCCGTTTTAATCTTGTCAATTAATTCTTTGAGTGTACTATCCATAGCCTTCCTCTATATGAATTTCTTACGATTTATTAATCACACGCTTTAATCGAACTTAATATTATTGGATCAAATATAATTAAGCAAGTAAAAAACAATCTTGTTTATTATTGTTGCTTTTTGTCCATTATAACTTAATATAATCTCGTACTTTTTCTATTTTTCTTGTTAAAAGGACATGGATAGCTTGAGGAAAAGCGGATGAGTTTAAATGATTGTGAAACAATTCTTGAAGATCATCAATAAAAGGATCTATCTCTTCATATTGAGCAAAATCAAAATTATTCAGATCTTTCATTGCCTCCTTAACTAGTCTCACTTCTCTCATGAGCAAAGCTGTATTCTCCTTATAGACAAAATTTGTGATTTCTTTTTCTTTGAGCTTATCCGCAAGGGCAGTACTCAGGGTATGTATATCTTGCTCTAAATCACGCAACTCAATTTTAAGAATGTCTACAAACTTCCGAATTTGTTTCTCCATACAGCATACACTCCTTTATTTAAATTGTAATATCTATTGAACTCACTGCAAGATTAAAAAAAATATTCCTATTCCCTGTGAAGCCAGTCCACAACTAGTGTTGCCAAAGTTTAATTACCCATACATAAAACACTACAATTAGTGTCAACACATTATAACAACACCATATACAGTAGAAAACCTCTTGATTTTTACTAATAGGAACATTAACATGATTTTTATACTAATATTTGATGAGGTGGTAAAGTGCAAGTAATAAAACGTGATGGTTCTCATGTGGATTTCAATAAAGACCGTATTCATTCAGCTATAAGTAAGGCTTTTGAAGCTCAAAATCTAAATATACTGGATACTGTGTTAGATGCCCTTGTTGACTCCATAGTGGAGAAACTGGAATCGGTGCAAAACAGTACCCTAACCATAGAATCTATTCAGGATTGTGTTGAACTAAGTTTGGCTGAAGCAGGCTACTTCCAAGTAGCCAGAGCCTACATTCTTTACAGAGAAGAACATCGTAAACACAGGGAAGATCGACTAGAACAGATGAGAAAACAGGCATTACAAGGGAACCTTGAGGTAACAAAGTCATCAGGAGACCGTGTGCCTTTTTCCACGGACAAAATCGTTTCTACACTAGAGAGGGTTACAACAGGTTATAGCCGGGACATAGATATCCCTTTAGTATTCCAGGACATCATAAGAAATATCTATCCGGGGATTACAACAAAGCTATTAGAGAAGGCAGCTATCCAGTCACTTTCTAATTATATAGAGCGAGACCCTTCCTATGAGAGAGCAGCCGCTAGATTGTTCCTGCAAAAGATATATAAGGAAATTACACAGACAAGTGACAGGAATCACCAAGGGCAACACGAGCTTCGTAACTCCTTTATTAATAACATAAAGGAAGCGGTAGAACTTAATCATTTTGACAAAAGACTATTGGGTTTTGATCTTGAGTTATTATCCACACATCTCGATTATCAGAGAGACCAATTATTGCAATTCCGCTCTCTTGAAACCCTGACAGAACGTTATTTCTATCAACGGGATAAAGAACTCAAAGAAACACCTCAATCATTTTGGATGAGAGTGGCAATGGGCTTAGCTATTGAAGAACAGAATAAAAACGAAAGGGCAATAGAGTTCTACCATGTCCTCAGTCAACTCTACTTTATTCCCTCAACCCCTACCCTCTTTCACTCGGGAACAGATTTACCACAGTTATCTTCCTGTTATCTAAGCACCGTACCAGATGACTTACAAATGATTTTCAAAGTATTAGGAGACAATGCCCAACTAGCCAAATGGTCTGGAGGAATTGGGAATGACTGGACCCCTGTTAGAGCCACAGGAGCTATGATCAAAAGTACCAGAGTCGAATCCCAAGGGGTCATCCCTTTCTTAAAAATAGCCAACGATACAACCTTTGCTATTAACAGAAGCGGTAAACGTCGAGGAGCCGCTTGCGCCTATCTGGAAACATGGCATCTGGATATTGAAGACTTTCTAGACTTAAGACGTAATACGGGAGATGAACGTAGACGTACTCATGATATGAATACAGCAAACTGGATTCCTGATCTATTTATGGAAAGAGTAAAAAATAAAGGAACATGGACACTTTTTTCTCCTTCTGAAGTACCAGATCTTCATGATCTATATGGACGCGCTTTTAAAGATAGATATGAATATTACGAAGGATTAGCCAAAGAAGGGAAAATAGCTCAATACAGAGAAATAGAAGCAGAAAAGCTATGGCGAAAAATGCTAACGAGATTGTTTGAAACAGGACATCCCTGGATAACCTTCAAAGATCCATCCAATATACGTTCCCCACAGGATCATGTAGGTGTTGTACATAACTCAAACCTTTGTACTGAAATCACTTTAAATAATAGTGCTGATGAGACCGCTGTTTGTAACTTAGGATCCATTAATATGAGAAATATGGTCACACGCCATGGCATCATCATGACCAGATTACAAGCAACGATCCGTACAGCCATGCGAATGCTTGATAATGTGATAGATCTTAACTTCTATCCTACTGAAGAAGCCAAAAACTCCAATATGAGACATAGACCTGTTGGCTTAGGAATGATGGGATTACAGGATGCTCTCTTTATCCAAAGAATACCTTTTGATAGTAAGGAAGCTCTGGAATTCACCGACCGATTCACAGAAGCCTTTTCCTATTATGCGCTGGAGGGCTCTTCTGATTTGGCCAAGGAAAGAGGAAGCTACTCTTCTTTTAAAGGTTCAAAATGGGACCGTGGTTTACTACCCATTGATACATTGGATCTTCTTGAGGCTCAAAGAGGTCTAACAGTAGACGTAGATCGTAGTCAAACTTTCGAATGGAATGAACTTAGAGATAAGATCAAAGAACAGGGAATGCGAAACTCCAATACAATGGCTTTAGCACCTACGGCGACTATCTCCAATATCGCAGGATCCTTCCCGACTATTGAACCCATCTACAAAAATATCTATGTAAAATCCAATATGAGTGGAGAATTTACCATTCTTAATACTTATATGGTTGAAGATTTAAAGAATCAAGGCTTATGGTCCAAAGACATGTTGGACAAGATCAAATACTTCGATGGAAATCTTGATGGGATACCTGAGATTCCTGCTGAATATAAACAACTCTATAAAGAAGCCTTTGAAATATCACCAATACAAATGATTGAAATGGCCGCTAGAAGAGCCAAATGGATAGATCAAAGTCAAAGTCATAATGTTTTTATGAAGGGAGCTAGTGGTAAAATGCTGGACCAAATCTATATGACAGCCTGGGAAAAAGGTCTTAAAAGCACTTATTATCTACGAACGCTAGCGGCTTCCCAAATTGAAAAATCGACGCTAGATGCCAAAACCTACGGATTCACACAGAAAAGAGAATATACACAACCTGCTTCTGTTGTAGGAAATATATGTTCACTAACAGACCCTGAGTGTGAATCATGTCAATAACAAGGATAATGAGATGAGTATAATTAACAATAGCAAAACAGATCCTAATAAGATCTTACCTATTACCTATAGTTGGGCCAGACAGCATTATAAAGACGGAATAGCCAATACATGGGCTCCAGAAGAAATTCCTATGCAAGATGATATTGAGCAATGGAAGAATCCCCATACCCTCACAGAGGAAGAGCGTCGTTTGATATTATGGAATTTGGGATTCTTCTCAACGGCAGAATCCTTGACCGCAAACAACATCGTTCTGGCAGTCTATCAGCATGTAACAAACCCGGAATGTCGCCAATACCTCTTACGACAGGCTTTTGAAGAAGCTATACACACGGATACTTTTATCTACTGTTGCGATTCCCTGGGCTTAGATCCTGACGAAATCTATAAGATGTATCAAACCGTTCCTTCTATAAAAGAAAAAGATGATTATGTCGTGAATTTGACCCAGTCTGTCTTCAATCCAAACTTTTCTACAGAAGGTTCTGATAATATTCAAAAATTCGTCCATGATCTCATTGGTTACTATGTGATAATGGAAGGAATTTTCTTCTACGCAGGGTTTGCTATGATGCTGGCCATGAAACGTCAAAAGAAGATGGTCGGTATTGGGGAACAATTCGAATATATTATGCGCGATGAAAGTCTTCACCTCGCCTTTGGTTGTGATTTAATCAACACCATTGTTAGCGAAAATCCAGAAATATGGACACCAGAGTTTCAAGAAGAAATTATCGCCTTGATAAAAGAGGCCGTAGAACTGGAAAAAATCTATGCGAATGATGCCTGCCCGGGAGGGATTCTTGGTATAAATGCTACTGAGTTCAGTAAATATGTAGAACACATAGCTGATAGGCGTCTAGAACGAATCAATCTACCAGTACAATATCATAGGGAAAATCCTTTCCCCTGGATGAGTCAATCTACAGATTTGTCTAAGGAAAAGAATTTCTTTGAGACTAGAGTTACTGAATACCAGCAAGGATCCAGCCTTTCTTGGGATTAAAGTTGTTATGATTATCTGTTATACTCGGCAAAAAGGAGTATAACAGATGAATTATTCCCTAATCACTACTTATGTTAAGGATATGGACACATCACTTGAATTTTATACAAAGATCTTAGGATTGCCTATTATACGGCAAATCCAGGCAGGACCTAATAAAATCACATTCCTGGAACATAATGGTTCCCAATTAGAGTTGATAGAAAACAAAACACAAAAAGCCCCCCATCATGGTAGTGATGTATCAATTGGCTATAACGTCAGTTCCCTGGAAGAAACCATGGACTTTCTGAAAGGCCATGGTATTGCAGATATCGAAGGGCCTATTCAACCAGATCCATCTACTAAATTCATTTATATCAGAGATCCAGATGGACTGAAGATTCAGCTTCTTGAACGAAAAGACAGAAGTAATTAATTTACTTCTGCCCAAACTTCTTCAGCCACTTCCTTCACAAAGGAAATCTTATTCCACTGCTGTTCCTCAGAGAGAACATTCCCCTCTTCTGTGGAGGCAAAGCCACATTGTGTACTAAGACTTAATCTATCTAAGGGAATGATTTTAGCCGCCTCTTTTATTCTGGCAATAACTTCTTCTTTCTTTTCTAATTCACCAATTTTTGAAGACACTAACCCAAGAACAACATGCTTATTATCTGTAAGCTCTTTTAAAGGAGTGAAATCTCCCGCTCTATCCGTATCGAACTCTAAGTAGTAGGCGTCAACCTTCTCTTTACCTAAGAGTTGAGGAGCAATAGGATCATACCCTCCAGAACCAGCCCAGGTTGAACGGAAGTTACCTCGGCATACATGTGTTGTTAGTTGCAAATCATCAGGTCGTTTTTCAATGGCCTTATTATTAATGGAAGAGAAAGTATCCGCCATCTGATCCAGATCAACACCATGGGTAGATACATTATCCCGGAACTTCTTATCACTAAGCATTCCCCATGTACAATCATCCAGCTGTAAATGCCTGCATCCCAAGTCATATATGGCTTGAATGAACCCTTGATAAGCCAGAGCTATATCCTGAGCCAACTCTTCCTCACTATCATAGTATTTTTCGATAAAAGGCTGATTTTCAGGACGCTGTAACTCAGATAACAATTGACTAGGAGCGGGAATAGTTTGACGAGGAATGAGCTCCTCTCCTACCGCCTCTTTTAAAAATGTAAAATGTTTAAGAAAAGGATGGGTCCCATCAAATTCGACCTTTCCTTCTAATTGAGCCGTTTCCTTCCGCGTTTCAACACCTTGGAATGGGTATCCTGTTTGTAAATCTGTCTTTCTTATCCCCTTGAAGCCCCACATAAAATCAAGATGCCACCAGGACCTTCTAAATTCCCCATCAGTGACAGCTTTTAACCCCAGAGATTTCTGCTTTGCAATAAGCTTCAAGATTTCCTGATCCTCAACTTTCTGTAATTCTTCCTCAGATATCTGTCCTTGCAAGAATTGGTCCCGTGCCTGTTTAAGAACCTGAGGGCGAAGGTAACTACCTACGATATCGTATCTAAAAGGATTATATGACATGGGTTGACTCCTTAATAACTAATGTAAAACAAGCATAACAAAGGACATTGATAAATAAAAATGATATTATCTCATGGATCTATGAATATATTTCATGGTTAAAAGAAATAAAAGGGAACACACAAGGTGTTTCATAGGGATAGTTATGATAGAAATAATTCATCTACAAATCATTCAGACCGTCTACAATCAAGGAACTCTCACCAAAGCATCAGAGACATTAAACCTTACCCAACCAGCGCTAAGCCATGCGATCAAGAAGCTCGAAGGACAGTTAGGACTTCCTTTATGGACAAAAGAGGGACGTAATCTACGTCTAAGCCAAGGGGGATTACTTCTCAAAGAACTAGCTGATCAGATTTTGCCTCAAGTCACTCATAGTGAAGAACTCCTTAAGCAAATATCCCAAGGCAAGAGAGGCGTCCTTAGGATTGGTATGGAATGTCACCCTTGTTACAAATGGTTAGTTAAAGTGGTAGATCCTTACTTGCAAGTCTGGCCTGATGTAGATTTGGACGTTCGCCAAGAGTTTCAATTTGATGGACTCCGGGCCCTCAAGGATAACGATATTGATCTACTAGTAACCCCGGATCCTGTTCTATCGGATGAACTTGAATCCTATTCCATCTTTGACTATGAATTACTGTTAGCTCTCTCAATCAATCATCCTTTAGCTTCCAAAGCTTATATTGAACCAGAAGATTTGCAAAAGGAAATACTAATTACCTACCCGGTGGGAAAAGAAAAGCTGGATGTCTATACCCAATTTCTGCTCCCCGCCTATCGTAACCCCAAGCAGTTCAAAACAATTGAAACCACAGACATTATGCTTCAGATGGTTAATGCAGGAAGAGGATTAACGACTTTACCTGATTGGCTCATCGAAGAATATAAAGATACTTTATCCATCAAAGGATTACCACTTGGTTCTATGGGGATCCATAAAAGTCTTTTTATCATCAAAAAGAAATCAACACCTAACAAAGACTACATAAGATCATTCATAGAGATAGCCCGGAATCATAGAATGCAAAAGGAGTAAAAAATGAAGCCACTATTGTTTACGTTATTATGCTGGGTAGGACTCGTAGGTTCTAGCCCCTTATGGGCGGATGTCCATAATTATGAACTTGATATCAAAGCAGGTCCGGAATGGATACATGATTTTGCTTTTTACCGTAAGAATCCTCCCCAAATCGTCATTTGGTTAGAAGATACAGAAGGTCACTATGTCAAAACCCTCTATGCCACAGACAAAATAGCCTCCCAAAGTTGGCTCTTTAGTGGAGGGAATCGTAGAGTAGAAGCTTTGCCCACATGGATGTTTAAAAGAAACAAGGCTGATGAAAAAGGAATCTTGCTTCCTTCCAAGAAAGAACCCTTACCAGATGCGGTTACAGGAGCCACACCGAAGAGCGACTTGGCAGTAGACTTTTCCATTCCCGAAGACTTAAAAAGCTTCACAATATTCGTAGAAGTGAATCATTCCACAGACTGGAATCATTATTGGCCCAAAGACGCCCACGAAGGGGATAAAAACTACAGTGGTGGTCATCTAGGGTCGGGACAACCTTCCCTTGTTTATTCCACAACTGTTGATACCAATTCTCATACAGATACAAAACTCAAGATCATTGGCCATGGCAGTCCTGATGGAACAAGTGGGTCCATTGATTCAGATATAACAACCTTAACCACAGCCTTACATATCGTATCAGAGATCGTTCTTCACAACCGATCTTGAGGTATCCACTCTCCAAAATCAATAAACCAGGTTACTCCTTGACCTGGATCATTCTCCCACTTAATTCTCCCTTTTAGCTGACCTTCTACAAGGTTTATAATAGTTTGAAAACCCATATGCTCTGAGGAGGAAGGGTCAAAACCAACAGGAAGCCCCATACCATTGTCCCTATAAGTAAGGTGAATAATATTATTTTCTCCTATTGTCTGATTAATGTGTATTTCCTTAGGCTTATCATCAGGGTGATTATAAAAACCATGTTGAATAGAGTTAGTGATAAGTTCAGAAAAAATCATCCCCAAAGGCAATGCTACATCAATGGATATTTCTATAGATTCCAAAGATTCCACTAAGCTAATATCATCATCTATAGAATGGTCTACCAATTGAAGAATATATGTTTTGAAATCAATCTTGGATAAGTTCTGACTTTCATATAGCATTTGATGTACAAGTGCCATGGATTGGATTTTATTTTCAACATCATATAACACATTATTCAAGGATTCATCCTTTATGCCCGTCATCTTCATGCTTAATAGCGATATGATCAATTGCATATTGTTTTTAGTACGATGGTACAATTCTTTTATTAACGTATTCCTTTCTTCCAGATCGTCTTTAATTTTATCTTCAATGGCTTTACGTTTTGTAATATCCAGATGAGTGCCTATTAAACGGGAAGGTTTACCTGTTGAATCAAATATCATTTGAGCTCTTGATAAAACATCAATCCAATGGCCCTCTTTGTGACGCATCTTCACTTCCAGGACAAAGCGTTCTCTAGCGCCTTCTTTGAGTTGATCGGCATAGTAAAGAAACTTTTGATAATCCTCCTCTTGCATTAATTGCTTTAAAGCCTCTAGATTATTAGGTATATCCTTATAACCATAACCTAACATACTCTTCCAACCTGGTGACAGATAGATCTCATCATTACTAAAGTTCCAATCATATAATCCTTCTTGAGACGCTTTCATAGCAAGTTTAAAACGATTCTCACTCTCTATAAGAGCGCTGGCTATCTTGGAACGTTCATTCTCTAGATCAATATTGAATAGAGCGTAGGAGATATCACCTGCTACTTCTTCGAAGAGTGATAACTCACGTTCATCTATTTCATAGTCAAGATTGACATGGATATTAAGGACACCAAAGAATTGGGTGCCATATTCCAGACGTATCCCCATAACATTGTAGCTTCGGGAATCTTTATAGAAACGACAACCATTACAGTCACAGGTAGCGACAGGTATAATGTGAGCCCCCTGTTTATTGGTAATAACCTTACGACAACCCATAGAATTATCATGAATCGAAAACTGATCAATAGTTACCGTTTCTTGCCCGCGTATACTAGAGAAGCATTTGACCTGTCCTTCTTCTTTTTTTTCCAAATAAATACGGGCTAATTGATATTGATCAATATGGGATAGGCTAACACAGGCTTTACGAAGAAGTTTGTCCTTATCCCTTTCCTGTACAATTAACTGATTTATATTACGAATAGCATCTAATACTCTATTCAGGTGATTTATCTGATCAATATAAGATTGGCGAGATACTAATACGGCATTAATATCTGTCTGTAGCCTTGTGATTTCATCATGATGATGATCCACAGGAGTCCTGACCATAAAATTTCCTTGTTCTACTTCTTTAAGGGAATCATCGATGATAGTAAGTCTATGGGCAAGTAAAAATTCCATAATGATCAGAATCATAATAAAACTAACAATTAGAAAGATTGGCATTCCCAGGAATATCGTATGAAGGATGCTGAGCTTCTGCTTATGCAGTAATGTTTTTGGAAGATCCACAAAAACATAATATTTTTGCTCATCATCTGAATAGAATTGCGCACCTAAACGAAAGGATTCACCCTGATCATCATACAAATTACGTTTGAAATTTAAAGGTAATGATATATCAGAAAACAAGGGAATATCATTAATTCTTAGGCCCTTATCCATAGAGGGATAAGATTCACTAATAAAACCATCCTTATCGGTGATATAAATATGACTATTAGACTGACCTAAAAGAGGCATCCAAAAGTCTTCCTGTGGCAAAGTATTATGAGAAATAACACCTGATTGAAGCAGAGTATAAGGAATAAGAATGCGATTTTCCCAGTTTTGGTTCATTTGTCCAAAGATCAGGAACACAAATATATATCCAGCTAGTGTTATGACACAAGTTTCTATTATCAAGATTATAAAACTTAAATTAAAAGCTAACTTTGGAAACTGTTTCTTCATTAACCTTCTCAAAAGAGATCTTACTAATCAGTCTCGTTTATACCAGGTTCAATTTCAAACCAATTTATCCTAAAGAAAAAAGGTTGCAAGTAGAAGAAAAATTAACCAGACTATTTATTATGGTGTTTCATTTCAAGATCAAGGACAAATTAATTCTCATGTCCCTTCTACTGGTATTGATTCCCATATTATTACTGGGCTTAACGACATATCAAATCCTAACAAAGGAAACAAAATCACAAAATGAAGACAGGCTCAAACAACAAACCCAGCAAATCCTGCAAAATGTCAAAAATATATACGACCTGGCCCTTCAAAAAGTTAATACGGACCTGGAGATAGCCAAATACCTTTTAAACAACTATGGCCAAATCCAGGTGGATGATAGTGGTAAACTATCAGTCGTTGATATAAAAGCGGATCAATTGGTTCGACAAAAGGTTAAGTCAGATATCATCATAGCCAACAAATTATTCTATGATCTAGGTACACCCGAATTAAACACAAATCAAACATTGACAAGACAGGTTAAGGACCAGATTACCCTTGAAACGACCACCCTCAGATTTAACCCTCTTAGGATAGGAGATAAAAATATCCCCTATGATTATGGCTTAGTGGATCAAATCAAGAATACAACAGGAATAGAAACAGCAACTATTTTCCAAAAGATCCCCCAAGGTTATCTGCGGGTATCGACCAATGTTATTAACAAACAAGGTGAGCGAGCCATTAATACCTATATTCCAAACTCATCTGAAGTGGCAAAGCAATTATCTCAGGGAACGACCTACTATGGGAGAGCCTATGTTGTGGACAGTTGGTATTTGACAGCTTATGAACCTATCAAAAATAGACAGGGTATCATCATAGGCGCACTCTATGTAGGAGCCCATGAACAAAAATACATACCTGAATCTGATCATGATTTAGTGGATAGAATATCGAAGCTGACAGGATCAACAGCTACAGTGTTTCAATTAAAACCCTTTCAAGGAAGGAAACCTGATGATTCCCTATCCCAAAAATGGAACAACAAAGATGCTTTTTACCGGATATCTACTAATATACTTTTAGACAGTGGACAACGAGCCACAGGGACCATTCTATCTCAAGCCATTTATGATCAAATGAAGCAAGGGAATACTTATTTAGGTAGAGCTAATATCTTAGGACATTGGTATATGACGGCCTATTACCCTCTCAAGGATAATAATGGACATTTAGTAGGAGCCTTGTACGTTGGTGTACCGGAATCCCAATATCAGGATTCCCTCATTAAAAACTTAAGAGAATTGACCATAGGGAAAACAGGACGCATCTATATACTCGATGAAAAAGGAGAATCCCTTTTAGGTGATTATAAAGGAGAGCGATATACCTCGCATGAATCGACACCCATTATAGCCTATCAAGATAGACTTATATACAGCCAAAGCTATTTTGCCCCCTGGGAATGGCAATTAGGGGCCATTGTTAATATGTCTGACTTTGAGGAAGGACTAAGAAGAATTAATTTTGCTATGATGATCATCATCTTACTTACGATCATTATAGGAACGATCATAGCCTTTAAGTTCGCCCAATCCCTGGCCATCCCTCTACAAAAGGTGAGTAAGAATGCAGATATTCTGGCTAATGGTGATTTCAATATTAACCCCATGAATTACAAGAAAAGAGATGAAATCGGATTATTAGAAGACTCCTTTAATAAAATGGTTATCTCACTAAAGGAAAAAGCGGATATTATCAATTCATTTGCCAAGGGAGATTTTTCTCCTCTTATAAGCAAAAGCAGTGAAGAGGATCAATTAGGAGAATCACTTTTGCTTATGTCTGATAACTTGAATAACCTCCTCTATCAAATCGATATCATCATTCGCGAAGTCCAGATTGGAGCTAATCACATATCAACAGCCAGTCAGGATCTGTCTAGAGGAGTCATTACTCAGGCAGATTCTGTAGAAAAAATTCTTGATAACTTAAAAGCCATTGACCAGCAGTCAACTGAAAACTCCCAAGGAGCCCAATCCGCCCATAGAATCGCCCAAATGAGTAAGAAAAACGCAGAAGACAGTGCCAATCAGATTGAAGAACTAATCCTATCTGTTCATAACATCAAAGATAGCTTTGACGGGATAAAGAAAATCGTAGGAATCATCTCCAGTCTATCCTTTCAGATTAACTTATTGGCCCTTAATGCTAATGTGGAAGCGGCCAGAGCAGGCCAACATGGTAGGGGCTTTTCTGTTGTCGCTGATGAAGTGCGAACACTGGCCAATAAAAGTGAAGCCTCTGTTAAGGATACTTCTGGGATAATTGAACAAGCAAGTATTCACATGGAAGATGCGCTGGAAGCTGTTACCAAAACATCCTCCCTGCAATCTACCATTCTGAAAGGAGCTCAAGAGTTATCTGAAGTTGTTGCTCAAATCAAGAAAAGCAGTTCCTCCCAAGCAGAAGGAGTAAATCGGATTACAGAGGATCTTAATCATATATCGAATATAACAACAGAGAACGCAGCGGCCTCAGAAGAAAGTTCGGCCGCTACAGAACAATTGACTGGTCAAATTCTGGAACTTCAGAATATGATGAAACAATTCAAACTAAGAGCAAAGGATTCCCAACCAAGGCTTCCTATAAATAACTCATAATGCTATTGAAGTCATTATCAATGTCCAAGCCTTCCAGGTAGACAGAAATCATCCCCCTATGGTGAGTTTGATGATTGAACATATGAAGAGCTAAGTCTCCAAAGTTATGGGAATGTTCTCCCCCTCGGGAATCTAAATAGGTTAAATCAGAATCGATGTCCTCTTGGGTGATCTCTTCCACGAACTCTTGCAGAAGCTGATCTGTTATATCTCGCTTAGTTAAGTACTCAGAGATAGTTGGCGTATATAATTCTTTGAAGGAGAGAGGACTGGTAGAACCTAAAGATTTAACATATTCAAAGGTTCGAAGCTGACTAAATCGATACAGCCACACATTATCTGCAACATAGATGTGATTACACATAGATTTAAGGGAAGAAAAGAAGGCCTTAAAACGTTGATTCCACTGATCATCTGTTAATGATTTAATTAACTGATTCATTTCTAAATTAGCAGCTCGATTATATTGGGCTAATAATATGAGAGTTTGTTTATCCATGGTTCTTATTGTAGAGGAAATATTACCTATTGTCCCTACTAAAGCGATAAGAAAAGAAGAGAGTTAATAGTAATATTTCTATCAATCCCCCCATTAAATACAGTAGGAACTTAGGTAAGTCATCCACATTAAGGACACTCTGGGTTAGAAAATAGGTTGGAAACAAGATACCTAAGCTTCTATAGGGAGTGGGAAGCAAAACAGCGAAGGCAGGTAACATTGATAAGCCAAAAGTCTTGGCCACAACCAATCCTTCCACCTTATTACTAGCAAAGGCGGGTAGCATTAAGAGATATACCAAAGCCAATAGACTATTCACAAAGACAAAAGCGAGACGAGGAAGAAAAGGTATGGCATAGAGATCGGATATAGGTGACAAGCCTAAACATAATAATAGACCCAAGAGCAAGATTGTGCCAAAACGAATGAGAAGATGAAAACCGACACCACCCCTTGTAACAGCCACACTTTGGAGAGTGCCCTCATCCCGCTCATCCAAGACAAGGAATCCCCCTAACCATCCAAGCATCATGGGCCACATTAATAATAGGATACTTTGAATAAGACCATAATAATTCTGTAGTTCTACATAGTGACTGACTATCCCTGCGATAAAGGGAATAAGAAAGCGAAAGAGAACGGTCATAAAGATTGGCAATATAAGCGCAAACAGGAGAAGAGGATCTCTAAGGACACTTTTTAATGAAGACTTAAATAAGACAGGAACATTCATTCTCCCCCTCCTATTTGGGCAATGACATATTTGTCGAACCATCTTTTCGCCCATAAAGCACTGATACAGATAAATACCAAGAGATAAACAATGCTGTAGACAAGATCAAAAGCACTAATCCCCTGAAAACTTCCCTTCAATAAAAGCAAGGTGGCCTGAGTTGGAAAAAGATAAAGCCACCAGGCATCTGTGAAGGGAAAGAATCCTAATAAAGGAATAAAAAAAGGTATTAGATAGACAAGGCTATATAAAAGGTATTCGGGAACATTCTCTTTTCGTGATACGACAATCAGCCCCCATAAAGTGAAAACTAAGGAGGTCAAGCCAACGGCTAAAAACAATATCAAAGGTTGAAAGGAGAAGCCAATCCCTCCTATGGTAATGACAAAACTGACCATCACACTTAGTAAGGAGAAATTCAAAGCTTTAGCTAATAGATAGGAGTAAGAGGGAATAGGAGAAACAAATAAGGAGGAGAGCACCTTTTCACTTTTTTCAAATAATACGGAACCTCCCACAAAGTAAAAGCCTAGAACTACAGGATCTGTAAAGATCAACAACTGAAGGACTTCTGAACGGATACTGGTAGGAACATGACGCACAATGACAATATAAATGATAGAAAGAACGATATAGATACTAACAAAACCATAGCGAAGGGCAAGGTTCCATTCGTTTTTCCATAAAGGAATAAAGGAACTGGTCATAGCCCTTCCCCTTGCTCCAACCGTTGGCCGGTTACTTCAATGAAAACATCCTCTAAAGTAGCTTCTGTAGAATGAAGGGATAGAATGGTATTATCTTTGATTTTATGAAGAAAGTTTGGATTAACACCCAAGTTAGCTAAGGGGAACTCACAGACTTCTTGTTCTAATTCTAGCCTGACCGTTCCCTGACTTCTTTCCACTTTGAGATGATGAGGACTATCAATAAGGGGAATCTTACCATCGACCATAAAGGCCACACGGTCTGATAATTCATCAGCTATGGTCATATTATGGGTTGTTAAAAAGATAGTCTTCCCTTGGGATTTTAAGTTCTGAATAATATCCTTTACCTTACGGGCATTAACAGGATCTAAGCCACTAACTGGTTCATCTAAGAATAAGACATCAGGATCATTAATGAGGGCTCTACAGAAATTAAGACGCATCTTCATACCCTTGGAATAATCCTCTACCCGCTTGTTCCTATATTCATATAAACCAACCTGATCCAGGAGTTGATCAAAGGAAGGTTTGACATCATGGTACAAGGAAGCAAAGAAACGAAGATTCTCTAGGGCTGTAAGCTTGAGATACAAATTAGGGAATTCAAAGGAGACTCCTATCTTGTCATAATAGGAGCGATTCTTATGGGCCAAATCCCATTTATCAACCTGTACAGTTCCTCGATACTTATCTAAGATACCGATGAGAATCTTAAGTGTCGTACTTTTACCAGCCCCGGAAGGGCCTAACAGGGAAAAGATTTCTCCCTGTTCTATTTGGAAATTAATTCCTTTGAGAATATCACCCTCTGTCTTGGGATAATGATAGTATAGATCTGATACCCTAATCATTGGTCCTCCTTAACAAGACCATCTGCTATAAAATCAATCATCAAGCTAGCCACCTCATCAAAGACATCTTCCCCAATAAGGCGCTTTTGGAAGTTCATGACATACAAATTCCGGAACAAACCACTTAGGACTTTAGGAGGAAAGGCTGTAAAGCTATCTCCGAAAAAAGCCCCTAATTGTTCCACCATAGCCTCATCTCGATTGAGAAAACCTTCTAATTTATCCTCAGGGATTTTGCTTAGGATCTCTTCCATTTGCTTCTCATTCATCAAGACCTCCATAAGGGGATTGTCATATTGCTTTTCGAAGAGAAATCCCAAGAGTTTCTTGAGCTTGTCTTTTTTACTAAGGGAGGATTCTTTTATTTGTAAGATGAGGGCTTGTTGCATCTCCCCTTCAAAGATATCTAGTACATCGATGAAAAGCTCTTCCTTGGATTGATAGAATAGATAGAATGTCCCCTTTCCAATACCGGCGGCTTTGGCTATCTCCGAGACACTTGTCTTACGTATTCCATAACGTTCAAAGAGGCGACGCCCCTCTGTGATAAGGGTCTGTTTTATCTCTTCTTTTTCTTCATTACCAAAAGCTTTTGGCATCCTATCTCCTTACGTATGACCGATATTCATATCTGGTCATACAGTCATTATGATACCTTAAAGAACTAAAAGGCAAGAGAAAAGTTAAGATTTCTCCAATGGCACAGTTGTGGGTTTCCCTATTTGTCAATTGACCTTGGAGGAATTTGTCAATTGAGGAATTCTGTCATTGTCACTTGACGATGGGTGTCAGTGTCAGGCTAGTTTGGTGTCATCCTCAAGTGACGTTGAGTGTAGGTGACAGGCTACTTTGGTGTCATCCTCACTTGACGATGGGCGTAGGTGACAGGCTACTTTGGTATCATCCTCAATGCTCAAATGAATCAGGATTCCCTTTTGTACGGTCTATAAAGAGAAGACTTAAGATGTTAGAATAGACCTTCCCCTAAGTTAAGGATCAAAATCAGATGAATAAACAAGAAAGATTTAATGCAGAGGCCTCCTCATGGGTGAAAATGAAAGACTTGCCTTGGGCAAAGATGCGATATGAGATAAGCCATCATTTTCTGATGGAGACCATAACAGAAAAACCTCTTAAGATACTCAATGTAGGTTGTGGTGATGGGATTGAATCTCTTTTGCTAGATGATCTTAAGGCAGAGCACTTGCTAGTTGATTACTCAGAAGAGATGATAAATCAAGCGGAACAATTCTTGTCCCATGCCGGATTCAATAGTCCTTATAAGGCTATCGTTTCTAATGTGTATGAACTGGAATCAAAGATTACTGGGAAATATGATCTGATTTTATTCCATAATGTATTGGAATACATTGACGATCCCAAGCAAGCTATAGCTATATTAAAATCCCTTCTATCGGATAAGGGGATACTCTCTATTCGACATTTAAATCGATACACCAATATGGTTGCCCCTGCCCTCTTTCAAAATAACCTTGATATAGTGGAAAAATATTTGAAGACTCCTGAGTTTGATTCCTCCTTCGATATTACCATGATGACTTATACAGGAGAGGAAGTAGAAGAGTTTATTACACAAAACGGATTAGATTGCCTTCATCGATATGGTGTCATGTCCTTAAATAACTATATTGTTAATAATGAAATAAAGTACGAACCAGACTTTTATAATAAGCAAAAAGAATTGGAGATCTATATGGCGGATAAGTTCCCTTATTATCATATGGCTCGTTTTGGATTGTTTTATTGTAAAAAGAAATAATAAAGGATAAGTTTTGATTGATACAAACAACACACCAGGGACCGCCCATAAGCTCCTGAAAAGCATCTTTGGCTATAGTTCTTTTCGTGATAACCAAGAGAATGTTATAGAAGCTATTACTTCGGGACGGGACGTTTTTACCTCCATGCCGACAGGGGGTGGCAAAAGTTTGTGTTATCAAATACCTGGACTTATGTTTGAAGGACTCACGGTCGTTATCAGTCCCTTAATAGCCCTAATGAAGGATCAAGTAGATGAAGCACTCAGTAAAGGGATACCAGCGGCCTTCCTCAATAGTACCTTACAGAAGGAAGAGATAAGCCAAATCTATTCTAAGCTTAATCGAAAGGAGATCAAGCTTCTCTATTTATCCCCTGAACGTTTAGCCATTGAGGGCTACTTAGAACAGCTGGAACAGTTCAATATTAACTTCTTCGCCGTAGATGAAGCCCATTGTCTATCCGAATGGGGACATGACTTTCGTCCTGATTACCTGATCTTATCAAGCATTCGTTCCCATTTCCCAGATGTTCCTATGGCCGCCTTCACCGCAACAGCTACGACTAAAGTCCAATCAGATATCATTCGTATACTTGGTTTAAAAGATCCTCTTGTGGTGAGAGCGTCTTTTAATCGTCAGGAATTGAATTATCAGGTTAAGCCTAAGACAGAGGTCCTGTCCCAGATATCCGGTTTTATCAAGAATCATCCTGAAGAATCGGGGATAGTATACCGCCTGAGCCGTAAGGATGTGAGTAAGACAGCAGCTTATCTCATAGGGCAAGGCTTAAAAGCCCTCCCCTACCATGCCGGTCTTAGCAAGGAAGAAAGAAGCCAGAATCAGGAAGCTTTTAATAAGGATGAAGTGGATATCATAGTAGCGACAACAGCCTTTGGTATGGGTATCAATAAAAACAATATCCGTTATGTCATCCATGGAGACCTCCCGAAAAGTATGGAAGGCTACTATCAGGAGACAGGGAGAGCCGGAAGAGACGGCCTTGATTCCCAATGTGTGCTCTTCTTCAGCACAGGGGACATTAGTAAGCAGCAATACTTCATCGATCAGATAGACGATCCTACAGAACAGGTCAAGGCTAAGGATAACCTCAATCGTCTCATCCGTTATTCGACGGTTAATGTATGCCGTCGTAAGCAGATACTGGAATACTTTGATGAAGATCATAGGGGCGAATGTGGGAATTGTGACATTTGTAATGATACAACAAACAAGATAGAAGCCACCATCGATGGTCAGAAAGTTCTATCTGCCATCATTAGAACTAATGAAGGGTTTGGCATTAACCATATCATCGATATTGTCTGGGGTGCGGATACGGAGAAAATCAGAAGCCGGAATCATCAAGAACTCAAGACCTTTGGCGTGGGGAGAGATAAAAGTAAGAAATGGTGGCGAAATATTATTACCGAGTTGATAGCCCAGCAGGCGATCTATCAGGACACAGAGAGATTTAATGTCCTCTGCCTTACCTCCTTAGGGAAGGATATTCTCTTTGGGAAAAGGGATTTCTACATTAGTGATACAGCCGTATCTCCAGAAAAAGAAGGTCTCTCCCGTAATGATCTCTTAGATAGATCAGATTTCCAGGATGATGACTTGTATAAACGCTTAAGGGATAAACGTACAGAGATAGCTCAAGAGAACCAGGTCCCTCCTTATATTGTCTTCTCTGATAAAACCCTTAAGGATATGGCACAGATAAAGCCTCAGAATGAGGAAGAGTTTCTGTTGGTATCTGGTGTTGGGGAAAAGAAGTTAGAAGTGTATGGGCCTTTATTCCTTCCTATTATAAGGGATTATTTGGAGGAGTGACTTTAATTGGTAGGAATTACAATATTCATTCTTAATTCACAGTAACTAGCGCCGTTGGAGCTAATGGGAGGTGCGGCAGATTTCCCCTTCGCTTTAAATGTGGAAATTAATCGCTATTTATTTCACAGCTTCTAAATAAATCAGTCATTATGAGTTATGTTTTCTCTAAGTAAATTAAGGAAAGTACTATTTCTACTCTTAGCATCATCAATAAGAGCTTTATAAGAAAGTAAGAAGAAATCAACTTGTATACGGTTAGCCTGTGAAGGGTCTTTCTCATAATCTGGTATAAATGTCTCTTGTCCATACCAATATTCATCACTGGAAAACATCTTATGATATCGGTCACTTCCATATAGATCGCGTTTTAGACTATCGCTTAATCCTAATACCCCATAATACCAAACACGATTTATCTTACTTGGGTATTCTTCAGATAAAACTTTAGCTCTATCAACGATTTGTTTGACTATTATAGGTAGATCATTTTTATGTGGGCTTTGTCCTTTCAATTCGATAATGACCACATCTGCGCTTTTCGTCTGTTCAGAATCTCCGTTTTTAGAAAAGACAATCGATATATCGGGTCTATCATCATTTCCTTCTCTCTCATCATCAAGACTCTTGAATAACTGCTTTATGGACTGTTCACTTAAGACAGTAGAAAAACTCATAAATTTATCATCAAACAACCAGATGTTGTTACGTTGCAGTTCAATTTCTGCATCAACATATACATCTTTTTGAGGAATAATTACGTTATGAAGCAAAGTTTCATCATTTTCACCATTTTTCTGGAGTATATCAATTTTTCTGATCACTGTCTCTCTATGGAGAATGTATTCTGTAAGGACTCTTGATGAAATTTTCAAAGCATTGTCAAATTGGGAATCAGATAAGTTCTGTAAATCCAGTAATGCTTTTTTATCTTTGTTATATTTTGTATGAGCATCATCAATGAGGCGGTCCTTTCGATACAGAGTAACCCCAGTACTCTCTAAATACCCTATTAGGAATGGGTACTTTTTGTTGATCTCCCGTATAGTCTTTTTATTTTCAGATTTAATTTCTGGGATTTTCTCTTCTACCATATTGATAATGTAAGACTTAAATATCTCTTCTATTTTTTTTAGTTTATCGTTATCAATATCAAGACCAGATCTATCTGGTTTCGACTTAAAAATCTTTTCCTCTGAATGTAAGAGAAATATCACTCTAAAACCGGGTGGTAGTAAATCGATTATATTGACTTCAAAAGACCTACCGTCAACACTTATCGCGGTGATGATGCTTTGCTCATAGCTATTTATCGGGCTATAATCATTTTCAATCTTATACAGTATTTTAGTCTTGGGATTAGCAATATCAAAAAGTTCCTTCCCAGATAAATCAATATCCCTCGTATCAAAAGTGGGGAAATCAGTAGAAGATAGTTTCACATCATTACTGACTAAATCATCTTCACCTTCTTGTTCATCTCGTATCGTTATTACTACATCTTTCCCTTTTTGTTTGAGGGTATAAAATTCAGATAAGAATTTTGCAAATAGAAAAGACCTTACATAGTGAACATCAATAAACTTACTATCATGAATCTTCTGATGAATAAGTCGTTTGTACATCAGCTCTGTTCGAGAAATTTGTTGAGAACTTTTTTCTTCCTTATATAAGTCTGGTGCACTTTTCGGATTAAAATCATCTGTAAAATTAATGTCTCTCTTCAACCATTCACCGTTAAACTGATAGGTACTACTTATTTTAACTTCACCGTAGTACATTAGATAAACAACACGACCAAGTCCCTTATGTTCAATATCAGCCTTCTTCCCTAAAACAGAAAATCGGTTGAAACTACTTTGGTTAAAACCAGTTCCATTATCAATAATGGTAAGCTCAGCATCGCTAATCTTCTTCTTTTTTTTGATAATGATATCTATTTTGTCAGCACCAGCATCTAATGAGTTCTTAACGGCTTCTTCATAAATATTCATGAAATTAGGGTTTCGATATAGATAGCTCTTCAAGTGGGATAATTCAGATTCCATTTCAACTCCTTTCCATAAATATCATCTTGATTTACAGTCCTACCTCATACTGCTCAGCTAATGTCATAAATCCCATCTGCATTGTGATTTTGTCATGCGGGATGAGAATATACTTCCAAGGCTTCTCCCCATGCTCCGCATTATACTCAGTCGCATGTTTACAGTACTGGATAGCTGCCTTGGCTTTATCCTGAACATCAGCAGTTTGAATATCCTTCTCGGCCTTAACCTCAATGAGATAAATACAATCACCAGTCTCAACTACGAAGTCTGGCTCATACTGCTTAGGATTAAGAACTCCCCATGTGATATTGAACTGGTGAGGTGCCGGTCTCAGCCATTTCAGAACAGGACTTCCTGCTTCCTCTTCCAGGATGAATGCGAAGTCCTTCTCACTCTTAGAATCGAACTTAAGTAGAGAATGGCAACTCTTCTTAAAACCATTAAAAACACAGCTTTTAATCCTTGAGGCTGGTTCTATTGTCTCAGAATAGAGATGGACTTTATCAGCTGCAATCTTACTCATGTTATGGGGTCGTATTTCAGAAAAACTCGTAGAAATCTCAGTTCTAAAACCCTTTGCGGTAAGAAAGAAATGAGGCTTCATCTGAGTATAGATAAACTCTGCTATATTCTTCTTCCGGTTCCAGATGATATTGTCGACGGCTTCCTGGTCACGACCTTCTTTGATGCTATCGAGAGCCTGACCTGATAATTTGTACAGAAGGTCGGCATGTTCATCATAATCCACTTCATTGTAGTTGATGAGTTCGTTGACTATGATATCCCGATGGTCTGAAACATCCCGGTGCCTACCTCCCTTAAGAAGTAGCTTAATTCCTTCTTTCCGGGTTAAAACTTTTTCTTGTAAGTCTTCCGATATCTCGCTTAACCTCAGATTTTGAGTATCCAGGTCGAAGTCTCTGAAACCTACCTCGAAATCTTCTTCTGGGACAATCGAAATACGGGGAATCTTAATTGAGCTGGTGATCTCATGTTCATAGACCCGCTGAATAGCCACTTTTACCTGCTCAACAATCTCTTCTCGATTGTCAAAAAGCTCCTTCTGGTCTCGGCTATCCATTTCCCTAAGGACCCGTTCAACAATTGCTTGAGTGACTTGTTCTTTTTTAAGGTCCTCAGCTTTATGGATTGTATTCTGAGTATGTAAGTAAGTTGAAACCTTTCTGACTAAATCTACCTCGACAAAGACTCTCTTTCGTTTTTCTTCCTGACTAATATCAGCTTCTTCAATAGCCTTTGCTGTCTCATCAAGTTCTTCATTTAATGAGTTGCCAGCTGTAATAACTTCTTGATGTCCTTCAAGTTCTAAATCACCCATATCAACAATCTGCGTGGTGTTGATGAGAGAATCCGGTTTATTGGCCTCTTCAATAATCGCCTGGAATTTATCATGGGAAACAATATAGAGCTTATCCATTGCATCATCATTCATTCTCTTTCCGAACGGAAGGCGTAAACCACGACCAATCGTCTGCTCTGTAAGGGTTGCGGATGCAGATGTTCTCAAAGGGATGATTGTATAGAGATTGGTGACATCCCATCCCTCTTTCAACATATTTACGTGAATTACTATCTCTATTGAATTGTCAGGATCTTCTACATTAAGAAGCTGCTGGATATTTTCATCCTTTTCAGAACCTCGCTGATTAGAATGGATTTCCATAACCTTATCGGCATAATACCCATCAAAGAAGTTTTGCTGTTTTATTAAATCCATTAGCTGACCGGCATGAGTAGTGTCTTTAGCAACAACCAAAACAAACGGTTTAACTCGTGGGAGGTTGTTATTCCGGCAGTAGATATCTATTTCCGGTTTAACATTCTCATGAATACGGATTCCATCTTCAAGTTTAATCCTATCTAATTCCTCAGGAGTATGCTGTGATGGGTCAAAATCCTTTCGGGTAACAACAGCTGGTTCTTTGACATACCCATCCTTCATTGCCCTACCAAGAGGATAATCAAATACCACATTCTTGAACTTAATAGCATTTGACCCCTGTTGTGTCTGAGGAGTGGCAGTAAGTTCAAGACCAAGGATAGGATTGAGCTCATTAAGTACAGCCATTCCTCTATCAGCACGGTAATGATGAGATTCATCCATAATCAGCACCAAATCTTTTAAGCCCATCAGGTACTGGAAGTAGGATTCTCCCAGATATTCAGATAGGCGTTTCATCTTGGGCTCTTTACCACTTCTGGTTTCAGCGTTGAGCTTTGAGATGTTAAAAATGTTGATATTGATAGTTTCCATACCTTCAAACTCTTGAGCATACCTGGTCTGATCCACAATCTTGGTATTGTAATTATCTCCGGTGATTATTCTGGGAGGGTTCTGGGCAAAATCAGCAATCCCTTTGAAGACATATTTCTCACAAGCCGGATTGGAAAGGTCTTCAATCAGCTTATTGTAAACAGTAAGGTTTGGAGCAAGAACGAAGAAGTTAGAGATACCACTTTCGATAGCAAGATAAGAAATGAAGGCGCCCATAAGCCTGGTCTTACCTACACCTGTAGCAAGAGCAAAACAGATGGAAGGGAAATCCCGTTCAAAGTTAGTACAGGTACCGAATTTATCATGCACATGTTCCAAAAGAGCATTTAAGTCGGGCGATTTTGAGAGCTCCATTTCATCAAGTATATTTGCAAGAATTTCAAGGCTTTTTGCCTGTGGAGTTCTTAGAGAAAGCCGTTGTGTAATCATCTGTGCTGTTTTATTCATTGTCTCCCTCCAAGTCGAAAAGTTCAGCCTGACCAGCTACATATTTGGGTTTTGGTTCAGTAACTGAATCTGGAAAATTCTCTTCATTATCATCAATCGGGATGTTGATAATGTTGAGGGAGTAATCATCCTTACCAAACTCACATTTTCCCATAAGCATTTTGGGAATTTTCTTTATAGTGATGTTGGGAAAGTGAGAATCATTAGCATTGAATGCTTTACAGCATATCAGAAGGGATTCTCCTTCCTTCATCTGAGAATGAATGTATTCAACATGCTCCTGAGTCAGAAACTCTGTTGTTGTAAAGATGAAGTCTTGCTCAGTACTTTGACCTTGCTTCCAGTAGATATCTGAGTCAGGGCTATACCTAAACCCTTCCTGTTTTGCCATTGCAGCAGCAAGCATATCCGCATTGTACTCTTGGTTTATTACCCAATTCCCGTAATTATCTTTATTTAGAAGACTGGGAGCAAGTGAATAGAACTTATATCCACCTCCACCTTTCCAAACCACTGATTTAGATATACCTCCTTGATCTTCACCAGAAACAACCATATCCATACGAGGTTTACAATGAGTTAAACAATGTTCTCCAAGCTCAATCCCGATCCATTTTCTTTCCATTTTATGAGCAACAGCTGAAGTGGTACCAGAACCGAGGAATGAATCCAGTACTAAATCTCCGGGGTTTGATGCAATCTGTAACACTCTCTCAATCAATCGTTCAGGTTTTGGCGTTGAAAATGGATCTTTATCATTGAATACAAGAGATTCTTTTCTTGCTTCTTGGTTATTACCTACATCTTGATGAAGCCAAACAGTAGTAGGTATTTGCCCCTTCATAGAGATTGATTTAAAGTTTTTAAATCTTGGAACACTATTTGTTCCGTTCTTACCCCAGTACACTAAATCATTTAATACATTCTCTTGGTGCCTTTCTTGATTATATCTCCAGACCGCAGTTTCCTTAGGCCAGATTTCTTCTCCTGTATTAGGATTCGTTATCGGATAGTATAGGTTAGGTCGTTCGTCCTTATTCTTATTACATGTATAGTCAACAGAAATCCATGATCCCCGTGGGTCATTATCGATATTCTTTCGAGTTTTACTTGTTTTCGAATCAATAGGAATCCGGTTAGGATACCAGTTTAACTTGTCCTTTGCGAAAACTAAAATATGGTCATGCATATCACTCAACCATTTCGCATCATTCTGTGGTGAGAATTTTTTTTGCCAAATAACATTCGCAATAAAGTTAGATCGACCAAATACCTCATCACAAAGAATTTTTAAATAATGACTTTCATCATCATCAATTGAAATCCAAATTGACCCTTCATTCGAAAGCAAATTTCTTAGTAGGATTAGTCTGTCACGCATTAAATTAAGCCAAACAGAATGTTCTAAACCATCATCATAATGAGCAAAAGCAGAACCAGTATTATAAGGGGGATCGATAAAAACACATTTTATATGACCAGCGTATTCTTGCTCCAACGCTTTCAATGCAAGCAGATTATCACCATGGATAAGCATATTATCTGTTTCCGAAACTCCATACGATTTTTCCGGGTCTTCTATCAAGATTCTCGGTTCCAGTTTCGGTCGAGTATTCTTTCCAATCCATGTAAGTTCTAATCGCTGTTTTCCCATATTCTATCCTCTCAATTCCCATCTAATGGTGAATAATTCTGTTTCAGTTATTTCTTGATTCATCCGGCTCTCAATGTTATCGATAAGCCCTTCTTTCTTCTCTTCTATATCATCCTGAGCAGTGAAAAGAAACTTTCTCTTCTCGTTCCGTTGAGATTCAAGCTTCTTAATTTCCCTTTGCTCAGATACTTTGGCAGCTAATTCAGTAATCTTTCTCGATTCAGTCTTCCGAGTCTTAATCTCCACGTCCAACTGCTTAATTTCAATCTCCAGAGACTTCTTCAAGTCGTCGGCCCAGGCATCAAGTTTTGTCATTTCTTCATCAAAGAACTTGGCATTCTCTTCTGCCAACCAGCCAGTAAAGCCTTTGAAGAGAGATTTATAATTCAGTTCAATGGCATCTGGGGCAGAATCTACATCTCCAACGATCTTGCCATCTACAGAGAAAAGACGTCGGGCGATATCGGGCTCAACAACAGTTCCATCATCACAGATACAGGAAACAATAATCTCATCAATAATCTCAAAGCTATCGATTGTCACCTTCTTAACCATCATCCAACCTGATTTCCCAATAAATGGTTCAATAACTGAGACCTTTGGAATACCGGTGTAATTGAGAACAATTTCCACATTACTTGTTTCAAGATTCTGAGCCTGTGTAATTGCATAATGAGCCAGAGGTAGTCCAATCCTATATCGATGACCAAGGTTTTCATCCTGAGAAAGAGTATACCGACCGACCGTTGCATCTACTGCATCAGGAACTGTATTTAATACAAAACCACCTTCCTCGAAGTCTGCATATCCAGCCAGGGTTTTCTTGGTTATATCAAAGAGTCTCTGCTTATGTGTGGACAGAAGAGATTCACTACGCTCTTTTGCCACCTTAAGTTTCTCATGAACTTCTTCATCAAAGTTCTCAAGCAACTTTTGCCTGGTATTGTGCATCTCTGTGGTAATGCTATCTTGGAATTGTGATTGAAGCTCATCAAATGCGTCTTTGATTTCATCCTGTGTCCGGCAGTTCTGATAAATGGCTAATACCTGCTTTTCAAAATCCACACCAGATTCAATAGCACCAAGAACTTCATCAGAGACACCGAAGACGCCTTCAAAGAGTCGAAATTTATCATTCAGGAGTTCATAAACACGAACATCTGCTGCATTCTTCCTATTCAGGAAGTTGAGGACAACAACATCAAACTTCTGACCATACCGGTGACAACGACCAATTCTCTGTTCTATCCTCTGTGGATTCCAAGGCATATCATAATTTACGATGAAGGAGCAGAATTGGAGGTTTATACCTTCAGCAGCTGCTTCTGTTGCTATAAGAATAACAGCCTCTTCTCGGAAGTAGTCGACCAATGCAGCGCGCATATCAGCAGTCTTAGAACCAGTTATCTTGTCAGTACCTTTATGCTTCTCAAGCCAGTTCTTGTAGACTTCCTTTGACTTCTCATCATTATTAGAACCATTGAAGAGTACTATTTTTCCTTCATATTCAGTTTCTGAAAGGATTTGCAGGACATATTCCTGGGTTCTCCTGGACTCGGTGAATATAACAGCTTTCTTAACTCCCCCAAGTTCTTCTATCTTTTGAAAACCACTGGAAAGAGCGGTAAGAAGCTTTTCACCCTTTGCATTCTCAGTAATAGAGATGGCAAGGTCTCGGAAGTCTCTTAAGTCATCTATCTCTCTCTGGATTGCTTCAATATCTTCCTCTGTATAGAGGTTGCCTTCTTCATCTTCCCATTCATCAGATTCTTCAGACAGACCTTCATAATCTTCAGCTACTTCTTCGAGGATTTCTTCTATCCAGGAACTATCGCCAGTCTGAACCTTACTTAATCCTTTCAGCTTCTTTTCAAGCTTGGTCATGATAGAGTTCAGAGCACCGGCAATGGCATAAGTTGAGGAGGAGAGAAGCTTTCTCATTACCAAGGTCATGAGTGTTCTTTGTCCTGCGGGTAGAGCATTTAGATTGGGACGTTGAAGATACTCAGAAACCCATTCATACAGCTGCTGTTCATCGTCAGACGGGATAAACTCCTGGGTCATCGGTATTCGTTTTGTATAGCGGATATACTCAACAACCTGCTTACGCAATGTCCTTTTGCATACAGGTTTTAGTCTCTCTTTAAGATGGAGGAAAGCATTATCACCATTGAGATGTGAATACTGAGCTTTGAAGCTCTTCAAATCACCAAAAGCATACTCATCAATGAAACTCACCAGTCCATAAAGCTCAAGAAGAGAATTCTGAAGTGGTGTTGCTGTAAGCAATATCTTCTTGTAAGGATTGACGGCATTCTTAATGGTATTAGCAATGACATTATTCTTCTTATAAACATTTCTAAGACGGTGGGCTTCATCTATTACTATCAGGTCCCAGTTTGTCCTGGCGATATAATCAGCCTTATTCCTGGCGAAGTGATATGAGCAAAGAACAATCTCATTGGTATCGAATGGGTTAAAGTTTCCAGATTTGATTGCTGCGTTGAAGCTTTTTGTCTCAAGGATGACTGATGGGATGTAAAACTTATCCATCAACTCCTGAGACCACTGTTTACGAAGGTTTGAGGGCAGAATTATGAGAATTTTCCTCTTTCGCTCAGCCCAATTCTGGGAGATGATGATACCAGCTTCGATAGTTTTACCAAGACCGACCTCATCTGCCAGTATTGCTCCCTTCCCAAGAGGGGATTGGAAGGCGAATAAAGCAGCTTCCACCTGATGAGGGTTGAGATCGACCTTTGCATCCAGAATCGTGTTGGTAAGCTTTTCATAGCTGTTGGCCGGTGAGCGTTTTACTAATTCATGTGCAAAATACTTAGCATGGTAGTTGGTCATCTGCCGTTTTTAGTATCCCTTTGTTGTTTTACCCATTCATCAACTTCTTTCAGTTTGAACTTCCAAAGCCGTCCTAGTTTATGAGCAGGAATATCCTTTCTCTGAATCCATTTGTAAAGTGTGTCTTTCTTAACACCGAGATACTCAGCTACTTCTTCGACCGAGTGCCATCTGTCTTCCATAGGAATCCTTTTTTGTCCAATTGATACTACTACATAATAAAGAAAATCGTTGATTTTTCAATCACTATCTTCTAAAAATAGTATTACGGATTATTTTAGGATAAATATGATATGACCATCCCCAAAACACCGAAAGGCATATCCAACAGAATCACCAAAATCCGCTCACAGCTCTCAGCCTTCAAACTGGAGTACGGTGGTCATGATGATTCAGGCGGTGCCAGGTACTATCTCTACTTCCTACTTGGTGAAAACCGCCGGTCTTCAGAGTATCTGCGCTGGTTCCAGAATGAGTTTCCAGACGACAGCGATGAGCCTTTTGCATTACTGTGTTGGACTCTAATATTACATCGTATGGGGAAGGATGGAGATTTGATACTTGCCAGGACTATGCTCTCCAACATCTATCTCCTCCCTCACCTACAGGGAGAGGAAATGACGGAAAAAGTACCTCATTCATCCAATTGGAAACAACCTGATTATGCTGAGTACCTGCCGTAGAGGGTTCGTGAAGCCATAACTGAGTATGATTTGACCTGGATTCGGGAACGATATGAATCTGACCGCTTCCAAAAGGTGCTAAACAGGTACATAAAAATTGAGAAGGAGCTGGAAGATACCCCTCGGGGAGATAGGCGTTCTGCCCTGGTGCATGAATTGTACAGTCTTCTGGATGGGTGGTAGTAATGTGGAAGAATTTCTCAATTAATGCTTGATTGATAATCCATATAAAAGATTTCAGGTGAAATCTTGACGACTGTGATTTTCTGTCATATATTTTGATTATTGGACGAGAAGCTTGCTATTGATTAATAGCGCCCCTATTTCGTGCAACACGAAAGACCCCACGTCCTAAATTCAAACCAAGGGGGTCAGGATTCCATGAGAATGCTCAGGAAACCTTTTGACTATGAAATTAATCAATCCAGAAAACTCTTATAGCAACAACTTAGCAGGAAAAGTAGGTCCTGTAATAAACGAAACCCATCTTTCAGATACTACCGTAAATTGGTTGGTAGAGGTAATATCATCAATTTATGACGATGATCTCGACCAAGCATTATTGTTAGCTCAATATATAAAAATATTAGGCGGAAAAGAGGAAATACCAGAAGATTATACAATCTTCCGTCTTTTGCTAACAATCAAAGGGTATATTAATGCTCCGAACTTGCCTATAAAATCCAATCATGAGTTGGAAGAAGAAATCAAAAGTTTTCTTTCCTCAAATTATTCACCTGATTACCACAGCTTCATGCACTCGTTTATTCAAGAACGAGAAGATCGACTTTATTCAGGAGGTATGGCGCTCTACATTCACACTCATGAAATAGCTGTATTTTTGCTGAAAGAAAAGCTTATTGACTACGCAAAATTCATAAAGATTGAAGATGTACCTAAGGCACTCTACCACTTGTGTAAAAATGGGAAGGAATGGACACTGGAAAATTTTACCATAGATGAAAATCTATATAAGTTTGTAAAGGGATGGGGGTTCTGGATGTTCGCCTTGAGAACTGCTCTTCCAGAAGACCAATTTGAAGAAATATATACCAAAGTAGACGAAACCTTTCTCATAAATTATTTGAAAAAGGAGTCTGGTAAATTTCTATTCAAATATACAGATATCTATCTGTCCAATGTTCTTGAGGTTGCAGGATATCCAAGTACAAGACATATTTCCGCCTCTTCTTTTGAATGGCTGTTTGAAAAGCAACAGGCATATTTTAATCTTCTTCTCGATGAATTCAACAGGATTCAATTTGATGATGAAAATCTTAGTGTTCTTCTTCGGTCAGCTCATATCGCATATAGGTATAAGACTGACACAATGCCAGAATCAATAAGAAAAGAACTTACATATTTAAGCCAAAAAGCAATAGGAAACTTCAGGTCCTCAATTAAAGATGCTGATTACTCGACACATGAGTATTTAAAAGGATTAAGTACTGTAAATGAAGCGGTAAATTTTTTGTGCTATTTCAGTTCACCAGCTGAGGGAATTAAGCAATTAGTTCAGCTTCTTCGGAATTATGGAAAAGTTTCCATAAACGATGACCTAACATTTCTATTGCCAAAGCAGAGGGATTATCCTTTTTTAGCCCCACTTCAACAGCAAGAGCATCCTGATCAAGAACCACCTCTAAATGCGGAATGGTTTATTTCTAAAACTGAATGGATAATCAGTACATTCTTTGAATTAGGTGAAGCTGATATCGATGTTGCGAGAGATGACTTGGCAAAGTTCTTTGGAACACGACTTAAAACAAAAAAAGGAGTTAAAACTGAGACTCCAAAAGAGTCCGATTTAATAGAACCAAATTCTATCTGGCGTACAGCCTATTTAAGCTGTATTAGAGCGCTTCACTGTAATCCAGGTGGGAAATTACATCAAACCATTAACTTTTCCCGCAACTCAGACCCGGATGCAGATGTGAAATCTGAAGCGGCAAAAGCTTATAAAGAAGTTCGTCATAACAACCCTCTTCCTACTAATATGGAAAGGGTTCTTACAATAAGAAGAGTATTCTGGTATTTAAGGCAGGCATATTATGTTTCCTTATTAGGAATCAACAGTCTGGATACCAGGGGTGCTCAGCGCACTTACTCAAAGGAGGTAGAACGATGTAAAGTAAGAATGAAGAAATAAACAATAACAATGGCTTGAGAATCCAATATTCTCCAACCTCAATCGAGGGCCATCGAAACAAACCTATGAAATTAATCTCAATAAAATTAGGAGCGTTTGTTATGTTTGGAAACAACACAACCCATTCAACAGAAATAATTTACACCAACCACGCAATTCAAAGAATTGCACAGAGACATATTTCACTGGAGGCTGTTGAGCTCACTCGTAAATATGGAACAGAAACTATTGATGATGGAGCCAGAAAGGTAATCATCGACCTTGATGCCTGTAGCTTCGCCGAAGAAGATGGCGTCAACCTTTTTCCTTTCTTCTTCACTACAATAGTTGTATCGATGGATAATGTCCTTAAAACAGCGTATTTGAAGAATATTTAATCAACTGAAATGATGGGGAGTTCGTTTCCCATCATTTCCTATTTTCCCAGATAGGAGCTCTGATGAGTAGTAATAATCACATCCGACAATATAAACACCTAACACAAATCATTTTTTTTGATCTGGAATTTTACGTTCCTGTGAAGGATAGAGAATCTGAACGAAAAGATTTAAGAGCAAACCCTTTTCAAGAAGGTCATTTTTTGATGGGCGGAACTTTTACAAAAAAAAACCCCCTATTACCCGATAAGAAACTGAACACAATAGACTTCTGGATTTGGAGATACCATGATAACGAAACGGTATTATTAGAAGCAATCGTTACTTACCTTGAGAATGTCTGGAATGAAATTAAAGAAAAGCCCGACCAGACTGATTTAATTATTGCTGGGATTGGCGTTTCAAGAGCTGATTTAGGATATCTATATTCAAAATCCTTACAGCATAATACCAGAAGCCAAGATCATCTATTCTCAATTTTCTATCAGCTTCGAATTATTGAATTGGAAAGTATGGCAGTGCCTTTCTTTAGTAATAAAAATGGTCTTCTCTATCCTAAAACCACTGGGCAGTTACTGGATCTCTTCAATATTAATAGAGAAAGAAAATCCGGTACTGAAGTATGGGGAGCATATGATGGAAGGGATTTCAAATCTATAGAAGAACGGAATTCAAATGAAGTAACTGATATGATTCAGATTTATGATAGAATGGTAGCATCAATTCATTCACAAAATGCATCAATAAGATTCTCCTCTGATGTCTATTCGAAACTAATGTCATTAGTAAAAAAGGATAAGGATAAAAACTATATAAAACACCGGTATACTCATAACAAAGATAGTCATGTCCTAAAAGCAGGAGTAGGTATTTCAGAACGGTATAAGCTATTTAAGATTATGAAAACGGCTAAATTCCTAAAATAGAGTCATTTGTCTAATACTTCATAACCACCATTATGTAATTCAAAAAACTCTGGAGAAAAGCTAATGATCGAACTTCAATGAACTCTTTTAACCCTTTGTTGCTGAAATACAGCTGTTATAAATAGATAGCCATTGTAAATAAATTTTGTATAAAGCTATAAATCTTTGATATATAGAATAATAGCTTTATTTTGAATGAAGAAGAGATCCTCCTAATGTCTGGTGTTGGGGAGAAGAAGCTTGAGGTCTATGGGACTTTATTCCTTCCTATTATAAGGGATTATTTGGAGGAGTGAGATCATCCTTCTATGCTTAGTAAGGACCGACGTCCTTGCTTTTGACAATCGAGAGGGCGAGTTCTGTACCAAACATAGGATCTCTGGCGTCTTGGTATAAATACAGAGCCCCTTGATCTCTAAACCACTTAGTACTTCTAAAGCCATGATTATCATCATCTATAGACTCAATTCCCTTGTCTTGAAGTAGGTCTAGAAGATAATTCCTTATATTATGGTAGTCATCATCCAGGCTTTTACGTTCAGCTTCTGACATTTGATGACCTAGAGGCCAATAACTCACAGGACAAATGCAAACTTCTACTTTCTTGTCTCTAGCCTTCCCTAATAGCATGACCTTACCCTCATGATCTTCAAACTGAAATGTTAACATCATAGTCTGCATCCAATGATGTCAGTCCGTTCTGTTGAGCCCAGTCTGATAGATCGCTCATCAAGAGCTGATCAATTTGCTTAGTTCTGATAAAAGAAATAAGTGATTTATACATAGCGTCCTCTAAGGATGGTATAAAAAAACCTCTCTAATATAGAGAGGTAAGACGTAAAAGATTTATTTTGAATCCTGTTCAGAAGAATCTGACTCATCTGATTCTTCCTCTTCTATTCCCAGGTATTTATTAATCAATGCCTGTTCATCCCGTTCAGCCTCAGGGGTACCCTTTTGCTCTTTACGGAGTTTTTTTTGCTCTTTACGTTTCTGACGCTTAATTTCTTTCTGACGTTTCTCAGATGAATATCTGTGCATTGCCAATGAGAACCTCCTCAACAGTTTGAAATACAAAAAAAGCTATCTCAATAATGGAAAAGGAAATCACAAAAATGCATTAGATACACCCTTGTGAGTCAATAAAGACTCACTATTCAATTACAAGATAGCGCTTTAGGATGTCATGAGAAGATTAGTATCTTCGGTTATTATCCCGACGTTCTTCGGCCTCATTAACACGAATATTACGACCATCTAGTTCTTTTCCATTGAAGGTTGAGATAGCAGCTGTTGCCGCATCGTCTTCAGCCATTTCAATAAATCCAAATCCTTTTGATCTGTTAGTATCTCGATCTATGATGATATTTACAGAGAGTACTTCTCCATACTGTGCGAAAAGGTTAGTTAAATCGTCTTCTGTGGTATTCCAGCTAAGGTTACCTACATAAATTTTCTTTGACATATATGTCTCCTATTTCCGGGGGTTATCCGGTTTTATAATGTGTATTGAATGAATATTGAAACTGTTGGAATCGGAAATTGAAGACTGAAAACAAAAAAATGGTTACGATGAAAACAATATAACGTTTCTACAAATAAAAATATCAAACTACTTCAAAAGTAGTACCTGTTTTAGAAACCTTTGTCAATGTATAAAAATTATGAAATAAGAGAAACGATTGTTTTATAGAATATTAAGAGATGAAAACACGGAGGCAAAATAGCCAGGTTATCTCCTAGAAACAGTAGAACCTCAATACACTTATAACTAAGAAAAATTGGTGTCTACGATTTCTGGAGAATACCGAGCAATTCAGATATAATTAGATGAGATAAATATTGTTAAGCTTTTTTCACTTTAACGGCACATGGTCCTTTTGGACTACTACCGACTTCAAACTCAACTTTATCGCCTTCATCGATATAGCCGTCAACTTCATTCTTGTGAACAAATAGATCGTCTCCTTCTTCTTGTTCAATAAATCCGAAACCTTTTGTCGAATTGAACCATTTTACAGTTCCTGTCATAAATAAACCTTCTTAATAAAAAAATTATGCGTTGATAATAAGCCCTTCTGCAAAGAATAGCTATCATAAAAAGTAAACTTTTTGATTAATTCTTTACAATATCGGTCATTTTACGCAAAATTAACATAAATCTGTTGGCAAAAGAGGTAATCCATGAGGAAGGCGAAGCATTTAAGGGGCTCTGCCAACTTCTCCGGGGATGAATATTTTCTTCGGAAAAAGGGGATTTCAATAGTAATACAAGGATTTTCATGGAGAAAGAAAGCCTCTTAAGTTATCACACAGATTAAATAAACAGAGACCATAGATACTACTAGAAGAGTTTTCCCAAATATTCCCCAGGAGAAGTGATGAAGTCCTTAAAGCTTGCCATATCCTCTGTCTCTTCATGTTCCTTATCGTAGTAAGCGATCTTCCTTGTTCGGGGATTCCAAAGGAAGACGATATGACTGTAATCCCCAGTAGTTCTAGATAAGCGTAGGTATTTCTTTCTTCCTATCTTCATAGGGACGGTTTGCATCAGAGAAAAGAAATCAATATATTCAAAATCATTATCCTGTAGATCTAAGTGGAGATCATTTCCTTGAAGATATTCCCTAAGATCCTTGGATAGTTTATAAGGCTTTAGTTCCAGAATCTTGTTCTGGATATTATGAAAATCTTCAGGTTCAAGAGCTTTGAAATACTCAGCCATTTCCGAGTCACCCCGCTCTACAGCGATGCTATAGGGACGCATGCCATCCTCTTCGGCTAGGGTTACATCCGCTCCATGATCTACCAGGTATTTGCACATATCCAGATCCACATAGCGCGCGGCTACACAGAGAGGCGTTGGTTTAAAGGGATAGACCATATCCGCTTTGTTATAGTTGATATCCACATTATGTCTTAGAAAGAACTCTATAGCCGGGAAATCTCCCTTGGATACTGAACTACGAAAAGCCTCTCCTCCATACTTTTGAACAGTATGTCCCAGGGAGTGAATCAGTTCCAGGTTTTCATATTTATCCCCATAGAGAGCTTGCCCAAAGGCTTCAGAGCGAACATTGTTGACTTGGTTGATATCAGCACCCTGATCATAAACATAACGGATGATCTTTTCATCGGCATAGCGAACAGCTAGGAGAAAAGCTGGGTTAGTCGAATCATTCAGATTTACTCCCTGCTCTACGAGCCATCGGAGGGAATCCTGACAGCCCATAATAATGGCAATGGCCAAGGGAGTTTCAGCGACATATTCTCCTATGGGGACGGGCTGGTTGATATCCCAACCATCTGAGAAGTGCTTCTCTAGAGCGGGGATATCGTTATGGAGTATGTCTGTTATGACTGCTGGGAGGGTTTCGAAGTTGCCGATGTCTTTTATTTTTATCATGGGGTCTTGCCTTTAGGGTTTTTATCTGTTCGTGTATTATTATATCAGCTTTGTTTTGATTTTCTTATTTTAAATTATTTTATGGAGAGACAAGGTAGTCTGTAAAACTTCTTTGTCCATATGGAATATATGTCTTACTCTCCTGATAGATACTTTGCTAAGGTCACCCCATTCTTCAACAGCTATTCTTTCTTCCCATTGGTCGCCCGGTTCTTCACTACCCCTGACTATCTAACTTTTTCCTTAATGGATAATAGGTATGACATGAAAAGGATTTTTTTTAGCTAAATCATAAGAGACTCGCTCCAAGTAACGTACATGAGATTTGGTAAGATTTGTATCTTTACTAACAAAGACAACAAAAGTGTCCCACCAGTCCTCTGAGCTATGTTGAATTACCCTTTTAGATCCCGTATCTGCTTTTCCTACATAGAGATCGATTTGTGATGATTCAGATTTATCCGAAAGAAGATAATAGATAGCTGATCCAATTGGAGAGTTCTACTGTTTTAAGGTCACGGTACTTTGAGTCTTGCAGGACGAATATTTTTATGGTTTTGCCTTTCATTTGTATTATGTTTTACTGGATAATAAAGATATATAGAACGATTTTCATATAGAAGTATCCCTACAGAGAACATGTTGAGTAAAAGGAACAGTAATATTTCTGTCACAATGGGTTTAATTATGGCTCTTAAACTAAACTAATAGTGTATTTTCACGCCCTTTTTTAAACTACAGCATCAATCAAACCTCTGAAAACACTAGAGAATACAATAACACTTTGGTCAAATATACACTAAGCAAATGAGACAAAACTGTTATTGTCTTTTCCTAATAAAGGAACTTAGCTCGCCCCTGAGTGTATAACTTGCAAGGAAGATCCATAGGAGGCTTAACTCCTTCTAGTTTTCCATCCTGTAGAGCCTGTGCTCCAGCGATTAATTCAGGGATGATATCGACAGGGACAGGATTCTCGCTGTGGGAGGCATAGATCCTGTGGAAGTCGGACTTAATGGTGTCCAGCTTCTTCATACTGCTGATGTATTGCTCCAAGTCTCGCCCTTCCCCGAACATAAAGACGGCTCCCTTCTGGACGCTGTCTCCACTGATGAGAATCTTATTCGCCTTGTCAAAGAGAGCAATACTGCCGGGTGTGTGTCCTGGTATGTGAATGACTGTAAAGCTTTGATTTCCCAGGTCAATGACATCCCCCTCTTCTACAAACTCCAGAGTGGGTTTGTATTCGGGATGCTTTCGCTTGTAGTGCTCTACTTCTTTAGGGTGTAATAAAACCTTGTCAAAGCTATCATTACAGCCAATATGGTCCATATCACAGTGGGTATTAAGCAGAAATATTGGCTTAGTGGTCAGGGATTCGGCAAAGGACTTCATGTCTCCTGTTCCGAATCCTGTATCGATGAGCATTGCGTTTTGTGTTCCTTCCACCAGAAAGGCACGAACACCACCATCCTCTATACTCCAAAATCCTTTTTCGATTTCTATTGAGATATATTTCTTATCATCATTCATAGGTCTATTGTGCCATAAAAAGGAATTTTTGTTCTATTGATATTCAGTATTCCTTACCTATCCCCATTATACAATCTATAGAAGTCTTCATCGCTAATATATAATCTCTTAATGAGCATTGAACAAAACACTTTAAAGTCTCTTTCTCAATGCTATCTTATTTACTATCGTAAGAAGGAATCAACAATAATTAATCATTTCATATTTCAAGGCACTAACTCTTTTTCTTTAGGCCAAAAAAGGTTTTTAAGAATTGTAATGATTTCTTCATAGTTATATATAAAAACATCAACCACAGTGAGAAAAATCCAGATATTACACATATTATTTGAAAAATGGAAAAAGTGTTCATAAAATAATAATCTCTTTTAGTAATATTTATTATTTCATCACTATCTATATATACTAAGAAATAACCTTTATCAGAATTACTATATGCAAGAGATTCAACTTCTCGTCTATTTACTCCATACTTTGTTAATACGGGATTTGATATTGTAAAAATCATCATTACTATAAAACCTAATATACCTAATTTATAGATTTTTTTCATCTTCTCACCTCACGAATTCTTAAAGGGAAATCAAATCCTTCACAGATAAGAATATTTTATCTGAGCAGGAACGCTCCTGGTTCGGTAGAATCAGGATGATTTGCCTTGGAGCAATGCTTTTAAGGATTGGTAAAGTTTATTCCCTATTTGGTCCATCAATTCTAAAATAAACAGCAGCCTCCCCTGTAGGGATAAAAGGTTTATCATCACTTTTAGATATCTGCTCTACCCAAAAACTATCTCCGGATAACATATGCAATCTATATACAACATCGAAATTACCTCTATCAAAATAGAAAGCTAAGTCATAAGTGTTATTT
The DNA here is from genome assembly GCF_000426705.1 of Spirochaeta cellobiosiphila DSM 17781. Taxonomy (NCBI): domain Bacteria; kingdom Pseudomonadati; phylum Spirochaetota; class Spirochaetia; order Spirochaetales; family Spirochaetaceae; genus Spirochaeta; species Spirochaeta cellobiosiphila. The sequence continues at coordinate 146,632 of NZ_KE384559.1, forward strand.
GACACCTTCGTAATCTTTCTAATCTCAAAAGGGCCTCCGATCATTGGCAAAAAAATAGTTGGCTTTGTTTTATACCCATCTATTACTAAGGTAAAATTGATAACTGTTCTAGCAGAACCCCAACCATACTTTTTTTCAACAGTTTTTGTAGGATTTGCACTTCGATACCAAGTCCCACTCAAGGTCCTAACTAAATCTTTTTCTTGCGTACAACTTGTAAAACATATCAAAAAAGATGCTAATAGAACAAAAATCATTTTTTTCGTAACTATAATCTCACTTAAACGGCAAAACGGCTAATAGATAAACTTTATTATTATACATCTCGACCATGATCCGAATATCTGGATTAGGTAGGTCTCGAATTAGACTACCATCAAGCTCCCACTTCATCGATTCCTTTAATGAAAGGTCTGCAAACGAAATACATAGGCATAAGCCTCTCTTGTAAATCTTTCTCCCTTCATGCTCTGTAGAACATTAGCTCGATCAATCGGCGTTCCATCTTTTTTGATAAAGTATCTATCTAAATGTTCCTCTGATATTTTGAAGGTCTCATCCTCCCAATCTATAACAGCAATCAAGCTATAATCTTTGTCAGAAAAGGCAAGACTAGCATCTCCATGACTGTTATTACAGACTAATATTCCTGTATTTCTTAAGTACTGTTTACAGCTTTGAGAAATAAAGCCTGCATAGAAGGAGAACATGATATCAAAGGCTTCCTTCTCAATAGGGATCTGCCTAGAAAAGTCTGCTTGAAAAGCCTGTATCACAGGAGGCTCTGGATAGGTTTTGTTAAGGTTGACATAGCTGAGGATGTCCTGCCCATCGAAGAATCTTGAGATTCTTTTATCCGAATCTATATAGGTCATTTCTTTTATATAAAAAGAAGGAGTCAGATGAACAAAGCTACCGGGGTAGATCCCTTTTTGAGGCTTGTATAGATCCTGTATTGCCTCGAAGAGGCTTCTTCGTTCATCCTTCTTGTCAACAAAATATTTCTTGTACAATGTTGGGATATCCGTGGTATTCATCAAACCTCCTAATATGCTTTGTTAAGTCTATTGTAAAACCAGGATGAGTAAAATAACAGCTAGTAATCCATAGGATGCAGAGTGGGTGACTTGAAACTTTTGGATTAAACAGAAAAGCCAATACTAATTCTATGCTCATCATAATATAAATAAACATTTCATTGTTTACGGATATAGATAGGAACATAGGCGCTTCAGTTGTAAGTCAATAATAGCAAGCTTTATCACATGGAACTATCAAAAGTCAAAAACTTTATGATAACCGTAACAAACATAAGTTTCGATTCAAAAATCCTCTTTACAGTATTAATGCTACAATAACTTTAGGAGTTGTAGAGAGTTATGATCCTGATACAAACAAGACCATTCGTCTAACATAGTCTGAACTTATAAGGATAGATGCCAATGAGAAATCTTCTTCAAGATTAAAAGCTTTCTTGGTACCAGTAGCAATGCCGTCATGACACAAAAACTAATTGATGAGGTTGGTGAAGGGAATACTGGTCAGTTAGGTCTGGCTTATTGATATAATTTATTTTGGACAGGTGTGATATACATTAATTATAAAATAAAAATAAAGGAGAAAAAATGAGCGAATTTACCATTGTCAATATCGATTCAATTAAAGAGGATACAGTATCAATCGAATGCTATTTAGTAAGTGCTGATGGCGTATTAAAATATGACTTTAATGACGATACTGATGAATTACCTATGTTAAAAGCAACAGGTTTAACTTTGTTAATTAGTTTAATTGAAAACTATTCTGATGAATTTAATAATCCTTTACTATCAGAAGTTTCAACACCTTCTGAAGCCTACACTTTATCGGGAGAGAAACTAAATTCAATAATCAAATCGGCAACAATATCAGCATTCAATCTTGATTTTGATATAGATATACTCGATGATTCGGATCATCCATTAACACCAAAAGCTTCTGAAATAGGTGACGGATGGGATATCTATAATAAATCTATTCTGAATAAAGAATATGTGAAACATCTACCAATGGTTTCAATTTCAATGACTTTTAGTTCTGTGGAGCTGTTGAAAAATATTCCTGTTGGGATATGGAATTGGTCTGCCTATGATACCAATTTAGATTGGCTTTAAATAATAGACATTTTTTAATCTAAGTCATACAGAACTGGGTATGTAGTGGAGAGAACCTGTCCCACTTGATTTGGCCATGAAATATGTGCCGAAAAGAAATCCAGCTGCTATTCCTAACTTCTATTATGAAGAAACATTCTCTGGATAAGATTTCCACCGTAGAAGCAAATTTACTAGAGTCGTACAATGTTCCAAAGGGATCGGCGGCCTTGCCCACCATAGATGGGTGTTTACATATACTTTATTTTTCTATTCACACCCTTTACTAACCCACTAGTTAATCATATACAATGGCCCCAAAGGAGAAGTACATGGAAAGTAAAAAAGCAGAACACAAAGTCTATGGTATGGATTGGAAATCTCCCTTCAAAGGTTTCACACATGATGATTCCATTTTTTCCCTATGTTGGTTTTCTGACAACAAAACTTTTGCCTCAGGAGGTCTTGATAAGAAAGTTCGCATCTGGAATGGAGATACGGGACAAGAAGTAAAGACTTTATCCACTGGGGGATCACGATGGCTTAATAGTATAGCCCTCTCTCCAGATGAAAAATACCTCGTATCCGGGGAAAAGACCTTAACCGTATGGGATACTACAAATTGGAAAAAAGTCTACTCACTTAAAGGTTGTAAAAGGGAAAGCCATGTCATTCGCTTCTCTCCTGATGGGCAGTGGATCATTGCAGGATATGGCTTTGCAGGAACAAATACCAAGCCTACAGATCTATTAGTATGGTCTATGGAAACAGGAGAACTTGTTCACAAACTACGACATAAACATACCATCTACTCAGCCCTTTTTGTGAAGGAAGGAACCATGCTCATCACCGGGGATACGGAAGGTCTCCTTAGTATTTGGGATACCAAGACCTGGTCCTTAATAAAAGAACTTCCCCCGGCAAAGGAAGGTTATTCTTATTGGGTCTTAGGAATGGACCTATCTCCCCGGGAGGACTCCCTCTTAATATTACGCCGCAATGGTTTTTCCCTCTTAGATATGACAAGTCTTGAAATACAATCTATTAATCTCCCTATAACCAAACCCCAAGGCAACATTATCCAATGGCTATCAGAGGATAAATGGTTATTGAATAGTGATCCCCAGACCTTAGCTTATTATGACCAATCTAAAGATACTCTGGTCCCCCTCAAAAGTTTCTCAGAACGGATCAATCGAGTAGCCCTAAGCCCAGATAAGAAATCTCTACTCATAATCTGTGAGAGGAAGATACATCTCTTTCATACAGAAACGATGGAAGAAAAAAAAGCAACACCCATGCTACCTTCCTCCAGTATACGTTCTATGGTGATATCCCATGAGGGGAATTACCTAGCGGCCTCGGATCAAAATGATAGCTTTGTATGGGAAGTAAAAACGGGTAAAGCCATTAAAAAACTACCAAAGACAGCTGGTCCAATGGTATTTATAGATGATTACCGGCTCATCATTTGTTCAGCCTTTACCCTACATGACCTAAACATTCTTGAAGAGAAACCTGGTTCAACATTAGATATTAGTAACCAACTAAAAGGATCCCCTTTAGGAGTATTTTATGAACCTATGAAAGGAATAGGCATTTTAACAAACAAAAGAGAAATCCTCTTTATAGACGTAGAAAATCTTGAAGTTGAGAAGAAAATATCTTTTAGTGGAGAAATCCATAATTTTGCCTACTCTAACAATGCACAGACCTTGTGTGTAACAGAAACCTTTGGTTCTCAACTCTCCTTTATTGATATTAAGAAGGAAGAACAATCCCATGTTCCCATTCCCACGGAGACAGGACTACGATCATTAGCTATATCACCCAAATCGGAAGAGATATATGCTATCGATGGGCAATGTAATGTTTTAGTATGGGATAGCAAGACGGGTAATAGCAAAATACTATGGGAAGAGCAGTTTCCCTCAGACCATAATTCTTGGCAACAACCTTCTAAAACGATCGCGTTGTCAACTTGTGGATCAAAACTAGCCTTTATATACAGTAATCAACTTATCTTAATCATTGATAGCAAAAGCGGAGAAGAAAGAGAACGTGTACCCTTTGAGGGCAAAGCTAGTATTTCCTTTCTGGAGTTTACAAAGGATGGGAATCTGATTGTCGCTTCAGAAGAGGGACTAATCACATTACTACTACTCAATTAGCAGGATATTCCTCATACTGCTTGGTAAAATATTCTATCTTATGGGTCACCTTTTCCAAGTGATCCTGCATCTCTTCGATGTGTTGTTCCACACTTCTCTTATGCTCTATAAGCATTTCACAACGTTCTTTGAGAGTGGAAGGGCCCTTCTGGCTTAGGTCAACAAAATCCCTGATTTGCTTAATGGTCATCCCTGTGTTCTTTAGACAACAGATCAATCCCAACCATTCCAGGTCTGCTTCTGAATAATGGCGCACACCACTTTTCGTTCTTTTGACACTGGGAAGCAAGCCTTCTTTTTCATAATATCGTAAGGTATTGGCATTCAAGTTTGTAATCTCAGCTACCATACTAACCGTATAGCCCATGGAACAGGTCCTCTCTTTTTTTCAAAATATTCCTTGACTTAGCGTTAACGCGAAGGTTTAGCCTAATTTTGTAATTGAAATCAACTATCTGTCAAGAAGTTAAAGTTAAGGAGTAAAAATGACATCATTAACTGATTGTTACACATTATCCAATGGCGTTCAAATCCCCTGTGTTGGATTTGGTACATGGCAAACCCCTGACGGGGATGTTTGCGTGTCTTCCGTTCTTAGCGCCATTGAATCTGGATACAGACACATTGATACAGCCCAAGGTTATGGTAATGAGGAAAGCGTTGGTATTGCTGTGAAAAAAAGCGGTCTTCCCCGGGAAGAACTTTTTATCACTTCCAAGTTAACGAATACAGAACATGGTTATGAGAAGACCCACCTCGCTTTCGAAGCCACCATGAAAAAACTCGATATGGATTACTTGGATCTCTTTCTCATTCACTGGCCTAATCCTATTGCCTTCCGTGACCATTGGCAGGAAGCTAATACAGGAACCTGGAAAGCCTTTGAAGAACTCTACAAAGCCGGACGCATCAAAGCTATTGGTGTCAGTAACTTTTTACCCCACCATATAACAGAACTCATGAGAACGGCGACTATAGCTCCCATGGTGAATCAGATTCGCCTTTGTCCAGGAGACACTCAAGAGGAAGTGGTCAACTTCAGTCGGGAAATGGATATGGTCCTCGAAGCCTACAGTCCCCTAGGTGTAGGGAAAATATTCGAAGTAGAAGAAATGAAGGAGTTTTCCAAGAAGTACGGCAAATCCATAGCTCAGATCTGCCTTCGCTGGAGTTTACAACGGGGCTATCTCCCCTTACCTAAATCAGTAACACCTTCCCGGATCAAGGAGAATACTGAGATATTTGACTTCACATTAGAAGCTTCGGATGTAGAACTCATAGCCGGATTAACCGGATGTGTGGGTCTCCATGCAGATCCAGACAAAACAACATTCTAAAACAATAAAGGAGATTAACATAATGAGAACGATGCCCTTAGGTATTTCTAATTTACAAGTTCCAGTGATTGCTGTCGGTTGCATGCGTATGAATGGACTTGAAAAGAAAGAAGCAGAACGTTTTGTGAAGGGAGCTCTGGATGTAGGAGCGAATTTCTTCGATCATGCCGATGTCTATGGTGACGGATCCTGTGAGGAAATCTTCTCTGAAGCTATCCAAATGAACGCTTCTATGAGAGATAAAATCTTCCTTCAATCCAAATGCGGTATCCGCAAAGGGGTAGCCTTTGATTTTTCCAAAGAACATATTTTAGCTTCTGTTGACGGTAGCTTAAAACGCTTACAGACAGAGTATTTGGATGTTCTTCTTCTCCATCGTCCTGATGCTCTGGTAGAACCAGAAGAAGTGGCGGAAGCCTTTAACATTCTACAAGAGCAAGGAAAGGTTAAGAACTTTGGGGTATCCAATCAGAATCCCATGCAGATCCAACTATTACAAAAATATGTGAGACAACCCCTTGTGGCTAACCAACTACAACTTAGTATCACCAATGCCAACATGATTACCCAGGGTTTGCATGTAAATATGCTTGATGAAGGAGCTGTTAATCGGGATGCCAGTGTCTTAGATTTTTGTCGTTTAAATGACATCACCATCCAACCATGGTCTCCTTTCCAGTATGGTTTCTTTGAAGGGGTATTTCTGGATAATGATAAGTTCCCCAAGCTCAATGTCACCATCAACAAAATCGCTGATAAGTATGGTGTTAGTAATGTCACCATTACCATAGCCTGGTTGCTTCGCCATCCTGCTCATATGCAACCAGTTACAGGAACCATGAATCTGGGCCGATTGCAGGATTGTGCTAAAGCTTCTGATATTACTCTAACTAGGGAAGAATGGTACGAAATATATCTTTCAGCAGGGAATATCTTACCCTAATCTTATAGCCCTCACTATCAGGTGTAGTCCTCATCTATAGGACAGGCCTGATAGGGCTAACTATTGAACACACCTCTTAGATACAATTCTACTTGTAATTGATTATTCCAGCACAAAGTCTTCTTTTGGCATATTTCTTTTGATGATAGCAACAGTAGCAAACATATTTATTAGCCCTAATACAGATATCAAAACGATGAAGAACTGTGAGATAGATGAATAAAGTAAAATATCTTCAGGATTAGTTATTTTAACATAAAGTTGAATCAATGATGGAATGAGAAATCCGGGTAACATTATAAAACTTATGAAATACACATTCTTTTTATTAGCCTTAAACATTTCTATACCTTTTGTTGTACTTGACCAATATTTGTATTTAGTTGTCATAGAAACACCATAGATAAGAGCAAATCGAGCCATAACTAAAATCATAAAAGTAAACACAACAGTGTAAACTACGATCATAAATACTGTACTAGTAGAAGACTCTTGAAATAACATACCAAAAGGAATAAACACAGCAAACAGTATTATAGACATCAAAAAAATAAATGGAATTATTCTAATCATCGTTGCCAAACCAGTTACAAACATATTAGGTATTTGTTTTAAGGTAAGTACTATTTTCTTGATACTTATCAAGTCGTTGTCATCATCATCCATCAATTGTAAAATAAAATAAATCGACAAGAGAACCCCAATAAACGTAATACCCATCATTGTCATGAACATATTTGTATCAAACACAGGAGGCTGATCTATTGATGCCCCCATTAATTGTTTACTATATCGACTTCCTACAACAAACGAAATCATAGAAAACATAACATAAACGACAACTAGATAAACATTCTTACGTACCAGATCAACGATCTCTCTAAACAATTCTTTTATAGGAACACTCATTTTCTCTCCTGATAATATGTTTTTATTTCATGAACTATAGCATAGTTACTCTGAGATGTCCTGTTTTCTCCATAACACAAATATAACAATGTCTAAGCATAGGCCCCTATCCTAGCTATACAATAAAGTCATCATTACAAATTGATGAACCTTAACAAAAATTGTATGATGACGCCTCTTTTACAGATTTCCTTTTTATTACAACATAGACTCTGGAAAGAAAAGAAAAAGAGAGATTACGAATAAGAGATCCTTATTCCATAAACAAAGAGGCTATAATTAACGATATGAAAACCATAGAGACAGAGCATAAAGGCCATACGCCCCTATTCATTGCTATAGAAGGGATAGATGGGTCAGGTAAAACAACGTATCTCAACTACATCAACAATCAGCTAGAAGCACAGGGCAAAAAAACAGTTATTTTCTCCTTTCCTGAATATGATTCCTTCTTCGGGAAGGAAATCGGTTATCTATTATCCGGTAAGGGAGATATCAATGCCAATGATGTCGACCCTAAGTCCATGAGCCTATGGTATGCCCTGGATAGATGGAATAAGCTTAAAAACATTGACTACACCCAATATGATTATGTTTTCTTCAATAGATATACCTTATCCAGCATTATTTATCAAAGCATCAGATATGGAAAAGCGGATAATGAAATCAGGGATTGGATAATCGAACTGGAACATGGAAAATTATCGTTGCCCATTCCAGACACCTACTTTATCATTGATATATCAACGGATCTATCTAGTTTAAACATTGATAAGAAAGGCCATCGTGACTATGTAGGAGAGGAAAAAGATGTTTATGAGAAAACAACGAACCTCCTGGAAGAGGCCCGTAAAAAGTATCTGAATATAGAGATACCTAAATCAAAGAAGATTATCATCAAAGCTTCTGAAAACAAAGATTTGAAGAAAATTGAGACGGTAGGCGATGAAATTCTCTCTATGATTCAATAAAACCATACTATTATAAAAGGACTGATAGAACCTGGAAGGTTTAGCAAGGAGATGAATCCAGTGGCAGGTATCAGGTTATTATTTCCCCTATTATTTCTATTGCTACTATTCTCTTGTCATTCATCAAATCCCTATGAAGGAATAGAGTATATCAAGGATAGCAATGGGTATACCTACTTCCTGAATAACCCAGATTCCCAATCCTTGATAATCTACATAGATGGAAGTGGTTATCATTCTGTATTAGGCATTCAGAAGGGGAATAAAAAATGGTCAGTAACCACTTTGGCGAACCCTTTATCATCCTTTTTTAAAGAGAACTATAATATCCTCCTACCTGAAAAGTTAACTTATGAACCAGGTAGGGACTATGCTGATGCGAATAGGTTCTTGCCTCAAGATACAGTAGAAGATATGGGACAAAGTTATGCTCTTAAAATTGATAACTTCTTACAAGATAAGCAATATGAGTATATTGTCCTCCTGGGCACTTCAGAAGGAGGAGCCCTTCTTCCCTACATTTATGCCCATATTGAAAATAGAAAACTCATTGACAGACTTGTCATTTGGAGTGGTGGTGGTTTAAGCCAGCTAAAGGAATTTCAAATCCTTGGGGATTCTCCAGTTCCTATGCCCAAGGAATTCCGTGATCAGTATAGAACTGTGGATACACTAGTAAAGCTTATAGAAGCAGATCCAGAAGCTACAAATCTTTTTTATCTTGGTCGTCCCTATATTCATTGGAAAAGCTATTTTAAATATGAACCTATTGAATATTTAAAAGAGATAAACATTCCTGTTTTATTCTTACATGGAGAGCTGGATTGGTCGACTCCTGTAGAATCTACAAGATTTGTAGAAGAATCTCACCTTTCTAAATTATTCGACTTTATTTACTATCCTCAAATGGAGCATGGGCCCTCATCATATGAAGAGCTGGAAAAGATTATGGGGGATATAGACAAGTGGTTAAATAATTGATTGAAATAATAATCTTTATGCAATATAGTTTACAAAGTTAACATTAATGAAAAGGAATAAAACATGTATATAAAAAAGATTATGTCCTTAGTTAGGCTCATATCACTAAGTCTTATTGTAAGTAGTTGTAACCTTTTTAACACCGAACCCAAACCTCATGATGGTGAACCAGAAGATCTAAAGCCCTATGGGATAAGCTTAAGTGCTAATAGTGTGTTTTTTAAAGATGATATCCTCTCTTACCACAAGGGCTCCTTTGTTGTTACAGAACGAGCCACTCAAGAGTCTCTGGAAAATCCCAATCAATATATTAGTGTATTTGATACCCACCAGGTAGGAAAGGGATTAGTTGTTTTTGTCATAAATGACATTAGCTATAACTATCCAATAGATATTAGGGACAATAACATAGTCTATAAGATCAATTCAGATAATCAGATTATTATGTCAGAAATGGGTACCATAGATAGTAATTATGTTGTCCCCCGTACGATTAAAGGCTTACCCGTTGTAGGAATAGAATGGCCTGGCTTCTATGAAAATAAGAACGTCAGAAATGTATCTTTACCAGAGGGCCTTCAGAGCCTTGGACAAGGCGTATTTGAAAGTTCGGCCCTTGAAAAAATAAATCTGCCTGAATCCTTAAGTAAAATAGGACAAGCAACCTTTGCAGGAAGCTCTTTGTCCAGTATAACCCTACCTTCTCATATTAAGGAAATTCCAGAGGCGAGCTTTAATGATACAAAAATTACCAGTATTTACATCCCTGATAATATAGAAAAAATAGGCCCAAAATCCTTTCTGAGAAGTGAGTTACAAACAGTTGAGTTTGAAACTGGGCCTGAGGAAATTGGAGAAAGCGCTTTTTCCCAGAATCATATCAATAACATATATATACCTAGTGGTACTCAAATCATTGGTAAGTATGCTTTTAGCTCTAACCCACATGAGCGAATTGTTGTAAAGGGCAAAAAGGATATAGGAGAAAAGGCATTTCAATTAAGTGATCATGATGTTGAGGTAGATATTGATGAATCATATACAGAAAAAACGGAATTGGAGAGAATATTTGGAGTGGAGCCACTTAGTATTAATGGTGTCCATAAAGATCCTATCTACACATCTGAAGAAGTACGTATATTTAAAAATTGGGCTGGCAAACAAATAAATATTATCAGAAAAGAACATGATGGTAATATAGAATATGGATTAGAAACACTCAAAGCCACCATCTATAGTTCAATATTATCTATAAGATTGGAATATTATAGAGGAATAAATGATGTCCATTACTTTGAGGTACAAAAAGATGATGATATCTATACATATAAAGAATATAAAGACGATATCCTGATCGCAGAAGATACAGATACGGATATGGTTAATTTATTGTCAGACAGGTGATTCAAAAGAATCACTCTAAGATAAAATCTTCTTTAGGGATATTCCTTTTAATAATGACTACAGAACCCAGAATAGAAACGATTCCTGCCAGGGAACTTATAATATACAAATACTGAGCAGAATTAGTATTATTGTATATCTCACCAGGCAAAGCTGCCTTATCAAAGAACGGGGTACAAGCAGGAATAAGCATACCAACAAGCACAATACCACTTAGGAAATAGACATTTTTCCTGTTATGTTTAAACAGTTCAACACCTTTTTGTGTACTAGACCAATATTTATATCTAGTTGTAATCGATGTGTAAAATACCAGAGAAAAACGAGCAAAAACTAGCATAAAAAGAGGAAAGAAACCAAGATTGGTAATGATCATATAGAACGAACGACTACCATACATAGTCAAACTTAAAATCATAACAATAATAGTGAGAAGTAAGATAAGTAATAATAAAAAAGGCAACATACGAATGATTGTGAACAATAGAGTGATGATCATATTGGGTAGCTGTTTTATAGTAAGGATTAATTTCTTTAGATTGATAGGATCCAGCTCCCTATCATCCATTAAGTGAAGGATCAAATATCCCATTAAGACAAAACCCAATAATGTCACAACGGACATGCTAATCAGAGATTGGATAACAAATAAGTTATCAGGATCAAGATCGCCCATCAAATAGTGTCTTATCTGTTCATTCCCGTAAAAAAACAAAGCGAAGTTATACACAAAGAACACACCAATGAGGATGGCTCTTTTTTGAAGCAAATCGATAATATCTTTGATCAATACTTTTATGGGTACACTCATATTTTATCTCTCTTTTCTATGATAACTCTGTTATTGGTGTCTTAACAACCTGCTCCAGAGCCTGAAGAGCATCCTTCTGCTCCCATCCCAGAGCCCTCAAATTCCAACTGGCACAATGAAGGGCAACCTTATGATGATCACATTCCTTATTGCCATATTCTTCTATAGTTACCAATAGACTTCCTTGCCACATGGTAGCCCCTAATAAGGAATCCAAGCCATCAGGAAGCTGAATACTTTCAAACACCTTCTGGGTTCTCTCAATCATGATAGGTCGTAGAATAGAATAGGTTCTACTACGTAAGGCCTTCTGAAATAGTATTCCTGAATGACTACTGTAATCTAACCCCACCTTCACTCCTGTATAAACCATTGAAGCTAAGATAACAGCAGAAGATAGCTCCTTCTTCTGGTAATATTGTCCTATTCTATCCACTGGAGCTAAAACTTTCTCTACTTCGCTTTTAATAAGTTGATCTATTAGGTCCTCTTTATCCTTGAAGTAAAAATAAAAGTTCCCATTTGATGTAGAAGCCCTGTCTATTGTCTTACGAATGGTTAAACCAGCGAGACCCTTTTCCTTTATCAGGATAAGGGCTGCCTTTAGAATATTTTCGCGCATCTCTTCACTATGTTGAATACGAGCATCTGTTCTACGATAAGCCATTTACACCTCTGAAAAATGGGTATGCTTGAAGGCATCATTGTATTTAAACCCATACCCCATAGCATGATCCATTCCAATATGACTAGTCCAAATCAAAGCGATTCCATACCAGAGTGGATTGGATAGGACTATTCCTATGATGGCACAGACAAGAGGCCAGGCAAGGGAATGACCAATATTATACACCCTTGCCCCCCAGTTGTTATTAATAAGATAACCCAACATAAAAAGATCTGGAACTAAAAGGAAAACGAAGAATGCCCAAATAGGTAATCCCAATTGAATATAAATAACTAAACCAGCAATAAATAAGACAGCACCATCTACGTGAAGATTGATCTTTGGCATACTAACTCCTTATGAATAGAGCAACGTTCTATTCTATATAGTAATAGTAATGCGTATGATTTCCTGAAGCAAGTTAATTATAATTTATTTAGTAAGGGAATACAGATTTCTAATCTATCAGGTTCGCTCTTCCTATCGATTGTACCACCAGTATAACTAGAGACAAATCTTTTTCAAAAGGAATAATTTTTAATAAACCCATGGCAAGAAGAATCATAAGAATGAGTCAATCACATATAGATCTTTAATGGGATTCACATTAATAATAAGGCCTGTGGCTTACTAAAATCCCAATGTAAGAAAACGATGATCCCCCATGCTAGAAAGGTAAAGACCAGCATAACTATAAAATAATTAAACATATACTTGTTTCGATGGGCCATCATTGCCCCCCAGTGTTATTTAAGAATAGTATATATTTTTATTAACTTAATGGGCATCAGTTTTCCCTTCCTAAGGTTTACAGCTCAGTTATTACCAATTTTTATAACTAACTAAAAAGTCAGTATTTTGTTTTTAAAAATGAATTATTGCTATATATTGTTGTTAATAAAGGAAATAAAAGGTAACCAAAAATGGAAGATATACAAAAAAAGTTAATAGAACACCTAATGTATGTAAAAAGTAAAGGATTAGAGGGTAATCAATTATCCTTTAGAAATATGGATCTACGTGGTGAAGTATTTGATAATGTTTATTTTTATAAAGTAGATTTTGATGGAGCGAACCTATCTGGAGCTTCCTTTAAGGGAACAACTCTTGATTCAATCAATATGGAACATACAAATTGTTCTCATTGTGATTTCACCAATAGCCTTTTTCTGGATTGCTACTTGAATGAAAGTGATTTCAGTCAAGCTGTTTGGGATAAGGCTATATTACTGAATTGCTTCACTTATAAAGCGACGAACCTAGAATATAAATCCCCTTCTCATCAAAAACTTATTGATACAGCCCAACATTTCATTGATAACAATGAACGACTAAAGGATACTTATAAAAAGGTTCAAGAAGCCACAGATAACATTCTAAAGCCCGAGGTACTTTATCATGCTTATGTCTATGTTATGGACAATGGTTCTTCTGGTGGAGGATATTATTATATAGATGACCAAGGGAATAGAAATTATCTAAGCCCTATTAGAGACATTATAGACACACAGCTTAGGGACGAATTTGATTGGGCTTATCAACTATTTCCACCTAACACATTAGTCCATAGAACGCTAAAAAGAAGCCAATTACCAACGGTCAAAGGTATGGGAGTTAAAGATCTTCTAGAATACATAAGATCAGATATTATCCCCTTACCATTTCCAGGTTCAAAGTTGCCCGAATATACAGACTTTGAACTCACCTTAAATTATCAATCAAAAGGTGAGGAGCTAGGTCTTAGTCTAAGGGGAATCGATTATAGGACAACTCCGACTACAAAGATTGATAGACTTCCCTATGGATGGGAGGATCCTTTCAAATGCCTTTATTATGCATTAGATGGTAAAATCAAAAAAATCTGGATAAGATATAAAAAAGATTCTCTAATCGCACAATCTATTCCTGCCTTTCCAGAACATAACATTCCTTTGTTTAAAGAGAACCTTGAACTGCCAGATCTCGCTAATGATAATCTTTCTTTAATTTGTGAATACCTCGAATCAGGGGAAGAACATAAAATCAACCATGCGATTAAAAGCATTAAACAAAATCAGCAAACATCAACATTCATTAAGAAACGATATGACAATCTTGTCGCGACTCGTTTACAGAAAACAGAAGTAAATTGGGCAGATTATTCTAAAGGCTTATTAACTCCTATTGATACTAAGATATTTGTAAATGAACAAGAAAGATATAATCTACTGGACAATATTATTACTTTTGAATACTTAAAAGACTATGAAAGTAAAGTGCTTGTTGATTATATGGGTTCTATTATCAAGAACCATTTGGATATGAATTCCTTCATTGATAAAGTTAAAGAAACCTCAGAGGAATCAGAACTGATAACCATTCTTGATACAGAAATCAATCGTATCAAAGCCGAGTTAAACCAAGCATTAGGTATCTATCCTGACGGATGGTATGAAATTCTTCTTAATCGATTACTGAATATCAAGTTATCAAAAGTGACTTTCCAGAAAACGAGCTTTACAGAAGCCAATACATCTCTCGTTCTCAGAGAGTATATGTTCTTCCTGGCTATGCTTGTAGATGCAGAGGAAGAGTCATTTTGCTTTGATATCTATCAATCAGATACTCCTGATTTGACAGAAATGTTTTGGCTTTTCAGATTTGTTCCTGATACGATATGGATTGAGGTGGAACCTTCTTTCCCTAATAGTCCATTAACTTATAAAAGAGACGCTTACTTTAGGACAGAAGATGAAGTAGATTGGGAGCTCTTTCAGGGGGAAGCTAATCGATTAGCAGATAAGGCCGAATCCTATTACAATGAGGGATATTTTAATATAGCTCTGGATTTCATCAATAGAGCTATTGATCTTGAAGACGATAGTCTAAGATTTTACGTGCTTAAAGGAGCCATTTGTGGTTGTTTAGGGTATACAAAGGAATCCCTTGAAGCGATGTCTAAAGCCATAAAGATGGAAGAATCAGAAACAACCTTAACAAATCGCGCTATTCTCTATAAACAAATAGGAGAAGATCAAAAAGCATTAAGGGATATGGAAAGGGTAATTGAAATCGATCCTGACTCTAGTGAAGCCTATACTTTCATTGCTAACATTTATCATAAAATGAAAGATATTGATAAGGTATGGACATATCTGCAATTAGCGGCGACAAAGGATCCCTACAACATGGGAATGCATTTGGATACTATAGAACTATACATGCTTGAAGAATGCTTTGAAGAGGGTGTCCAGTATATCCATGAGTTTGAAGATCAAATATTAGAAGATCAGGAAGAGGGTATGCGCCTTTTGTATCTCTATTTGAAGGCTTGTATATACACAGGTGCTGGTATTTCCATAGAAGCTTTTGAATCAGAATTAAGAGCCCTTCTCTCTCAAAAAATACCAACAGGTTGGTCTCTTAAATATACAAGAGAATGGCTTGATAAAACGAAGATCTCAAAAGAAGCACATGAGAAGATAACAGAACTAACTGATCTATTGGACTATTAGCATCATCAAGAATTGTCATTATTAGTTCCTATATCCCGAGGGTGTTATGCCAGATTATAAGCGTTCTGAAAGTAACCCTGCTCCAATATTTTTTAAATGACCTTAGATAATATATAATTACCTAAGGTCATTATCTACTAATTAAGAGCTCTCATACTTTCCATCCATTGATGAACTTGATCAACTGTCATGAGATTGTAAAAATGAAAACCTTGCTCAGTAGGAGAACCTAGTTGTAGAAACACTTCATTAACCTGCTCAGCACTTATGTCACCAACAAAGTTCCCATATACCAGATCTTCTATTAATTGATCCAATTCCTGATTTTCTTCAGAACTAATAGAGCCAGGATCAACAATTCCTGCTTTTGCAGCGTAAAGCAACTTCATAACAAAAGAAGGGGATTGAGAGATAAAACCTAACATTCCCTGTACCGCTGGTTCAGGTATGCCAGCTAAGTAAACCCAGATATCTTCGTCCCGTTGAGCCAAAACATCTCCCCCATCAGGCCAAATGGCTTTGACCATAGAAGGGACAACCAATTCTCCATTAGAACTATTTGTCAGCAGAACAAAAGCTCTATCCTTTACAGGATCAACCATAATTAAGGTTCTGACTCCCGGTTCTCTTCCATCATGTTCCAGAATGGTTCTACTCTCGGACATTTGTGTTAA
This sequence comes from Spirochaeta cellobiosiphila DSM 17781, assembly GCF_000426705.1. Lineage (NCBI taxonomy): Bacteria > Pseudomonadati > Spirochaetota > Spirochaetia > Spirochaetales > Spirochaetaceae > Spirochaeta > Spirochaeta cellobiosiphila. The sequence continues at coordinate 163,126 of NZ_KE384559.1, forward strand.
TCGCCATCCAAGTCCGTAAAACTCTATGGGATTAGGATGTACCGATTGTAAAGTTGACATTTCCTTGAATACTTCTGGAGTTAAGGAGGCACCGTCACTTACCCATGCGGCAAATCGAGCATAATCTTCAATTGTGGTGAAGGTACTGGCAGCAGCATTAGGTACACGATTTTTAAGATGTTCACTGCTGATCAATTCTCCTTCCTCATCAAAGCCATTAGCTAGATTTTCAGATATTTCGTCAGACCATCCTAAGATTGTGTGATTCATTCCCAGGGGAGCAAAAACATTTTGATTCATTAGTTCTGTATAGGTTAGTCCTGTTTTATTTTCCATAGCCATACGGAGATATTGGTATCCTTCACCAGAATACTCATGTCTATCTCCAGGAGTGAATAAAAACCGTAATTTATTGGATCCACGCCAATTGGGAAATCCGCTTTGATGACTTAATACTAAACGAGCTGTTAATTTTTCCAATCGAGGATCATCCTTTACATCAGGATCTATCCAATACTTCATTAGTGGTTCATCCAGATCTGCCATACCATCCTGTACAAGATGCAAATAGGACAAGGCAAATAATGGTTTCGTCAGAGAAGCTACATTAAATATAGTCTCTTTGGTCACCATATTTGTAGGCGTTGCCAGCCCATAAGTCCCCACATAACTAATCTCGTTATTCTCAATAATGGCCAATGCCATACCTGGAACTTTGTACTTTGCCATCACATTCTGTGCTGCCTGATCTACAATATCCTTGTTTGTATCTGTCACAGATTTGCAAGAAATGATGCCGAATACTAAAAACAAAGAAATAACAATTACACGTAAATTAGTCTTCATAATAATAACTCCCCTAGCTTAGATTAAATATTACATACTTACTAAGATACAGCAAATCAGCTCAATAAAACTACATTTATCAGTATATTTATTAGGGTCTAACAAAAGGGGCCATTGTCATTAAATCTTTGTTTTCGAAAAAATTTGCTAATAGGGATATTTATATTTATCTGCTAGATCCAGGTGGACCTTACAATCAAGTATGAGTAGAGAATATAGGCGTATCAAGGACGCAGGTCTTAAAAAATAACAAATACAGTCAAACTACACAAATTTCTTTTTATTACTTATTATTACCTAATAAATTTGACAAACCCCAATTTATAAGCAATCATAACCTCAATAAGGAATAACAATGAATCAAGAATGGTATAGTGTAGATGAAATATCTACCATATTAAAGCTTCATAAAAAGACAGTACAACGATTTATCAGAGAAGGAAAAATCCAGGGAACGAAGATAGGAAGGAACTGGATGGTATCTCCTAACTCTCTAGCTCAGTTTGCCCACCAAGAACTAAGCACCATGCCCAATGAGTTGGAGGAGGAAAGAGAAGAACCATCTATGGAGGTAACAACTCATGTCACTTACAAAGGATATTCGTTATATAAGGCTTCTAGCATATCCAATAGTATCATGGCAGCTTTAGCAGAACCTGATCCTACACGGGGACATGTCGATTTTAATTTTTCCTATCAGGAATCTGCTCAGACAGCACGGTATAGCTTTACAGGAGATTGTGACTTCATGATTCAAATCATGAATATGTTTAAAAACATGTCCTTAAATCAGGACTAAGGAGAGTATCATATGCCCATCAATGTTTGGAAAACTAATAAAGGTAAAAAAGATTTACATAATCTGTACAGATTTCACTTAGAAGAATGGAAGGATTCTCTAAAGCAATTCACAGTTGAGACTCCTTTAGGTGCTACAACTATATTAGAATGGGGAAATCCAAATGGAATACCTACCCTTCTCCTTCATGGTTCTATGTCTACAAGCCTAAGTTGGCTGAATGATATTCCTTTATGGGGAAAAACAAGAAGAGTCCTAGCTGTGGATCTACCAGGTGAACCGGGATTTACAGAAGCACAACGTCCTATATTAAAATCAAAGGAACCAGAATTATGGCTAGAGGGAGTTATGGATGCTTTACAATTAGATCAAGCTTCTTTTGTAGGCATGAGTTTAGGTGGATGGTTTGCTCTTAGATTTGCCACAATATATCCTCAACGAGTGAAAGCATTAGCTCTAATAGCACCAAGTGGCCTAGCCCCTCAGAGATCAGATTTCATCCTTAAATTTTTTTGGTATTCCTTACAGGGAAATAAAGGGATGGATAAGATTAATAGTCTTATAAGTCACAAAGTACCTATGCCAAAGGAAGCAAAATCCTTCCAAAAGTTGTTACAAAAACACTTTCGACCTCTTACAGAACCAGTTCCCGTCTTTACAGATGAAGAATTACAAGCGCTTACCATGCCAATCTACTATGCAGCAGGGGATCACGACGTCCTATTAAACACAGAAAAAAGTGTAGACAGACTAAAACAACTTCAACTCAATACGGAGATTAAAGTATTAAGAGATACAGGACATTTGATTCTGGATAGAGGCTTAGATATAGATAGATTTCTTCCTCGATAAAGGGTCAGTACTTACATTGATTTCACAAGAATTAATACATCCTATGGCAAGAAACAAAAAATATCCTTTTGAATGAAGAGGTGAGCCTGTAAAGTTTTCTGTGTAAAGCTCACATCTTTCACAGTTCAAAATGCCCTTCGTATTCAATGGCGAACCTATTCTTTTAGAATTCTAACGTCACCAGTTGTCATGATAGATAGAGAAAATCAAGATCTTGATGAAGTAATAGACTCTTATGATTGGCCTAATAGTATCAATACACTTCTTAGTAGATATAGTTATTATGAAGAAAGCCTATGGTTGGATCATTTGTCGATAAGAGGCTTTTATCGAAGTCCCTATGAGAAGAGAAATGGTACGACACAGCGATATCTGGAATCTGGGTTAGGGAAAGTGACTCTTTAACTATGCCTCCCTTAGAGCTGTGGTCGAGTCTCTTCTAGCATGACATAGGAGCTCACCTACAAGTGTGGGTGCTTACAATGCACAGGTGTGGGTGTTTATGATACACAGGTGTGGGTTTCTATGATGTACAGCTGTGAGTGCCTATTCTGAGTACTGCCAATAGAGACACACTCTCTTATGCTTTGTGATTAACGGCCTAAGTAGTGGGTGTATAATCTTCATTTACGGGTCTTCAAAGGAGTGAAGAAAATGCTCAATTCCAAACAGAAACAGGCACGTCCCTCGCAATGATACTCAGAGGTTTGTATTCTGCTCAGAAGGAATACAAAGATAGTGATTATGAAAAATTCGTTGATTCTATTTTAGACAATTCCATAAATCTTATCGCTGATAATGGAATGGAAGAAAGATTAAAAGAGGTTAAAACAGATTTAGGATACGATATTTTTGCCTATATGGTTGCTGTACTAGCAAGTGCTGCTAAGATGGAATCCTTTTCAGAGACAGAACAAGATAATGATCTAAATACCCAATATTTTTTTGACCATCCAATGCTCACTATATAGTTCTAATAGCTGTTTCCGTTTTTCCTCTTTTACTTGAGGATCCTCCTCAAGTTTATAACTGTAAACAATAAGGGGTTTGAAATCTTTGTAGTTTGTATCATTTAGTAATGAGTATGCTTCTTTTCTTCTTCCTATATTTATTAGTGATTCAACGTGAAACAACTCGATAACGGCATGAGTTCCTCCAAATCTTTCCTTAAAAGTAAACTCTAAAAACTTAATAGATTCTAAACCAACATCAGGATACTTTTGAACATAATTCAGATAGGAATGTAATGCATAATAAAGATCACGATTGGGAGTATCTAAATTCTGTGAAGCATTTGTTATAGCAAACATAAAATCATTCATTTTGCTATTCATACCTTTTGGACCATCCTCGTTTTGAAAGCTTATGTACAGATAATTTAGAGTTTCAAAGAAAGCATCATCTACTTTAGTGATAGTTTTTGGATGAACACCCCAGAAAGGAGGTATTAGATTTACAGATTTTCTATCTAATATTCCGTCACCATTAGTGTCTAATAAACAATAAGCATTTGGTGATTCACCTACAATAAATCCAAAGGGAAATCCTACTTTGCCCTTTTGGTGAAACTGCAACATGGTGGCTGATGCTCTACTTGGATCTATGAAACCATAAATTTCAATGTCATTCCATCCAAGGGGATTCATAATAACTTGATGGTTATTATAATTTGTAATGTGAGTCTCAACATACTCACCAATACTATCTCCTATAACAGGGTCTTCCCCATATGCGGATACTAAGCACATTAAAAAAAACCAATACATTACTTTTTTCTTCATTTACCTTACCTTCTTTTTACAATTTCATCAAAAAATCTTCCCAAGAATCCCACAATTCATCAGCACTGCCTTCATTCAGTTCTGACACATTGATATCATAACAATCAAAGACTTTACCAAAAGAATATTTTGTATCACAGCTTAACCAGTAATCATGTTTGTCTGACCACCACCCAACATTAATCATGATAATATCTACAGAGCCTATTTGACAATTATGAAACTTAAAACAACCTTGAGTGTTGGAGATAGCCTCAGTAGAACCGGAGACATAAAGCCAGCCTTTTTTATAAATCTCTTTAACATTAGCAATATAGTTTAAATAAGCAGGAGGTACTTTGAATCTGTCATCTAAGATTTCCTTTGCATAATATAGGTCCAGGACCTTTGATCGCATATCATTTTCAAAGGAACTTACATCGTTTATTTCAAAGGTCACTAAGTATTTTTCTGATAATTTTTTAAAGATATTACCATCTCCAATCCCTAGATACTTCATTTCATAGAAGATACGATTAGCTTCGGATAAATCTTTTTCCAATCCATAACCTTCTAGAAGAAATTGTCCTTTGAGTAGCTTTAACTCCTGTAAAGCATTGGCCTCGGAATCCCAATAATCTTCTGGGGGAACGGTTTCTTCCTTAGGTTTATATTGTTCTATATCAGATAACCATTCCCTAATTTGATGATCAGTGAAATGCCTAAAATGATTTTGGAAATCCACCTGGAGCATTCCCCTTAGGCTCGTAATCGATTGATCTATATTATAGGCCTGCTCATATAGGTCTAAAGCCTTCAAATTATCCTGATCTACACACCAGCCTAGCTGATAGCACCTACCTAAGCGTATCATAGAAGGGGCATCCCCCATTTTAACAGCCTCTTTTAAATACATGATGAACTCATCTTCATCATCGAGGGGGTATTCTCCTTTTTTTAATATGTTGAACAGAAGAGAACTTAATATTGGATAATCTGGCTTACGGACTCTCTCCTGCTCTTCTGAACTCCACACAATAACCCCTTCCTCACAATCCTTAACCGTCCCATAATATTCATAATTACACGCGAAAGGGATGCATCCCTCTAGATGCGCAGCCCAAGCGGAATCACTCACTTCAAGTTCAAGCTTCGTGACAGGCCATTCCCCCTTTTGGTAAAAGGCAAGTAATGCCTTAGTATCTAGATCATTTAGAAAAGCCAAATCAATTTGTTCTGGTAATGTCTCTTTATAGGAGCGAATATACCCTTTCGCCATGATGTTATAGATATTATAGTGGCGATCTATCATATGATGATCTAAACGCCAGCTAAGAGAAGCTCCTAGAGCTGTACTTCTATCAAAGATTGTTGACGATAAGCCATTAATCGTTTTTTCTGGTCTTCTCCTTTTTAAAGGTGAGGCTATGAGAGATAAGATTTGCCCCTCATCTTTCATGCGGGCTTTGGAAAGACTAAGATTTAGAATATCCAAAGATACAGAGGAACCTTCGATTTTCCCCTTTAATACACAGGCTCCCAACCAATTAAGGACATCGAAAGTTGTTAGTAATGGTTCTTTATCTTCTGCTAGGGATCTATCAAAGGTAACTGGTGCTATCCATTCTAAAGACTTCAGAGAGGATATAACACTATGCTTACTATTTTTTTCAATACATAATATATGGAGGTTCCCTTCTTCAAAGGCAACAACAGTCCCTATTTCTATATCCCAACCATGAACTTTGAAAAGAACAACCTCTGTCTTTAGGGTCTGGAAATCAAAATGGTATAGACTATCTCCTTCTATTTTTGACCCAGGGATATAACATTCCAAGGGATAGGAAGGTATGATACTTATTGGTTTTGATTCTTGTCTATTTTGTGGAGCTATGGCAAAAAAAGAGGGAATAGGAATAAATCCTTTAAAGTTTTTTTTATCACTATTTATATTCATGATAAGAGAATACCACTAATCTGACTAATCTGTCAGTATATTTATTGAGGACCTTACTGAAGAACCAAATCAGTTCACTAGTTTCAATAAAGAGAAATTGTTTTCTTTAATTTTAGGATAAGTATGTCTTTTAATTTTTGAGGAGCTAATATCTTTGCTTCCGAACCAAATGTTGCAATTAATGATGCTATATATTGAAACTCATTTTCCGATATTTCCTGTAATAATATACCCGTACCATTTTCATTCCAGGTAATCTTTGAAAAATCAAAAAAGGAATTTGAAAAATCTCTCGTAGCTCTTCTACTAATTTGTAAAACCAAGGTACATGTATTCTCGTCAACGTTCTGCTTCTTTAAGTTCATCCATTCGACAATTGTTGGAAGGTTTATATCAATACTTTCACCTCCCTTTATAGATTTTACTCTGTCAACACGAAAGAGGCTTATACGTTCGTAGAGTAAGTCATATGCAGGGAAGTACCAATAACCGTTTTCTGAATATATTCCGAGAGGAACTGCTGTTTTGTCTTTTTGCTCTCTTAGAGAATCATAGGAAAATAGTATTTGCTGTTTTATTATAGCAGCTTGAAAAATCTCTCTTAGAAAAGGATTTTCTTCCTTTCTATTAGGGATTTTCATCAATACATAATCTTTTAAACTAAGAAGTTTTTTCTGTAATGGCTCTGAAACTTGACCAAGAAGTTTGCGTATAACAGAATCAATCTCTATTTTATATGGAATATCTTGATATTGTTTTAGAGACTCATAAGTTAAAATAATCGAAGCCGTTTCTTCTTCAGTAAATGATATGGGAGGCAATACTTCATTATTAAGCATTACATAACCACCATTTCTACCCACTTCGGAGTAAAAAGGAACCCCCATTTCTGTTAGTTCTAATAAATCCCGTTGTACAGTACGAAGACTTATATTGAATTTTACCCCTATCTCTTGAGCAGTGAACCTTTTCACACGGTTAATGTATAACCAAATATCAATCAACCTTCGCATTTTAGACATTTCAAGTCCCTTTTTTTGTAAACCATGCCATATTGTGACGTAATTTATGTCTAAAATAGAATTAATTCAATATAGTTAAGGAGAAATGATATGCCATTTCATAAAAAGGATCAGGAATCTCAATTCAACCACAGAATAATAAAGGTTATGAGAGTCCCTATTCACATTGTTGAAGTAGGACCGAAATCTAAAAACACCATACTGTTTATCCATGGCTGGCCCACAAACTGGAGAGAATTTGAAAAGGTAATGAATATCCTATCCAGTGATTTTCATGTTATTGCCCTTGATTTACCTGGAATCGGTGATTCAGAAGAACCCCTTGATTCCTATAGCAAGGGGAATATTGCCAAGTATATAAATGAATTACTAAATGAAATTCAAGTTGATAAAGTTACTCTAGTAGGAGGAGATATAGGAGGTCAAATTGTTTATTCCTTCCTAAAGAATTTTCCAAACAAAGTGTCCAAAGCCGTTATAATGAATGTTGCCATTCCTGGTGTAAAACCATGGGATACTGTTAAAATGAATCCATATATATGGCATTTCAAATTCCATCTAATTCCTGAATTACCCGAAGTTTTAATCCATGGCAAGGAACAACAGTACTTTTCCTATTTCTATGATTTATTAGTAGGCAATGGCCATAAGATTGATGATGACCTTAAGACAAGCTTTGCCTCTGCCTATTCAAGGAAAAGAGCATTAACAGCAGGCTTTAATTTATACAGGAATTTTATGAATGATGAAAAGGACAACAAAGGGCAAGCAGAAATCATCATTTCCAGTCCCGTTCTATACTTGAGAGGTAGGGACGAAGCCGTCGATATAGAGGCCTATAGGGAAGGTTTTGTAGAAAATAATTTTAACAATATAGAATCAACAATTATTGATCATTGCGGACATTTTTCAGCGATAGAACAACCGGAAAAAGTAGCATCCTCAATTAAAACTTTTATTTACAAAAAGAAGGGTTAATAATCAAAGTAGTCCGATCATTTACGATTCTACTTGACTTATATGAACAATGTTCATATTAATATAAACATGCCAAAGATAATAAAAAACATCTCCGAAAGACTGGAAGAAGAACTCGAAAAAATGGTTTGTGATGAGGGAAAAGAGATTAGCATCCGTGCTCTAGCAGCCCGTGTTGGTGTGGCAGTAGGAACTATATATAACTACTATCCCACAAAAGATGAGATGATCAAGGTTGTATTCCAAAGAGAATGGTCTAATACAATCAAGATAATTCAAGAAGGCTTAAATAACACTAAGAGTCCAGAAGGCTCAGATCTTAAGCTTATCGTTACAGAAATCTACAATCTCATAGAAAAAGTCGGCCAGCGACATGCCCAACGGAAGAAGTCTATAGATTGTAAACACACCGTATCGAATCCCCCTTACCCTCACAGCCCTCAGGCCTGGGAATGGCTCGTAACTTCCTTTATTCCTGTTTGGCAAGGAGTACTAAAAGGAAAAGGTATAGAAGATCAGCTCAATAGATTGACTATATCAACGATTTCTAGCATTTCCAGATTACTATTCCAATTTCCAGATCAAAGAGATGAAAACATCAACTTTGTTTTAGATCAAATTGTAAATGGAGGACTATATGCCGTCTCAAAACAACAATAAGCGTATGGAAATGATGGCAAGTGGTGCCATTGGATCTGCCCTTTTCAAACTATCCACCCCGGCCATCATAGGAATGCTAGTCATGGCAATATATAATGTTGTGGATACCTTTTTTGTAAGTCTTATGAGGGATACAGCCGCAGTCGCTGCTACAGGAATCGTTTTTCCTATATTCCAATTAATAGGATCAATTGGATTAACTCTGGGAATAGGTGCGGCCAGTGTTATAAGCCGTCGCCTGGGAGAACAGGAGCATAAAAAAGCAGAACAAACCGCCGCAACAGCTGTGTATACAGCCATTGGTGTAGGATTAGTTTTCGCTATCTTGGGAGCTATCTTTATTCGCCCTCTTCTTGGACTATTTGGAGCTTCTCCCGCCATTATGGATGTTGCGTCTCTCTATGGACGTATTATTGTGGGTGGATCGATATTCCAAGTATTTAACATGTGTATTAACAATATCCTTCGTTCAGAAGGGGCTTCCCTGCACAGTAGTATGGGACAAATCATAGGAGCTGTATTAAATATTATTCTGGATCCCATCTTTATTTTTGTCCTTAATATGGGAATCACAGGAGCAGCAGTAGCTACGATTCTGTCTCAGGCAATGGCTTCCCTATTCCTGGCCAGTTATTATCTAAGGAAAAAAGGAGAACTTCATCCTTTTACTTTATCCAATTTTCACCCAACAAAAGAATCCTATTCGCAAATCATGGTACTTGGGACACCAACTCTAGCGAGACAATTTCTAGGAAGTATCTCCTTTGCCAGTGTTAACAACATGGCAGGGCTCTTTGGAGACTCGGCCATAGCAGCAGTTAGTATATCCTTAAGACTTTTTAGTATTGTAATGATGGCCTTAATGGGCTTGGCTCAAGGGGCGCAACCATTAACAGGATACAATTATGGCGCCAAACAATATACTAGAGTTCATGGTGTGATTCGTCTCGTATTTCTCACCGCAACCATAGTAGGATTAGTGGCAGGTGTAACCAGCTTCTTCTTTGCCCGTACCATAATGGAGATCTTCTCTCCACAGAATCAGGAAGTGGTTCGTCTGGGAATCACATCCATAAGAATGATGGCTGTCACTCTTGTCCCTATCGGACTGGTTATTATGTATGGTGGAATATTCCAGGCATTGGGGAATGGGAAGTATGCTTTGATATTAGCCACAGGACAACAAGGGCTTTTTATGATTCCATTAGTGTTGATATTACCTCATATTATGGGGGTAAATGGTGTGTTTGCAGCACAACCACTGGGATTCTTTCTGGCCTTCCTGGTAGGAACCGTATTATACATCAAACAAAGAAATACCTTACATAAAATAGAAGCCTTATCTAACTAATTACTATGTCGCCCTGTTTTTATAGACAAACTAGGGCGGCATTCTATTATCACCACATAAAACATGACTAATATGTTACTAGAATGTGACTTTTGACACCTCCCTATTGAAAAACCAGAACCCTATACTTGGCTAATCACGAAACAATAGGGAGAGTTAACATGTTATTAGAAATTATTAAAGGAGCTCCTATATGGGCCTGGGCAGGATTAGCTTATGGGATTATGGTAGGTGTAAAGAATTTACAGGAACAATTTGTAAATAAAAAAAGGCTTATGATATTGGCAGTCCTTTTTATGTATCTAAGTTTTTCAACAATGCTTAAATCAGCCTCTGATCATCCTGTCGTTTTATTACTATGGACGCTTTGCTTCTTAATTGGAGGATTAATCGGTTGGTCTTTTCTGGCACAGAAGCTAACAGGATATAATAAAGAAACGGGAAAATGGATAGTAGCAGGTAGTCCGGTCTTTCTTCTTCTCTTCCCTGCCATTTTTACCCTGAAGTTCCTCTATGGCGTCAAACTAGCCATTTCCCCTGAGGACTTGCATTCTGTGGCATTCATAGTACCTTTTTTCACAAGCTCTGCTATAATCTCAGGAATAATGCTGGGCAGAATAGGCAAGTTATTATATTCCATATCCCTAAAGGAGAAATCCGAATGAGAACAAAAGAATTCCAAAGGGTATTTTCTCTCATAAGAATAGCTTTGTATTTTACAATCTTTTTTGTGTTCCTTCATCTTTTGATTGAGGGAACCAATTCCTTGTGGAGTTGGGCTATTATCCTAGTGGTATATGCCATTCTCTTACCTGTAGGTAAAACATCTTGGCCACCTGTAAGTATCCTGCTACTATCTTTAGTAAACGCGGCTCTTATAGCCGCAGGAATTCTTTTTCTGGACAATCCAGGAGGCCTGAGTTTTCTGTTTTTGATTCTCATCATGATTTGTGCTAGATTACCAAAACACTTTTCTTTGATTGCCTACCTTACTATTTATACATTCGCTCTTCTTCCCCTAATAATGGAGTCCCTCCAAATAGGGGACAGCGGATTTGATGTCATCAAAGAACTACCGGGACTCATAGCTTTTACACTATTTGCTGAATTGTATTGGTATTTGATGCGGATCATGAAACAAAAAGACAAACTTTTGGAAACTCTCATTGAGACCCAGCGTAAATACGAACATGAGACGATAACAAGTGAAATGATAGGATCATTATCCAGAAGGGATAAAGAGGTACTCGAGCTTATAGCCATTGGTTATACCAACAAAGAAATCGCAGATCATCTTTATTTGACTGAAGGAACCATAAAAAACAGGGTCAGTTCAATACTAAGAAAAATGAATTTGAGAGATAGAACCCAAGCGGCTCTCAGAGCAAGAGATCTTGGACTCCTTTAACCAGGTAATGTATGGGGCCATCCTTAGCTTTTCTGTACTCATACCTGTACTTCAGATCAAGAAAGGGTATACCGGTATAATACAGTGGGGACAATCCCTAAGATAATAGCCATCACAATCACAGGAATCCAGAGGTTTTTATGTTTAGAGTCAAAAGAGACTCGATGCCAGAGCTTATAGATTTCACCACTGGCTAACCCTCTGAATATCATAAAACTTAAGAAGGATAAAACCAGTGCTATTATGGTTATCATTTTCTTCAAAAACACATCAACATAATCTGAGAGAATAAAAGGGATACCGAATAGATACATTAGGAACCAGATTTTACCAGTGATACGAAGGTACCAACGTACTAAAACAGGCCACTGAGGACTATATGTACGTACCCCTTTCCCTCTATTAAGTAGAGACATAAATATTAAGCACATTGTCACTAATAAGATAAATACTGGCACGGCCAATAAAGGTGCCGCCCAACCAAAAGATATAAACTTGCCCTGACACAGAAGAACAACTTTGTTATGGACATTGCCAACATCCGGGTTTAAACCAACGAGCAATAATAAAAAAAATATCTGCAGATGCTCAATATCAACAGACCTGGGGATTAAGTTCTTCGGAAGTCTGGCAATCACAAGAATGGCAAGAATCATAAAGCCTATAATCAAAAGGCTGAACAATGTACCATAAAGGATATCCCCGGAAGGAACCAGAAAAGGAACGCTTAGAATAAGAAGTACACAAATAGAATGAACAGGATAACGTAGTAAGATTTGCCTTTTATAGACCTTCCGGAAACCCAGGCCTTGGCTAGTGAAGTGAACAAAGGCATCTTCAGGAATGCTTTGTAAAAGGCGTAACAGATGAAGGGTCCCACTAAATAACCCCCATAAAACAATATATGTTAATAGGCCATTACTGATTTGCAGGTAATCAATACTAGCCGTACCTGTAGACATCCCTTTAACCATCAATAGATCAGAACCCGTCCGAACCACCAGAATAAACAGAAGAAAGATTCCTACAACAGCGAAGGGTGACTCACTATTATCTCTATGAATGCTGCGATAATGGAGAGCCCGGGAAATGTTAACAAGAGAAGTTAATCTAACCATGTCAAATCCGCTAGACTTGAGAGGCGCCCTGGAGAGCTTGGTTCCTCATCAGGATTTTGAATAATCCTATTATCACGCACAACCCATCGACGGTTGAAAAGATCCTCTTCTAAAGTCAGGGAATGGGAGGATACAACAGCAATCTTGCCCTTCTCTTTAAGAGCTTGCAAGATTCCATAAAAGACTTGAACCGAGAGATAATCTAGTCCGCTAAAGGGTTCATCAAAGAGAAAAACATCAGCATCACGAATGATACCCAAGGCGATACCTAAACGCTTCTTTAAGCCCAAGGATAATTCAGCCCCCCTTTTGTCCCTGTGGGGATCCAATTCCAGAACCTGAATCACCTGATCGACTCTTCTCCGGGTCTCTTCCTTTGTTAAGCCTGAAAGCAAACACTGAAGACTAAGTTGTTCAACCACGGATAACAAAGGAATGGTTCCTCCATTATCCGGCACAAAGCTAACCCTATCTTCAACAATATTTATCCTTCCTTCCTCATAAGGAAGACTGCCGGCTATACAAAGGAATAAGGAGGTCTTGCCACAACCATTAGAACCGGATAAAGCCACGACATCCCCAGGAAGGGCTTCGCAGCTCAAATTGATAAATAAAGGATGGTCTCCTCTTTTGACTGATAGGTTCTTGATTTCTAGCATAAACAGTATCCTCAAACATTGCTTACCATGGAAACTAAAACGAATTAGACATATTGTAAATACAATTGTTAAAGAGTCCTGCTTTTTATATCTATAGGATGAATCGGCCTACTTCATTCTCAAGATTATTAGCAGTGTCATTAATTTTATCAATTTGTTCACTAACCTGATCTATCGAATGAGATATATTATCTACATCTGAAGAAATACCTTCTACCTCCTCTCTAACTTTAGAGGAGACTTCAGCAATACTCTTTATTCCTGATACAGCATTATCCAGTTGTTGTCTTGAATCTGTTGAAGTAGTATTTACACTTATAGAGGTTTCAGACAGGATAGTCATTGCTTGAATAATCTGATGACCTCCCTGGTTTAGCTCTTCTGCTGATTGATAGATTTCTTCGAAGGACTGAGATACATCTCGAATCTCACTATAAATCTCTGAGAATTTTTCAGAAGAGATACTGCTGGACAGAGACGCATTTTGAATGGCTTCAACCATCTGGGACATAATACTACCAATATTAGCAGCACTTTTACTGGACTCTTCTGCTAATTTTCGAATCTCATCAGCGACCACAGCAAAGCCTCTACCGGCCTCGCCAGCATGAGCCGCTTCAATGGCGGCGTTCATCGCCAGCAGATTAGTTTGGTCCGCAATATTATTGATAATGGAGACCATTTCATTGACATGTTCAATATGACCTGTGACGATAGTAACAGCTTTTGAAGTATCTTTGAGTTTTTCATCTCCCTCTTGAGCTGTTTGCAAGAGAAGATGAGTAGTTTCTTTTTTCTTCTGGGTAATCACAGCAACACTTTTAATAGAAGCAACCATTTCATTGACTGCAGCAGTGGATTCCTCAACAGCGGCAGTTTGCTCAACAACTTGATCTGACAACCTGGAAATATTGTTTGATACAAGATTCATTTCGCTTACAGATTCTTTCATCTCTCCTTCCAGATTAGAAGAAAGACTGGCAATACTATCCACATGATTATAGATGGCTTCAAAAGCCTTAACAGTCAAACCAACACTATGTTCAAGATTATCTTTAACCGTAATTGTAGATTTTGTCCCTTCCTGAATGTTGTAGATGATTTTAGATAGGGAATCCAGAAAAAGATTGAACCTATTGGCTAACATACCCATCTCATCTGAGGTATTAATATCAAGCCGTAAGGATAGATCGCCTTCCCCTTCTGATAAACTTTCTGTGTGGGTAGCAACGGTTTTTATGGATTTTATTAATCCACGAAGGCTAAAAAATAGAAGCAGAAATATGGCGACAACTAAAACAAGACCAATTAAAGTTGTGCTGTTACGCATCGTAATTATGGAGGCTAATAGATCATCGTTCTCCACTTCAGCGACAATGATCCAACCTGTTGCTGGTACTTCAGCAAAAGCAAAGACCTTCTTAATACCTTGTGAAGCAAGTTCTACATAACCCGTTTTATCTCTGACCACGACTTTGCCGAATTCTTCCTCTGTTATATCTTCGTTCAATACAACACCATTACCGGGCTGAGCAAGAACGGTTCCCTTAGAACTCACTACATAGCCGAACCCCCTCTCGGCAATTTTAATCAAATCAGTAAAATGGAGAGATATATTACTAAACTCTACTGTACAAAAGAAGACTCCGATATTTTCATCATCCATCGAAATTGGGGAAGCGATGGCAAACACCGTATTTCCTGTAACAGAAGAAGTAAAAGACTCGGATATATTTTTTTTACCAGAGATAGCTTTTTTAAAGTATTCTCTATGACTCAAATCAATCTTTGATTTGCTGTCTTTTGAACTATAAACCTGTGAGATCCCTTGTTTATTAATAACCCCAATAGTGTCAAAATAGGGAAATACCTGTTGAAGTTCTTTGATTCTTTTCACAGCTGATTGTCTGTCACTTTCTGAATTATTGTTTTGAACATAACGAACAAAAGTTGGTTCCTGAGAAAAGCTTTCTACATTGAGCACTCTTTCTTCAACCCAGTTATCTATGAGGTTCGAAGTATCACCAGCCATCTGGGTTAGTGCTTGAAAAGAAACTTTCTTTAATGAAGAGGCAGCTTCAAAATAGGTATATAAAGATACAATAGTTATACCGACAATCACAAGAATTTGAGCTGGTATTAATATCTTTGACCTAATTGATAATTTCATTTTGAGCTCCTTGTAATATGTAATGAAATTAGTTGTAATATTGATTTATCTGTATCTATTTTAACTAGTTAGATATCCAATGAATGAAGTTATTTCTGTTCGAGTGCGTGAATCATATTTAAGACAAAGGTATGATTGGGAACGGGTATGTTGAGCTTTTCTGCAGCTCTCACAACAGCACCGCTGATGGTATCCACTTCCGTTTTTCTCCCATCACGAATATCAGCTCTAATGGAGGTGCATCCTTTAGGAGATTCTAAGGATGTGTTTCTTACTTCTTCAATAATATCCTCTTCCTTCGCTTCTAGACCCATTCCCTGAGCGACAGCACAGGCTTCTTTTATTAGAGATTTCGTCAAAGCAAAGGCATAGGGATTATCTGCAATAAACCCAATATCTACTTGTAATATAGCGGTCACAGCACTTAAGGAAGAATTTGTGAAAAGCTTATTCCAAATAAGCTGTTTGATATTAGAATGGATGACAACCTTAAACCCACAATCATCGAAGGCTTTTTTAACCACAGGAAGTATATCGTTCCTATCTTCACCTAACATACCGATGTTAGTCTTCCCCCTGCCTCCATGACGAACACACCCCTTACCTAAGACCGCTCCATTATCCTCAGTAGTTCCAATAATTATCCGATCCAAGGGAACAAATTCTTTTAAGATATCCTCGTGACCAGAACCATTTTGAAGAGTCATAACGCAAGTATGTTCTCCGATTAGATTCTTATTGTTCCATAGGGCATCCCTGGAATACAAAGATTTAACAAAGAGAATGATCAGATCAATCGAGGGAAGAGCCTCGCTATTTGTTGTAGCCTTAGGTGTAAATCGTTGATCAACACCATCTTTTTGAATGATAAGCCCCTCTTTATTAATCTTATTAACAATCTCTTCATTGTTATCGATTAGATAGACCTCATTTTCTTTAGAGAGGTTCCCTCCATAAATGGATCCCATAGCACCTGCGCCAATTACGGCAATTTTCATAGTTCCCCCTGTTGTAATATAGATAAAGGCTCCTGGTATTATTCCAGGAGCCCCAATAGTGATTCATACTGCTTATGAAAACTCAGCCAATCCTTCAATGGCGTAAGCTCGAATAGGACAAGAATCAAGTCCTTTTATGGGAAGAGGACTGTATGACATGAAGAAAGTATCTGTCTCCAGCAATTCTAAATTCTTAAGAACTTCTAAAAAGACAACATTAACCTCCATCAATACATCATGAAAGGCACAAACATCTTCGTTATTGCTTTCAATAGATACACCATCTCCGAACCCCACACACTTTACCTTTTTAGCCTTGAACCATTCTGCTGTTTCGCGACAAATGAACAAACGCTTATCTTCAGCTGTATTGGTTAGTTTGGTAAAAGGAGGGATCCTATAATCAGAATCAATGATCACAATATCCCCTTCTTGTATTCGATCACCACAAGCCTTCTCAAGATCAGAGCCTTTGATTTTAGCATTAGGATCTAAATGGGTAATATTGACATAGATAGCCCTTCCCATAAAAGTTGTTAAAGGAAGTCCAGGGACATCTGTCCAGTCATCATTATGATGATAAGGACATTCAACATGAGTCCCCAAATGGCTAGTTAAATCCATGATAGTGTGAAAATCAGGAATAGGTCCGCCAGTGTTAAATCTAGTTAAACCACACCTTCTTGTTTCTGTACTAGGATCAAGTGTTTTGGTTAAATCAACCACTCGAAGTCCCTTAGCTAATTCAAATGTTTTCATTCTAGTTCTCCAATATTACTGTCGCTTGTCATAGAGAATTAAGGCTATCATCTCAATGGGAGTATCCCCTAAAGCCTCAATGCCATGACCTTCGCCAGCTCCTGTAAAAGTGACATCACCGGCTTTTACGGTCTTAATCACTCCATTATCATTAAACTTACCTTCACCACTTAGGATATAATAAGTCTCTGATTCTTTATTATGGACATGATACCCAATCCCACTTCCGGGATAGACTGTGGTATGAGCAAATACCCGTCCCGTTTTATACATTTCATCCGGTCCATTTAATAAACTTCTTACAAGGATCTCCCCTTTGCCTTCAAAGGGGGCTGGTTTTTGTTCCTTTTGAAGCTCTTCTTCTGTTCTAACCATAATGTCTCCTGTTTTTTGCCTTACAATCTGTCTTTGATGTCAATCCGTTTAAAACCTTCTGGATAGCCATCTACTTTATGTCCTACAATGGTGTATTCCTTATCATTGCCTGTAAATTCATTCTCTAATTCAAGATAAGCCTGGGGTTCAAATAAGGGAGAGGCACTGTAATCAGGCTGACCAGTACCGGAAGCATGGCTAAAAGTATAAGCAACACTTTGGTCTTTAAAATTTTGTAGACCATGTTCCAACATACCTTCCATAGCAGCCTTCATTGTGTAGTGAGTGGAACACATGCTAAAGCCCAAGTCTGTTAACTGTTTCATTGTTAAGTTAGGAACACCATTATCAGCTCTAACATCAGCTAATATCTTCCAACCAGGAACATTTTCAGCCATAGTCTTTGCATCTTCGTAGGAAGATACTAGTACCATCATAGCCATATCAGCTCCTAACTCCATAGCTTCCCGAACACGATCCATACCTTCTCTGAACTCTTCTGGATCAGAAGGATCAGCATTGGTTCTGGCTATGAGTAAGCAATCAGTACCTTTCAGAGCTTCAACAGCCGCTCTGATTTTGGCAAGGTATTTGTCTCGGGGAAGGATCTTTGTGGACTCTTCCATATCAGCAGAATCCTCTAATTGAAGAGCAGCAGCACCAGCAGCGGCAAGTCGTTTACAAGAACGATACACCGCCAAAGGACCACCAAAACCATCCTCAACATCACATATCAAAGGTATGGAACTTGTTGTGGACACACGACTTACAACCCATTCCAGATCAGTCAAGTTTGTGAATCCGTAGTCGATAACACCATTTAGGCTAATCGATACTTCTCCACCGCTTAGCAAACTAACAGGGAAACCGCACATTTCTACGGCTCTGTTGGACGCACAATCATATACACAAGGAACGAGAAAACATTCCTTAGTTTCTTCTAAAATCTGTCTCAATGTTTTTTTTGCTGACATTACATTCTTCTCCTTATTCTCATTAGTTAAGCAATTGGTAACAGGGCACCTAAAATGACTGCAATTATCAAAGCCAAAGTTGTAATACAAACGGTAGTAATAAATATGGGTTTATATCCCTCTTTGTAAGATATTCCTGTTATCGTTAATAAAGCGACAACACCACCACTATGGGGCAAGCTGTCCAAACTGGTTGAAGCTATAACTCCTACTCTGTGAAGGACTTGAGGGTTAACACCCATTTCAAGGAAGGGTTTAGCCAGGGCTTCCAGGGTCGTTGATAATCCACCCATTCCAGAAGCATTCAACCCACATAAAAAGGAAGTTGCTGCAGCGAAGATAGCCAAAGGACTTCCACCTGTTTGACAAGCCTCTAAGACACGGGCCACGACCCGCTCAAATCCAGGTGTGATTCGAATGATACTTCCAATAGCTACAATAGCTCCCGCGGTCATGGCTGTGACAGCAGCACCATTAGCTCCATCAGTAAATGCCTGTACAATTCCTTTAAGATTCTTAAAAAACAAGGCAGCGCACAAAGCAATACCAACGACAAGAGCCACAACAATATCAGCCCCTATCACATTAAGAGTGACAACAACAGCTATGGGGGGAAGCAAAGCTAATAGAGGATTGGGTAAGTTTCCAATCTTTTCTAACTCATCAGCTTTTGCTAATACCTTCTCTGTATCAGCATCAGACAAAAAGACTTCTCCTGTAGCCTGGGCCTTTTTAATCTCATATCTAAAATAAACAAGAGTTAATACAAAAGTGAAAATGGCACAGACAATACCGATAATAGGTGCTGCCATAGGAGTGGTACCTAAATACTTCGTAGGAATAATGTTCATAATAGAAGGATTACCTGGCAGCATATTGATAAAGGTAAACATACCCGCACCTATTGCTCCAGGAATGATCTTCCTGGGAAGATTGGCATCTCTAAACAAGGTCAGTGCTATGGGGTACAAAGCAAAACAAGCGACCATGGAAGAGATACCTCCATAAGTTAACAAAGCTCCGGCCACAATAATTGCCGGAACGGCCCGCTTGGCACCAAATTTACTCATTATTAATTGCGCAATTGATCTAGCTGCTCCCGTTATGTCCATTACTTTCGCAAATAAAGCTCCCAGTAATAGCATTAGCCAAACATTTCCAACAAAACCAGCAAAACCACTCATATAGTCACCAGTTATTGAGTCCAGTATGGGTAAACCACTGAAAACAATAATAAATAGCACTGAGACTAATGAGGCAATTAACGTTGATACTTTATTCAGTGTCAAAATCAACAATAGTGAAAGTCCGATCAATATGATAATCACCTTTCTAGCTCCTCCTTTTTAACCGTACAAATTCATAGGTGTTACGAGATCTTTGAAGCAATAGATCTGTATTACATTGTCCTATTTCTGTTGTATACAACAAATATACTATTATGTATTTATCATGACTTAATCATGTTACTATTGCTTAATAAAAATTGTCAATAAAATTAATTAATAGCTTTTACAGATAATATTTACTTACTATATAAAGCTTTAAATTAATTCACGAAGATATAATCAAAAAGGGATATGAGAAAATAGATAGGATAATACAGTTAGTAAGGAATAATAGACAGGTAAAGGAAAATCAGACCAGCATTCTCTTATACATTATAAAAGAAGTCTAAGGCCTTTTCCTTGCATTGATTGATGTGAAACTTCATAGCTTCTTCAGCTAAGTCATAATTCTCATCGATAAGATAATTAATAATCGCTAAATGCTCTTTACGGGCATCATGTATTTTGGCTTCGTTCTGTCCACTTGATATGATAACACGTGTGTTTTCATCAAAAACTTTATGCATCATGTCAATAATAAAGCGATTGCCGCAGTGATCTATAATAAACAGATGCATTTGCTGATCAACGCGAAAGTCCGCTTCCACAGATATTTCACTGCCTGAAAATAAGTCTCGGTACTTGAAGAGGGATTCTTTAGGTAAGGAGGGACCAGCCATTTTGAGTGCCAGAGGCTCAATCTCAAGACGGACTTTAAAGATTTGCCGTACATCCTTTAGAGATACATTTTTGACATAGATACCTTTTTTGGGAAGGATCTCTATAAAGCCTTCTTGTTCAATTCGTGTTAAAGCATCTCGTATAGGGGTTCTACTGAACTCCAACTCCTGGGTGAGCATTGCTTCATTTAGCATGGTTCCCGGAGGATAGACACAATTAACGATCTTCTCTCGAATGGCGACATAAGCTTGGCTTCGCATCCCTTTAACTACCATATAATTATTTATCCTTGAGTGAATCAATCACATTTTATCTGAAACGGATTATACCTAATATCACAACATAAATAAAGTGGCGTTCATTTATTACCCGACCAATGTCTCTTCTGAGACATTCCAACCATTCATTTTCAGTATAACCAAGGGCCCTGTCATGTCCTTATTATTAATAGTGATCTCCCATTCACTATCAAATTGAGGAAGCTCCAAACTTTGTACATCCATTAGGATCCTTTTCTTGTCATCTCCATAGAATTCCTGAAAGGATCTTTTAGCAATGGTCTTTAACTTGCTGAGTTTTTTATCTATAAGTGTTTTGAGAGAGAGGCATTGCCAGTCACTTATCTCTGTGATTTGATTACTGGTGCCTCCCCATTTTATCAATGGTTGATTAATTTTATTCAGCACCTCTGTCTTTAGACTATTCAGGTCAGAGCCCTCCTCTTTTAGACTTTTTTCCAAATCAATCACGAAAGTATCTGGTCGTTTCTTTTGTATCTTGAACCCAATCCCTGCGATCTTGGTCATATCAGGTTTTGTAAAACCATCGGGTTCCTTTTTTAAATCAGATAAGGGAGTACTGTAGAGATAGAGATTGTGAATCTTCATCTGCTCAAAGTTATCGGGAAAGGAAGAAGCTGTAATATTATTCCCTGATAGATCAAGGGTAAGCCATTCCTTTTGAGATAAGAATTCAGGAATGGTGTTTATCTTATTAAAACCTACATACAAGCCCTTTAAGTCAGAAAGGTTAAGAACATCCTCTGGAATAGCTGTTAATCCACACCCCTCTATACGAAGAAAATCAAGGGATGAAAAAGTATAAATTCCCTGAGGAATCTTATCCAGCTTGCAGTCTTTTAAAATGAAATTCTTAAGCCTAGTCAGCTTAGAAAAGTCAGAAGGAAAGGATACGCATTTCTCCATACCAGCAATACCGAAACCGGTAAGACAGGTTAAATCTCCTAAACAATCGGGAATACTTGTCAGATTTGTGTATAACAAAGATAACTGTTCCAGATTCTGTAACTGCCCCAGTGAAGAAGGTAGTGATTCCAATTGGGTATAAGTAAGGTTTAGTCTTTCCAACTGCGTACATTGGCCAATAGATTCGGGAATCCTTTTAACAGGATTACGACCCAAATCTAATACTTTTAATTTTGTAAGGCTTCCAAGGGAATCAGGAACCTTGGTTAATGCACCTGATTCCACAATTAGTTCTTCCAAGTTTGACAAACTTCCTATGGATTCAGGAAGAGCTGTTATGACAGTCCCCTCAAGATCTAAAGTCTTAAGCTTGGTCAATTGACTTATCTGTTCTGACAGGAAGTTGATTTTATTTCCTTTTAACTTTAAATGACGAAGCTTAGTCAAACTATAGACAAAATCAGGTAGTTCCTTTAGGTCATTATAACTCAGATCTAAACGGGACAGGTTCTGCAATTCCCCTACTTCCTCAGGGACAGAACCCAACCACATCTGGTTTAATGATAATGTTGTTTTGGCAGATTTGATTTTACTTAGTGCTTTTTGGATATTATCGAATTTCAATTCTTATTCCTTTTAGAAATATTGTTGCACTAGTGTAATGAAAAATCAAAGAGAAAAATCCCTAACTAGCGTTACCACGGGAGGGGACTCATGCTAAAGCTAATTGGGCTGCTTTAATATTTTTGCTGTCAGCATAGTCACTTAAGGAGTAACAAATTTTTTATTATTCTCAAGATGTTCCCCCTGAAAACGAGGCAAGCGTAAAGGAGCAGTTCCTTTTTTCATTCCCGTAATATCGAAATTTGCAGTCAACATTCTCATACAAGCTAACCCAATGACCGACAATGATTCGCCAGTATTTCATTTATACCTCTCTATGTGATGAAGAAAGTTTAATTCGTAGAGTCAACTTTAAGTCAAAGAGGTAATAGACATTATAAACATATAAGTGTTTGCTAGCAGGTAAATAGAGAGACTAGATACCCGATAGCAGTATCATTTTTGAAGTGATAAATAATTAATTTTTGTGTTTGTGTGTACCACCATATTGTGTTTTGCCACTTTTAACAGATAAGGTTAGACTATTACTGGTTAAAACAAAATCACAAACGGTATACTTGAGTGACAAAGTATAATTTTTATTTTCTAAAGCAACACTTTCGGTAGAACCAGACCCCACATTCTGGTCATATATGTTTTGTGCTTCCTTTTCAATAGTTATGTATTTTTCATTACGACCTGGAACATGTGTTGTCACTAATGTAATCTTCCCATCTTTAATCGACCAAGTTCCTTTATAGTTTTCTAGGACATTTCCAACGGGAGCATGCTGTATTTCATCGTATGTAAAACCAGATTCAGTAAAGGTAAGAACAGAATCTATATCATATTCAGTGCTGCCAGATGTAGCAGTATAAGTTCTTGACCAACTAGTTAATATGTCTTGGTTGTCTTGGTTGTCTTGGTTGTCTTGGTT
>NZ_KE384559.1:186585-212340 GCF_000426705.1 Spirochaeta cellobiosiphila DSM 17781
TGTCTTGGTTGTCTTGGTTGTCTTGGTTGTCTTGGTTATCTTGATTATGCTGCTTGTCCGTAGTCTTTTCTGTATCATTACCACCTAGTGAATTATTAACTTCACAACTTGTAATTAACAGTACAGCGAATAAAACCATAACTAATATTTTTTTTATTAACATTCTTTTCTCCATATGTTTGTATTTATGTGAATGTAACATTTGTAAAAAGTAAGGACAATATGTTAATTATATCAATATATGTAACTTCTAAAGATGCTAGTGGCTAGATTGTATAACAAGATTCAAAGCTCTCACAGACTATGAATATCCACATGGGAAATAATGAATGTTATTTGTTACAAGAACTATATAGCCAGTTTTCGTTTCAAAAGGGTATAGCTAAAACCTGGATATAAACATTAAACCCCAATTAGAAATCTATCATCGACTTACTTCAAAGTTGATCGTAAGAAATCCTCTATTACATCCAGAGCTGGTTGGCTATCAAATCCTCCACGACCATGGGTGGCTCCCACAAGAGAATAGCGACGGGAGGAAACACCAGCGGCTAATAAAGCTTCATGGAGGATAACAGTCTGACTCGGGGATACGGCCAGATCCTTGTCACCATGAAGGAAAAGGAAGGGAGGTTCTGTGCCATCTATATAAGTAAGAGGATTGGAGGCTTTTGCGGTCTCACCATTATCCATAATACTGGTTTGGGAATAAACACCATTAACATAGTGTGACTCTAGAGAGGTATTTACTTCGTGAGAGAGCCTGGAGTCTTCTGTGTAATCATCAGCGATTTTCCTAAGATCAGATAAGCCATACAGGTTAATGACTCCTTTTACCTCTGTTGAGTACTCCAGATTGGACTCTCCCCGAAAATCTTTGTTTTCCCTATTGGCACTGATAGTCGCTAGAGACACCATATAGCCACCTGCAGAATTACCTAATAAAACAATCCGTTCCGGATCCATATTGTACTTAGGAGCATGAGATTTTACATAGCGAATGGCATCATTAACATCTGCCACGGCATCTTTATAAAGCCCTTCTCCAATAACCCTATACTGGGCACTTACCACGGCATAACCATGATTGGCTAAATAGTTTCGTGTAATGGGCAGCCCCTCGATAGGGGCTATGGTAAATCCTCCTCCAGGAATAAAAAGGACAACAGGATTAGGATTATGGGGCTTTTCATGGTATTGGATGTTCATTTGTAAAGGAAGACTATTCCCCTTATCTTTTCCATCTGTGATCAAAGCATGTTTATAATACACCTTTTTTTCTAAAAACTGTTTCTGTCCAGGATCGACATCAGCTTCCTTTGTCCAATCCACTACGATACTGGAGGAAGTATCAGCGGTCTCCTGTAGTATTCCAAAAGGACTGGTAGTCCCATAATCATTGATCACATCATAATTAAGATCAATCGTAGGATCATATTCATTATTCTTCTGCCTATCCACTTTGTCTTCTCCTATACTGGTAATATAGTAACAGCATTTTTCCTATCCATACAGAGTCATAATGACTTATACTTGCCAGAAAGGATATTTAAGATAGTGGACTAATAGAACTCAACAAAAAAAGAAATCATGAATTATGATGGGACTGAATCCTCCCGTTTTTAGAAGAAAATCACCCTTTGGGCCGAATTTAAACCGAAAGAAGTGGTATACTGGTACATTTTTATTATTGTAACTATACAATTGAGAAGGGGAATAAAGTTGTCATACAGTGATGTTTTAATTCTGATTTTGAAGTTTCTACTGATTTTTATGATCGGTACTGTATTTGGCTGGGTTCTGGAGATTTTCTGGAGGCGTTTTTACGGAAAGGCCAGAAGGTGGATCAATCCGGGATTTCTAAATGGTCCCTGGCTTCCTTTGTATGGTTTTGGTTCCATTGTCTTGTACCTCATCTGTGATTATGTAACTCCTTTGCACCTACGTGCTCTTTCTTTTCTAGTTATTCTGACAACTCTTGAATACATTGCAGGATTAATCTTTATTGGGCATTTCAATATTCGGCTTTGGGATTATTCGAAAAACCGTGGAAACATTAAAGGAATCATATGTCCCCTCTACAGTATTTTTTGGACACTACTTGGTTTGTTTTTTTCCTTCACTATTTTTCCTCTTCTTCAGAGAGATATTTCCTGGCTCCTAAACAATTTGGAAATGTCTTTTTTCATAGGAATATTTATCGGTATTTTTTCTGTTGATCTCTGGCAATCCTTTAATATTGCTACCAGGATTAAAACCTTGGTTAATGAGTCTGAAGAAAGATGGCATGTGGATTTTGAGAGGTTTAAACTGGAATTAAGAGATCGTGTAGAATCAGGATTCATCAACAGAACTCATTTTCTGCTTCCTTTTAATGGAGAACTTGGTAGTGGACTCAAAGAGCGATTGAGCCGGCATAAACGGGATCTGTAATTATTTAGAGTCCCAGTCCAAGACACTTCTTAGGTCTATGAGGTATTCTTGAGACATGTTTCGAGGAATAAGGATTTCTTTTCTTTCTCTTGTTTCCTACTCTTACAAGTAGTTGCACTTCAGGTTTGAACTTGGGTACCCAAATTAATGTGTCTAAGACTTTTATATTTTTTAATCTAGACACTATATTTTAATATAAATTCTTGAGTAATCCCCCCAAGAATTAAGAGTCGATATTTGTAGAAAATTCAAATAATATATGAATGGAGATTCTACATGAGAAAATCAAAATTTACAGACAGTCAAATTATGGCCATGCTTAAACAGGCTAAAAGCGGTATCCCGATACAAGATATTTGCCGAGATAACGGTGTAAGTACTGCTATGTTTTACAGATGGAGATCAAAGTATGGTGGTATGGATACCTCAATGGTTAAGCGATTAAAAGAATTAGAAAGAGAAAATGCGTTACTTAAAAAAATGTATGCAGAAGAAAAACTCAAGAATGAAATTGTGACGGATGCTCTTGAAAAAAAGTGGTAAAGCCATCTGTCAGACAACAGATGGCTATGTATTATAGAGTTAAGAGACATCTACCAATCAAACTACTGTGTAAGACATTTCATATTAGTGAAAGCTGTTATTACTACACACCAAAATTGTCAGAAGAGAACAAACTAATAAGTGACTGGTTATGTAAGCTTACAAACACCCATAGACTTTATGTACTTAAGGAATGTGAAAGGCTTTAGTTGGAATCATAAAAGAGTATATAGAATATATAGAGAATTGGAGCTTAATTTTCGAATCAAACCTAAAACCCGAATACGAAGAGATAAGCCTGATGCTTTAGCAGTTCCAATTAACAAGAACATGACACAATTAATGTTCTTGATGACTTCAATAGAGAATGTTTAGTAATTGAAGTTGATTTTTCCCTTCCAACTGAAAGTGTTATTAGATCACTTGAGCAAATAATAGAATGGAGAGG
The DNA here is from genome assembly GCF_000426705.1 of Spirochaeta cellobiosiphila DSM 17781. NCBI lineage: Bacteria > Pseudomonadati > Spirochaetota > Spirochaetia > Spirochaetales > Spirochaetaceae > Spirochaeta > Spirochaeta cellobiosiphila. The sequence goes on from NZ_KE384559.1 coordinate 190,010, forward strand.
AAAACCACAAAGACTAAGGTGTGACAATGGACCAGAATACATTAGTGATGCTCTTAAGAGTTGGAGTAGAAAAAACTGTATCAAACTATCTATTATCCAGAAAGGGAAGCCAACACAGAATGCTTACATTGAAAGATTTAATAGGACTGCTAGCCATTCATGCACAAGAACTTGCGACAAGATGGCTGTGGATATACAATAATGTAATACCTAATTAGTCTTTGGGCGGCATTACCCCTAGAATGGTTTTAAATAATTCTACAAATTACTCCTGTTAATAATGGGGGGATTACATTACCGATTCAAGGATCAAGATGATGCATTTGAGAAGATTGCAGATTGGATACACAAATACAATATGAAACGACCTCATTCAGCAATAGGATATATTAGTCCGATGGTATATCGGAAAAAATTAGTAGCATAATGGTCCAAAAACCAGGGGAACATTACATGATGACGCTATTGCAAGTGCAACTTTAGACCGTCTTCTTCATCATGCTCATATAATTAGCTTACAGGGTGATTCCTATAGAATGAAGAATCGCCTTAAATCAGGAGTCGTTGACTTCTTCTCATAACTAAAACCGGAAAAATTATTTCGGTGATATGAGGAAAGTATTGATCGGTGTTACCATGTGAGACTAAGCTATGATTCTGACCGTGAAATACTATTAAAAGCAAATACTACACCTCAAACTTAGCAACTTTTGTCATTAAATTATCAATGCTTTCCTTATTTTGATCACTTATTTCATTCACCATGATCATAGCCTTCACCATTTGTTCTGCGTTCCTGTGGCTATCTCATCCATACTGGAGCTGATTTCACTGGTAAGGATGATTTCATTATAGAGATCTCCATTTATCTTGATAGTCTGCATGGTGTACACACTCAACAAACTTGAGAGTATGAAGTCTACTATCACATAGAGTCCAAGTAAGTTAATCTTGCTTTTAATGAGCATCCCACTACTCCTTTGAAATGTACTATCTATAATTATAGTGGGATCAAATTGAAGGACTACTTACAAAAAGCACTATTATTCATCTGAATACTCAAAAGAGACATCCATCTTCTCATAAGGGATGATTTCTGCCAAGATTTCCTTCCACTCAACATTTGTCAATAATCCTCGTTGTGTTATTTTTCGACCTCTAGGAAGGGGAATGTCATAATCTCTAATGTCGCGAGACAACATATTTTGCAATGTTGATGTCTGTTTTTCCGTTAAATAGGGAGAATGAGTTCTTAATACATTTTTGAGATTACTGAGGAATTCTTCATCACTAACATTATTTGTTACATCCTGATTGGACATATCATTAAGTAGGATTCTAAAAATAAAGTCTTGAAGGTTTTTAGCCAGATAACAGGCTTCATTAAAGTCATGATAGAAATATACGATAGGTATATCAACCGACTCTGGTTCAGATAAAAAGAAGCAATAGAGGTCTCCCCCACCACTTTGCCCAAAGGGTATAAATTTCAATTCAGGATTGATTTGTCTATAATCGTCTGGAACATATAATTCTGTTACTGCTTCATAGACATCATTTATGTTCATTAATTCAAAGTCATAACTATGTAGAAGTAGAATGGGATTATCCTTTAATTTGGGATAAACGGTACGATACCTATCCGGTACTGCTTCTCCAACATCCAGCATGCCCTTCTGCTCTAATGTTTTATATAGTAAGGGATAAGTAATATTTAGTTTCTTTTCAATCTCAGTTAATGTCATAATAACGCCAACTATATACTAGTACTTAATCTTTTGTATAGCTTTTTTTGCAGCGTCAACAACTTGGATTTCTGGATCATCTAACATCTCTTTTAAATAAGGCAAGGATCTTTTGGCATCCTTACCAATAGCCCCAAGTGCTAATACGACAGGTTTTCGGACCTGCCATTCTTCATCATTTAGAGCATCCATTAAGGCTGGAATCGCAGGGCGCGCTTCTTCTCCCAAGGAGGCAATGGCATAGGCAACAGGTCGACGGACTTGCCATTCTTCATCACCTAAAGCCTTAATTAATTGCGGTAAGGCCCTAATAGCCTGTGGTCCCATATTCGCAAGGGCTTTAGCAGATGCTTTTCGAATGACCCATTCCTCATTTGTCAAATTATCAATCAACAGAGGAATACTATCTTTGGCTTGTGTACCTAAATTACTGGCAGCTATGATTCCCTTTTCTTTTTCTATTAGGGAATTACTGTTAATAGCAGACAGGAGTAGTTCAATATCCGTTGTATAAGTTATATCCTTTGAGAGTATCTCATCATTATATAGGATAATACCTCCCGTTGTGGTCCAATGAAGCCGAACACTTCGTTTAGGTATACTTATACCTTTCGTGGAAAAATCCTCATTACGATAGTTGGCAATTATTTCCAAATCACCAAAAGATGTTTTCTGGATTAATCTGTCTTCTGTAAGGAACTCAAAATCTTCAAGGGGATATTGATAGGAATAGGAATGGGTTTTCTCAAATATTTTGTTATGCTTTTTTATTTTATCTTTTATATCATGGTAATAATTGACATTAAAATGATACATAGGTGCTACTTGATAAAGGATCTCTGTTAAAGCTGTAGTTTCAGCTATATTCGTGAACTTGAGAGAACTGGAAGCGTAATGTGCAGTTGTCACAATAGAATCATGGAAAACGGCCTCATATAAGGGAAGTCTGAATCTAGGATCACTATACAAATGAACATACTTTTCCTTCATTGGTACAGGTAAGAAGAATTGTTCCGGTTCGTAACTGGGAAAGGATCGCCCTAGGAAATAAGGAGACATTTCATTGATATTTAGATCGGGATCATCAAAGATTCCATCCAGAGTAGGCATAAAGACACCTTCAGCGACTGATAAATTATTTGAGACTAAATAGCTTCCCCCTTCTGTTCCCACTGGAATGTGATACTTATTAAATATGTAGTCTATACGTGCAGCTCTAGCTAGGGCATCTTCTCTGGAAGAGATCCTTCGATTTGGGTAATAATCATCAAAGAAATCCCCCCACCCATCACAATCTAGAAAGTAGTAGGAATAAGGGACTTTATTAAAATTTCTATCAATTCTCTCTTCAAAATAAGGTCTAGCGGCAATAGGACTCAATAGATAACCGATTCCCCCGAATCCTTCCATTGGTTCCTTGTCTTTATTGCTTATATATCCTGTCTCATAAAGCTTTCTATCATATTTAGCAGTAGGCCACTCGGGATTGTCAGGATCATGAATAGAATAGTACTCATCATAAGCCCCAAAAAGCAATCCCTTATCCGTGGCATAAGAAGCAACATGAGGCCGGATTTCAACATTTTCCACACCATTACAGGTTAAAATGAATTTATCCATGTCCCTGGTAATGGCCTCTACCATTTTTGTAGAGACACCATTCCCCCATGTTCGAGGATCGCTTAAATACTCGTGATACCCTTGATATAATAGATAACTATTAAAGGATAGAAGATCTTTTGACGTTACTATTTTATTATCTATAATATTCTCAACAGTACCTATGTAACTAGAAGGGATAGATTTTAAAGGCCATATATCTCTGTCATAATAGTCTGGTGATAGGAGAACTTTTGACAAAGCTTCTACCATCCACACTTTCAAATATTCATAGGCGTCTGGTGCATTAGCCATTTCTACAACAGACTCAGAGTTTTCTCCAAGCATAGCTAAGAGGTGATCATCAACCCCAAGTATGGCTTTGGCAAAAGCAATCCAACTATCCTCCTTGATATCACTAATCCCGATAGGACTTCCCAACCAAACATAAGCGTGGGGGGCACCAATGAGGCGAGATACATTCGGAGCAATCTTCATTTTATCTTTTAAGCTAAGGATACCATCTTTTTCCATAAGATATTTCCGAAAGTACTTACCCGGAGTAATGGGAGAAACGTTTCTATCAAAGTGGATCTGATAAGATATGTCCTCTCCTAAGTTATGAGTCAAGTTCATTGTAACTCTATCATCATTATCTGTGAAAAGGATTTCATTATGGAAAGGATTTTCTACTAGGTAAGTGAATAGAGAGGATCCTCTTTCAATCCCCCAAAAGGACATATACTGATGGGTGGTAGTGTTCCATGATCTAGATTCTAGGAAATCTAACCAGACTTTATCATTTAAAGGAATGTAGCTCCCTTCATAATGCGGCCATATTAAGGAACTACTAACCTGCTCCATTTCAATAGAAGGCCAAGTAATAGTTTGAGGAGTTGTGGAATGAAAAGATAGATTAAGTGTATTATCAATAAAACTAAAACGAATCTCTAAGCCCTCTTTGGGATATTTGATAATACTATTATCTAAATCTAGAATGACATGTCTTTTATTGGTCACAGCTTGAGATATTAAGGTTTGCATTCCTATATCATCACGATAATTAGCTTCGAGTGTGGTTAAATTGATATTAATCTCTTTATCTTCTGATGTAAGGATTAGAGTATTATTCTGTACCTTTACATAATCTGAAGGATTACCAATACATTCGATATTTTGGCTTTTACACCCTAGAATAATTACTAGTAATACAATAATTAATAATTTTTTTTTCGATAATTCATTACAATAATCTCCTTTTTTCAATCTAAAGAATCTATTAATACCTTAGCCCTCTCTATTCGATCACTTCCTTTATAATATTTATCTATAAAATGATTACTAACTTCAAAAATAGAATTGTTCTTTATCTTTAGAAGATTTTCTACAAAAAGATTATATTGATTTGTATCTAACATAGTAATTATTGATTTTTCAATTTCATGCTGATTTGAAACAACTATTCCTATATTGTTTTCTTTTACCCACAGACTATTAAATTGTTCATGCTCTAGCGTATTATTATCTAGCATAGTGATTATAGGAAGTCGTTTTTGCACAGCTTCTGCAATACATCCTGGTCCAGGTTTACCAATAAAGAAATCAGAACAGTCCATGTATACATTAATATGATTGGTAAATCCAACAACCAATTTATTTATTCTAGTATTCATTTTGTTTAATCTATCCATCAATTTTTTATTGTGTCCACATACTAATATTATTTGTAACTCTTTGTAGAACTTATCAAGAGTGTTTAACCATGTTATAATATCAGAAGATCCTTGTGCACCAAATAATAATAATGCTGTTTTTTTATTTTTGTCAAAAAAAGAAGATAAAGATGCTATGGAGTCTTTATTCGATTTATAAAATTTGGGGTGTATTATAACACCTGACAACAGGTGGATTTTTTCCTTAGGGATGCCCATTTTCACTGACTGTTCGTATGATTCGAATGTAGGACAAAATATTTCTTGATTTAAATCTTCAATCCAATATTTTGGTGGATTATCAACAAAATCAGTTATAATTGTATAAAAGTCTATATTTGGATTATACTTTTCCAATGACTGTTGTAGTAATTTATTTGCTAAAGGCATCATAGAAATAACTAAATTAGGTTCTTCAAATTCCCAGTATCTTTTTAATTTTTTTAATAATGTTCGACTTTTTATATCTATAACTTTTTGAATTATTGGTACATAAAATAGCCACTGAAATTTTCTCAATCTCATTTTTAGTATAAGAGAATTATATATAGCTTCTCCCCAGCCTTCTTTCCAAACATCTTTCACTATGTTTACAATTTTTATTTGCCAAGGTAGATGTAACCTTTTAAATTCAGAATATAAAGCATTAGCACTGGCTCTATGCCCTCCCCCACTATCTGTTATTGCAATAATAACCTTAAAATTATTTCTTTTCATAAACATCGCTCCACTATACTTTATCAATGAATAGGAATGCTTTACATTATTTTAACTAACAAAATATAAGAATTTAAAATCAAGTTTAAGTTGAATAACAAAATAACGTTTTATTCCCAATTTTATTAACAGATTTATTTAATCTATTCTCTTGATAATATGATCTAAATAGAAATTATGTAATATTATCTTATTTTCAGAACAATTAAACTTCTATTTGTTTGATATACAACAGATAATAAGTATTCAATTATGAAGAATGAAGTATTTTCATATTATATTTATTAACTAATCTATAATATTATCAAACACCCCATTTTTATCTTTAAAGGAGAAAAGTATAATCTAACATTATTGACAGGAGTAATTTTTAGAATTATTTACAACAATTCTAGGCTTAATTCCACCCAAAGACGAATGAGGTCTTTGATTACTAGATATACACATCCATCAAGGCGCAAGTACTTGTGCATGATAGATAGATTTAAAGATATTCAACTATTGACATTCATGTCTAGCCGTTCTATTCAATACTTCAATGTAAGCATTCTGTGTTGGTTTCCCTTTCTGGATAAAAGATAATTAGATACTGTTTTTACAACTCCAAGTCTCAAGACCTTAGCTAATCAATTCTTACCAACTGTTATAACATAGTCCTTGTGGTTTTTCTTAATAAACTATATTTGCTAAAGAAATCTAATGACTTCTTCAAGATGTTTCTTTATTCTTTATTCAGTATTACATAGCCATATGTTTTTTGGCAGATAGCTTTGCCTCATTTTTTATTTATATTTTGTATGAATAATTTAATTAGGGCTTCCTGAAAAAGTTTTTACCCAGCTTTTTTCTGAAGTTTATAGCGATTTTTGATTTTACTGGCTTCTTGTGCACAAATCATATCAAGATTCATAACCAAGACTGAAAGATAAATTTCCGTTTCGCTAGTTTCCATCAGCTTAGCCTTTATCCTACACATGACATATTTTCTCTTGGCTACGCCAAAGCGACCTTCAATGGAAATTCCATCTATATCATCTTGATATCGTTGCAGTTTTTCTTTTTTCAAATCTTCCTTGTTTTTTCTGTTTCCTTTGGTCGTCTGCCCAAAGGTTTACCAGTCATCCTTATACCTTTTTCTTTACAGAAATTCCGAGCTTCTCTTGTTTGATAAATCTTATCAGCATGAACGGATTCTGGATAATAGGCATAACGATTTTTATAGTTCTCTATCTGTCCGACCAGATCCTGAGACTCGTTAAAGTTGTTCCAAAAAGATATTCAATATAACTAAAGCTCCTTTGAAAATGTAAATGCTTCAACTATCTTGACTCATAGGGTTGCAAGGGTTTTAAAGTGATATTGATAGATTCCTGGCACTTGTCAGGGAAATTTTATACTTAAATCCTTTCTATGTAAATTCATAGGCTTTTTCAGGAAGCCCTAATTAGTTAATTTACTTTTCAAAGATAATTATTTTGCTTACAAAAGACATCTCAAAATATTCTTCGTAAACATTAAGCGTCAGTGGAATGTATAGATACAACACAAGTCAAATTCAATGTATTAAAAATAATAGAAATCTATTTACTTCTATGAATGTTTTTTTCTTTTGTATTTCTAAGCTATTCATATAATTTGGCTTGTTGAGAATTACTTTACTTATGAAGAAAAGATAACATTAAATTCATCACAATTAATTATTCTGCTTTTGATATTAATGGTATTTAGAGATGCACTTTTTCATTGTAAAAAAATGCTAAGATTCTTTTATATGATTATATTTAATATTTGAGATTAGTGATTACTTTTCCATCAGAGTAATTGATTCAAATAGAAATCAAATTCATTAGATTACCTTAGAAGGAATTATATCATCAAATAATTCTTACTATTACTAAACAAGCTATGTTTCTACCTTAAAACTCGTTGTAAGATATCTTTATTAATAAAATGTAAACATAAAACAATAAATATATTCTATGTACAAAAACAATATCTTCAAGTATATAAAGATTTTTAAAACAAGTTGTATACTAATATTTATATAATTTCTGTAATTAAAAAAATACTCTACAAATTAGTTTAAAATATTTTTTTAATACAAAACAAAGAAGGACAGCCAGATCCTTATATTTAATAATCTACCACAAGAAATTATTTACGTCAAATAATAATATTTGCATATTACCTGAAAGCTAAAGACTTCAAGTAAAAATATTTGCTAATGCTAGGCCTAAAATAAATCTTAAATTAATATTAAGAAAAAACAATATTTGATTTTATGTATTTTTAATTCTAGTATATAAGTTATATAATTTAAATTGATCTCCAGGGCGGAATATGGGTAGTCACTAACGTGATTTGCTCATCATCAATATACTAGGGTTCTTTCCAATGATTATAAACCATTCCGACGGGAGCATGCTCAGTTTCATAATATGTGAAACCAGTTTCAGTAAATATGAGAATTGAATCTATTGAGTATTCAGTGTTTGGTTCGGGATAATTTGTAATCGCAGTATAAAGCCGGTCCCAGTTACCTAAAAATTAAGAATTTTCAGAGTTCCCAGACTGGTTCTCGTCATCACTGCCATCTAAAACTTCGATCATTTCACAACTCATGAAATGATAGCATAGCTAACAAAACAATAAATAGAGCTTTTCTTTTGGCCATCTTTATTTGCTTATATTTATATTTATTCCGAATGTAACATTTGTAATAAACTAAAACAATATGTAAATACTATGAGTTAAATGTTTTCACTAATTTATTTTTAGGCAGTATCAATGTACGAATTGTGATGAAAAAACCATTACTATCTACTCCATAACTCGCTCCAAGAACTCAACCATAACATCCAAAGCTGGTTGACTATCAAAACCTCCTCGACCATGCGTTGCTCCTTTCAGAGAATAGCGAGTAGAGGCTACTCCAGCAGCTAATAAGGCATTATGGAGAATTACGGTTTGACTCGGTGACACAGCTAAATCTTTATCACCATGAAGGAATAGAAAGGGCGGCTCGCCTCCATCAATATAGGAGAGAGGATTGGCATTCTTAGCTGCTTCAGGATCAGCCATTATACTCTCACTTGAGAATATACACCATTTACATAATGAGACTCAGGAGAAGTATTTACTTCATGAGATCTTCTTGATTCATCTGTGTAGTCATCGGCTATCCTCCTCAAGTCAGATAATCCATACAGATCAATGACACCCTTCACTGCTGTTGTATATTCCCACTTATATTTCCCTAGAAAATCTTCCTTACCATTATTGGCACTAGTAGCTGTTAGAGCGACCATGTACCCGCCAGCGGAATTTCCTAGTAAGACAATCCATTCAGGATCTATATGATACTTATCTGCATTTGCCTTTATATACCTAATGGCATCATTCACATCTGCAACAGCATCTTTATACAGACCTTCACCAATGACTATATACTGGACGGTAACCACAGTATAACCATGATTAGCCAAGTAAGTTCTGAAAAGGGGGAAGCCCTCATAATTGGGTCGTTGAAAAACCACCACCAGGAATAAAGAAGACAACCAGCCTAGGCCCTTGCCCCTCTTCATGGTATTGAATATTCATTTGAAGTTTTATTGCCTGTCCGGTCTTATTACCATCCGTGATTGAAGTATGTTTGAAATATACACGTCTTTCCTCAAACCTCTTCTATCCTGGGTTAACATTAGCTTCTTTTGACCAATCCACGACGATACAAGAAGAAGTATCCGGTGAATGACCCAAGACACCAAAAGGATTAGTCGATCCATATTGATTGATCACATCATAGTTTCGATCTATGGTAGGATCGTAATCCTTAGCTTGAGCAGAAGCTTATCTGTCCTCTTTGCTCTCCCAACATTCTGTTAACAAGAAGCTAAGCTATACACAGGAAGAATTTTGAAGAATACATGCTCGATGGGAAAATCCAAAGGAAAATAAAAAAAGCATCACAGCTTTGGAAATTCTGAGCTAAGCCTAGATGGAGCTGAGTTTGAAGATTACCTTCTAGAGGTTATTGCTGATGATACGGGTCATGAAATAATTTATCTAAACATTTTGATATCGATGTTCTTAAGAAGAAGTTTGTGGCCCAAAGCTAAGACAATTTAGTTGAAATGCCAGATAGGGAGCAATAATATTATCCCAGGGCAAGTTGAAGTAAGATATCCAAGTGAATCGGGGCATTACACTTATCAATATTCTGGGGACTCTTGGTTCCTCCTAAACGAATAGCGGGAACGAAGGAATACATTTCATCTATGGCTAAGGGTCCATACTTTTCTTGAGCCTTTTCATTAAGATCTTTATCAAGAATCACAGACCTTAACTCCTCATCCAAAATCTTTTGATTAAAGAAGCTCTCTATATCCCAACTCAACACATCTGTAGCAGAAGTTTGAGGATCGATATAAGCAATATCATGAATGTCACTATCTAATTGTCTATAATAAAATATGATACCAAAGGAGGAGATGGCCACTGGGACTCGACCATAGTTTTCCTCCTGTCCTAACCAGCCCCATAGATTATCAATGTACTTGTCTGGATTAATGATCTGAATGATTCCCTCTCCATAAAAACCAAATCCATAACTTGACCAAAGCTCGGTCATACATTCAGGGAGATGTTCTTTATATTTGTTAATGACTTCAACATCGGCCTTTAGAGTATCCCCAGGTTTATAACTTTCAACGAATTTTTGTAATGCAATCTTATTCATGGTTTCTTAGTTTCCTTCTCTTTTTATTTAACACTGTCCAAATGGTTAGTATAGAAGGAATCGAATGAGCTGTCAATTTGATATTATAGCACAGAAAGCAATATATTATGTACAACTCTCTATTATTTTCTTCAGGGAAGTCTCTTTCTCAGGACTAAATATATACTCATTAATTTTGTCATAGAGTTCTTCATCAAAGATTCTTATCCTCGATACAATCTCATCAACTATGTTAGGTTCTACTACTTTTAATCTACCTTTAAATATTTCAAAACCCAAATCTATAGCCTTTTGAATAGCATCACAACCTTTATAGAAGTTATCAGTTTTAATAAAGCTATTGTTCTTTTTTAATCTTATTAACTTGATATATGCTCCTAAACATTCTACGAGATCCTTCCAACTCCGTAGTTCTATTAGTCTGAGTTGGTCAGTACTTGAATCATCTCCCATTTCAGTAGATATTCTTACAAATGTGTGGCAGAGATCATTAGCAATAAATTCATCATATTTAAAGGATTTTAACTGATAGAGCCTAATGTATGTCTTTAAAGATTTAATATTCTAGCCTAATGCCCAAGTGTATTGGTCACTTTTACATAAAAAATATGCTGTCATTCTAGCATCATGGGCTTCTACTTTTAATAAATTAACTTTTTCATCCATAATTGATTCATTTGTAGTATGATTCATATTTTTAATTAAATCATATTTAGTTTCCCATTCAGATCTTAAATCAGATATTTGCATATCAACTTCATCTTTAATAATTGAACCCATTTGATATCTGGGGAGAATTACAGCAATAGTTAAAAACAGAGAAAAACTTGTTAAAACAAATGAAAATATAGTAACAACATTTATATCCGTACTTACAATATCCCCCCCCAGATAGTTTTAATGGCAAGTGATATGGATATAGACAACAATAAAACATTTATAACAATACAGGTGACATTTACAGTTATATTAGTAACATAATTTAGTGCACTTAATTTTGATTTTGATTCTAAAAACATTATTTCTCCAATCTTTTTGAAATATTGGATACCTAACTTTAGTCTACAATTTACAGATAAGTAAAATAGAATTTCAAATATAGAAACAAATCCCCCTCCATTTAATATCCAAATTCCCAATGTAAACAACATAAATCTCTGCTATACTAAACTCAAAATGTACTGGAGAACTTGAATGGCAAAAGCTAAAGCAAAAGTAGAAGAAGCTATAGAAAAACAATTATGGAAAGCAGCGGATAAACTCCGTAAGAACATAGATGCAGCAGAATATAAACACATCGTCCTGGGCCTCATATTTTTAAAATATATCTCCGATGCCTTTGAAGACCTCTACAATAAGTTGATTGCCGGTGAAGGCGACTATGCAGGAGCCGATCCAGAAGACAAGGATGAATACAAGGCAGAGAATATCTTCTTCGTACCAGAACAGGCTCGCTGGTCCTATCTACAGAGTAGCGCCAAACTTCCCACGATTGGAGAACTAGTAGATGAAGCTATGGATGCCATTGAGAAAGACAATGTATCCCTCAAAGGAGTTCTACCCAAGGTCTTCGCCAGAGGGAACCTGGACCCTACAAATCTGGGAAGCCTGATTGACCTAATCAGTAACATAGCCCTGGGAGATGCGAAAGAACGCAGTGCCGACCTATTAGGACATGTATTTGAATACTTTCTGGGTGAGTTTGCCCTGGCAGAAGGGAAAAAGGGTGGGCAGTTCTACACCCCCCGTTCAGTCGTTGAACTTCTGGTAGAAATGCTGGAACCCTACACGGGAAGAGTTCTGGATCCCTGCTGTGGGTCTGGGGGAATGTTCGTTCAATCAGAGCAGTTTGTAGCCCAGCACCAAGGGCGTGTTAATGATATATCCATCTATGGTCAGGAGAGTAATCAGACCACCTGGCGCTTAGCCAAAATGAACCTGGCCATCAGAGGAATTGATAGCTCCCAGGTTCAATGGAACAATGAAGGCTCTTTTCTAAGAGATGCCCATAAAGACCTAAAGGTTGATTACGTTATAGCCAATCCCCCATTTAATGATAGTGACTGGTCGGGAGACCTCCTTAAAGAAGACGGCCGTTGGAAGTATGGCAAGCCTCCAGCTGGAAATGCGAACTATGCCTGGATACAACACTTTATCTACCACCTGAATCCCAAAGGAACAGCTGGTTTTGTCCTGGCTAAGGGATCCCTTACCTCCAAGACCTCTGGGGAAGGAGATATCCGTAAGGAGCTAATCGAAGCGGGATTGATAGACTGTATCGTCAACCTTCCGGCTAAGTTATTCTTAAATACTCAGATTCCCGCCTGTCTTTGGTTCCTTAGTCGGGACAAGACCAATGGTGGTTTTCGGGATAGAAAGGGAGAAATTCTATTTATTGATGCCAGAAACGAAGGGCATCTGATCAATAGAAGAACACTGGAATTAACTCCTGAAGATATCCAAAAGATTGCCAATACCTATCATCAATGGCGTTCCATCGAAAGTGACTATGAAGATATTAAGGGCTTCTGTAGCTCTACCACTATAGAGAGAGTTAAGGAATTGGACTATGTCCTCACTCCAGGACGCTATGTAGGACTCCCAGAAGAAGAGGATGACTTTGACTTCACAGAACGTTTCACCTCTTTACGAGCAGAGTTTGAAGAACAGCTAAAGGAAGAAGAGCGTTTAAACAAACTGATATTGGAAAATCTTGATAAAGTGAAGCTACCATGAAGGAAGAGGAAGGTCTTATAAAAAAAGATACCCTGGGTCCTAGCACCACCGCAAAGGATGGGAGAAGTACCGTCAGGGCTTACATAAATAAATATCGCACAGAGACAGGCAATAATCAAGCTATTTATCATCAAAATGTTATTAAAGCCCTCTCTCTGGAACGTATGGAATCCTATGGGGATTGTAAAACAGACCCCAAGCTGGTCTTGGCTCGTTATATACTGAATAGAGCCCTTTGTGAATCTCTCTATCAGTCCTTACAGTCCTGTGAAGTAGCCTTGAGAAACTCCATACATCAATACTTAGTGGTACAATTAAAACAGGAAAACTGGTTTGATTCTCCTTATTTTGAGCTAAGCCCATGGGCCAAAGAACAGGTGGAAGGAGCTAAGAAGAAGATCCGGAAAACAAAGCGTGTTACAGCAGGTAGGATAGTAGCAGAATTACACTTTGGCTTCTGGACCAGTCTTTTTGAAGCTCATTATGAACAGAAGACTCTCTTTCTACCGGGTGGAATAAAGGGAGTCTTTCCTCATATGCCCAAATCTCTGCATAAGAGAAAACAAATTAAAAGTTCACTGGATAAGATACGTGCCCTTAGGAATCGGGTCTTTCATTATGAGAGGATTATTCATTGGGAAGATCTGGAAGATCAACATCGTTTAATTCACGATACTATTGGTTATATAAATCCTGAACTTCTTTATCTATCGGAGTATGGAGATAGCTTTATTAAGACAAGAAAAGACGGTTTAGATCCCTGGTTGGAACATCTGGATGAGCATTGGAAAGAAATATCTGGGGAGGAAAGATGAAAGATGATGAGAGATTGAATGGGTGGAGGGAAGTTTTTTTTAAAGACTTTGCTTCATTTCGTACTGGTAAATTAAATTCTAATGCATCATGCAAAAATGGTAAATTCCCTTTTTTTACTTGTTCTCCTAGTACATTAACAATCAATGATTATGCATTTGATGAAGAAGCATTAATACTAGCCGGCAATAATGCAAATGGGAAATTTGCACTGAAGTACTACAAAGGAAAGTTTAATGCTTATCAAAGAACTTATATAATCTCTCTTTCAAATGAGGTTGAATATAAATTCATCTTCTATGCGCTAAAACAAAAACTAGAAAATCTAGAATATATTTCACATGGTACTGCCACTAAATATCTAACACTTCCCTTACTTAATACAATTGTTTTTACACTCCCTCCCCTCCCCGAACAAAAAGCTATTGCCTCTGTTCTTTCTTCTTTGGATGATAAAATTGATCTTCTTCATCGCCAGAATGAGACTTTGGAGGCTATGGCGGAGACTTTGTTTCGCCAGTGGTTTGTGGAGGAAGCGGATGAGAGCTGGGAGGTAGTGGAGCTTGGAGATCTAATATATACAAACCTTTCTTCTATTACAAAAAAAGACCAAATTACCAAAATTCAATACTTAGATACTAGCTCAATAATAGAAGGATCTATTTCAGAGCTACAATTATTTGATACTGAATCAGCGCCAAGTAGGGCAAGGCGTTTGGTTAAGCATAATGACATTGTCTTTTCAACTGTTAGACCAAACCAGAGACATTTTGGAATAATAAGAAACCCGGATGGCAATTTAGTTGTATCTACAGGATTTGTAGTGATTAGAGGTAAAGATATGGAGCCATATTTTATATATTTATACCTAACGTCAGATGACATGATCGAATATCTGCATTCAATTGCAGAAGCATCAACATCAACTTACCCCTCTTTAAAACCATCTGATATCACAAATCTAAAGCTTAGTTTACCACCAGAATCACTATTGAAGACTTTTAACAACCACTGTCATAATTTATGGAATAAGATAGATAAGAACAATAATCATATTCATATTTTGGAACAGTTGAGAAATACACTTTTACCACAGCTAATAGAAGGAAAAATTAAGGTTTTAAAATGAGTAAAAGGAATAGGAGAATTGGATCGATTAAAGCTGAACTCATAAAAAAATCACGAGAAGCAACTTTAGCGGCAGTTCAAATATTCAATAACCCAAATATTTCATTTAAAGCTGAATCCTATGTTATTCTAATGATTATAGGATGGACCTACTTAATGCATGCCTACTACAGAAGCAACAAGATAGAGTATCGTTATTACTCTCAGCATGGTACAAAAAGAATATTCGACAAAACAAAGAAAGGTGCATATAAATACTGGGAATTAGAGAGATGTTTAAATGATAAAAACTCACCCATTGACATAGATACTAAAAATAATTTGGTTTTCTTAATTGGGTTAAGGCATGAAATTGAACATCAGATGACAACAAGGATTGACGACCTTTTAAGTGCTAGATTTCAAGCCTGTTGTTTGAACTATAATCATTATATAAAAGAACTTTTTGGTTCTGAATTGGGGATAGAAAACTATCTTTCATTTAGTCTTCAATTTTCAACAATTGATACAGAGCAGAAAGATCTATTATCTGAGCATAAAGATCTTCCAGCCAATATTCAGAGCTACATACAATCTTTTGATCAGCAACTAAGTGAATCAGAATATTCTAGCCAAAGATATGCATACAGAATCTTATTTATACCAAAGACAGCAAATAGAAAGGGACAAGCTGACAGAGTCATTGAGTTTGTAAAAAGTGACTCTGAGATTGCAGAGAAGACCAATAAAGAATACGCTGTCTTTAAGGAAACAGAAAAACCTAAATTCATAGCAACACAAGTTATCGATTTTGTCAAAAAAGAGGGATTTCCACAATTCAAGATGCACAATCATACGAAGCTTTGGAAGGAACGTGACGCTAAAAATCCTAATAAAGGATATGGAGTTATGGTAGCAGATAAGTATTGGCGATGGTATTCTAAGTGGATTGATGAAGTAATTAAGTATTGTAAACAACAAGGATCAAAATTTAAATGACTAAAATAACCGAATCCCAAATAGAAGACTACCTTATCAATCTACTGGAAGCCCAAGGCTTCACCTACATACCAGGCCCCAGCATGGCCCCTGACTCAGAAAATCCAGAGCGACGTTCCTTCAAGGATGTATTATTATGGGATCGCTTACGAAAGGCCATTGCTCGGATTAATCCTACTCTATCCCAAAGAGATCAAGAAGAAGCTCTCAAGCAAATCCAGCGGACCAGTTCTCCAGAGCTTATCACTAACAATGAACAATTCCATAGGTTCCTTACCGAAGGGATCACAGTAGAACATAGTAAGGATGGTTATAGTAGGGGCCATAAAGCTTGGCTTCTTGATATTGATCATCCTAAGAACAACGACTTTCTTGTTGTAAACCAATTCACCATTATAGAGGATCATGTTAATAAACGGCCCGATGTTATCCTCTTCGTTAATGGACTGCCCCTAGTGGTTTTCGAACTTAAGAACGCCGTGGACTCTAATGCTACCATTCATTCTGCTTTCAAACAGCTCCAAACCTATAAGGAAGTGATCCCAAGCCTATTCCATTATAATAGTTTTCTTATTATATCCGATGGATTAGAAGCTAAAGCTGGCACTATTTCCTCTGGCCTCAGTCGCTTTATGTCATGGAAGACCTCTGATGGACAGAGCGAAGCCTCTTCTACCACCAATCAGCTTGAGACCTTGATAAAGGGAATGCTCAACAAAAAAACTCTATTAGATCTTATCAGGCACTTCATTGTCTTTGAAAAGACTAACAAGGTGGATAAAGAAACAGGCCTAAGCCAGGTAGAGTCCATTAAGAAATTAGCAGCTTACCATCAGTACTATGCCGTCAATAGAGCTGTAGAATCTACCCTAAGAGCCACCGGCTATTCTCAGAAAGATAAGTCACGGTACTTGCTAAAGGAATCCCCTGAAAGCTACGGCCTTCCAGGGGTAAAGTCCCAATCCCTAGGAGATCATAAAGGGGGTGTTATCTGGCACACCCAAGGATCAGGAAAGTCCCTTTCGATGGTATTCTATACTGGAAAGATCATTCTGGCCTTAGAGAATCCTACCATATTGGTTATCACTGATCGTAATGATCTGGATGACCAACTATTTGACACTTTTGCTGCTTCCAGGCAGTTACTTCGACAAGATCCCATACAAGCTGATGACCGTCATCATTTAAAGGAACTTCTAAAGGTAGCCTCAGGTGGGGTTGTCTTTACCACCATACAAAAATTCCATCCCGAAGAAGGCAATGTCTACGAAGAACTATCCCAGAGGGACAATATCATTGTGATTGCCGATGAAGCTCACCGGACCCAATATGGATTCAAGGCCAAGACCATTGATGAAAAGAACACAGAAGGTCAGGTGATTGGTAAGAAAATCGTTTACGGGTTTGCCAAGTACATGCGGGATGCTCTACCCAATGCTACCTATCTGGGCTTTACCGGAACCCCCATCGAGAACAGTGATGTGAATACTCCTGCCGTTTTTGGTCATTACGTGGATGTCTATGATATAGCTCAAGCCATAGAGGATGGAGCGACTGTACGAATATTCTATGAAAGCCGTCTACTAAAAATTGCCCTTAGTGATGAGGGGAAAAGACTCATTGAAGATCTGGATGAGGAGCTGGGAGAAGAAGAACTATCAGAATCTCAGAAGGCCAAGTCCAAATGGACGAACCTGGAAGCCTTAATCGGGAGTCAGGATAGAATCAAACATTTAGCCAAAGATATTATAAAGCACTTTGAGTATAGACTGGAAGTTCTGGACGGAAAAGCCATGGTGGTCACCATGTCTAGACGAATTGCGGCCGAACTCTACAAGGAAATAGTAAACCTTAGACCAGAATGGCATAGTGATGCTTTGAATAAGGGAACCATAAAGGTTGTGATGACTTCCGCATCTTCTGATGGTCCCGAAATTGCCAAGCACCACACAACTAAGCAGGAACGGCGTATTCTAGCAGATAGAATGAAAGATCCTGATGATGAGTTAAAGCTGGTTATTGTTAGGGACATGTGGCTGACAGGTTTCGATGCACCCTCCATGCACACCCTCTATATTGATAAACCGATGCAAGGTCATAACCTGATGCAAGCCATTGCCAGAGTCAACAGAGTTTATAAGGATAAGACAGGAGGCCTCATTGTTGACTATCTGGGCATAGCCTCCGACTTGAAGAAGGCCCTTTCCTTCTATTCCGATTCAGGGGGAAAAGGAGACCCTGCTGTAGAACAGGAACAGGCTGTTAGTCTTTTATTGGAAAAGCTAGAAGTCGTATCAGATATGCTCCATGGCTACCATTATGAGGAATACTTTGGAGCCGATACAGGAAGAAAGCTATCCATTATCCTGGAGGCAGAAGAACATATTCTAGGTTTGGAAGATGGCAAAAAGCGTTATATCCAGGAAGTAACAATTCTATCCAAAGCCTTTTCCATTGCCATCCCCCACGAGCAAGCCATGGATGTAAAGGAAGAAGTATCTTTCTTTCAAGCCGTCAAAGCTCGACTTGTCAAGTTCGATAGAATTGGCTTCTCCTCTTTCGATGAAGATATAGAAACAGCCATACGCCAAGTAGTCGATAAAGCACTGGTAAGTAACCAAGTGGTAGATGTCTTTGATGCGGCAGGCATGAAGAAGCCTGAGGTTTCCATTCTATCAGAAGACTTCCTTCTGGAAGTTAAGAACATGGAACACAAAAACATTGCCCTAGAAGTACTAAAGAAACTCCTTAATGACGAAATCAAAAGCAGAATGAAGACAAACCTTATTCAAAGCAAAAGCCTCATGGAAATGCTGGAAAACAGTATAAAGCGATACCATAATAAAGTAATAACCTCTGTTGAAGTCCTGGACGAATTAATCAACCTGGCTAATGAAATAAGGAACTCAGATAAGGAACCAGAGGAGATGGGTCTAACCCACTACGAATATGCCTTCTATACAGCCATAGCTAATAATGGTAGTGCCAAGGAACTGATGGAGAAAGAAAAACTTCGTGAGCTAGCAGTAGTCCTCTACAATAAAGTAAAAGAGAATGCCTCCATAGACTGGACCATAAAAGAGAGTGTAAAAGCCAAACTCAAAATTGCAGTAAAACGTACCCTACGACAATACGGCTATCCACCTGATATGCAAAAACTAGCCACCGAGACCGTTTTAAAACAAGCCGAAATGATCGCAGAGAAATTAATAAGATGAGAAACAGAGAAATTACAAACCATTGGTATGTCATTAAAGAAAATAATAAGCTAACTATAATTGGAAAGAGAGAGAAACTATCTACAGACAATTGGTTAATGTCTATATATAGAGAAGAAAATGACGGTTACAGATTCTCAAACAGAGGGCCAGAACCAATTATTGGAATTAAGATATCTTCACAAGATATCATTGATAATTTCGACACAATTGTTAAACTCCTTTCGAATGATAAAGAAGTCAGTTTTGCTTTATCCCAAATCAGAAAGAGGGCCTCATCCTTGAAAAAGAATATGAGGTCCCTGTAAATAGAAATGCTATGAACATTTCTCATACTGATGAAATAGATTAATAATCCCTATAAGCAAATGATTAAGCTACCCTTTCTCTTATACTCTTCTGAGGTGAAAATTCTTTCTTATACAAATCTATAATGGAATTAAAACTTATTGCTGTTGCTATAGCAAGGTAGGGAATAATACCTAGATCAATATTATAATAATATATTGTCATTGGAAGGCCTAATATGTCTGTAATACTCCTGTAGAGGAGAATACCGGTTGAACTAATAACAACTAAAAATCTCCCTTTGAAAAGAAAATCAGTTAATTGAAACATTTTAGGAAATGGCCTTAAGTATACACTCACACTATTACTATACTTGGTTATCATTTTCTGAACAATTTTGGGAGTATATTGCAATGACGTTAACCACAATGTTGTAATAATATATAACAGAACCCGAGGGTCTATTCTGTCAAACATCTGAGAACTTATTAAGATAATGATTGCTAAAATTAATAGGTGATAGAATATATTTAACATCAATATTATAGGGAATAGAAATAAAAACGAAGTAACATTGTTCAGTAATTTAAATATCCTAATTATAATTGATCTTTCACTTTTTACAAAACCTAACGTTGCTAACGACTCTGCATTAAATCCTAGGAAACCACCAACAATAATCGAAGCTATAATTCCATAGACAATTTTCACCTTAAACTCCTTTATACTAACTATATATAAATAGTAAATCTCGACTTTAAGAATGAGGGGTAAATTATTTACCTGATGATTTTTCTATCTAAGCCAACGATATTAAGACAAAAAAATCCCCCCATCCAAAGACAGAGGGACAAAATATCCTTACATAATTCCCTTCGATTATTTACTTCCCATCCCTTACCCCCTTCAAATTCAAAGCAATCTTCTCACCACTACGTCCCACAACATAACCGCCAACCCCAATGGATAGAAGGTTAAACAGTTCCGGTGGCATTTCCATTTTCGGAGCCTTCCCTAATACCAGACTCAGATAAGGAAGTAACACATAGTTATTCCCTATAATGGCAATGATCACCATCATCAAACAGGGACGCCAATTCCTCTGTATCCAACTCTGTCCTTGAGCCTCAGCTACAAGCACATCCCTCTGCGCCTTTAAGACCTCAGCCTCATAACTAAGCATCTGGGACTGGATACCCATCTTAATCGATTCCAACTGATTCTGAAGAGTCAGCTTCTCCTCTCCCGAGGTATGTATATCATCGATTAGGTCACAGGCCGGTTGGAACAAGCCACCTATCGCATCTAACACATTCATAATGAGTCTCCTTATTGTCAATTTCTCGCGCTCAAAACAAGGATTTTGCCTACTAGGTTTTGACCATTTGCTTACTTAGTTTCATCCCTTTGCCTGTTAGGTTTTGACCATATGCTTACTAGCTTTGGTCCAAACTCAGTAAGCAAAATCACCATTTCCTCCTAGACAAAATCTGATGTTTAAGCCTTAAAAAATCCCGAAAGCTAATAGCCTTCGGGATGGATCTAGTAAGTTACGGTCTAGCTGATACTCATCATAGTTTTATAGGTACCACGAAGCGCTCCGTCTCCTGTGCCTACAACGACTATCATGGTGTATTCCCCTGCTTCCAAAGTATCAGGTAACTGACAGAGAATACTGGAAGGAGTGATCTTAAGAAGATGAACCCCGCCGACAGATTCTCCAGAGAAGTCACTAACTAAAAGGATTTCCAGTTCCTCATCTAAGGGGAAGTTCTTACCCTTTACTTCTATGATGCCCCCAATAGGATAGTGGGGACCATAAGTTCCATAACGAAAGTCATAGACCAAGCTCACCTTGGGAACCTTCTGACCAGGGTCGACCTTGCTGACTCCCGCTTTGGAGACAATGTCCTTTCTAAGCTTAGCCGAGGCCGTAAAGTTAGGCTTTACATAATGTACATTGCTATCATAATCAGTGGAGTCTGTGGCAAATCCCCCTTTGATACTTACACTGGCTTGGAACAAATCCGTAATGATTCTGTTCCCTGATAATAATTCATCCCTCACCACTTCAGTTAAGAGGTCCATCACAACAATGATGTCTTGTCGGGATACGGTGGTATTCTTCGTTGCCATGATGTTAATAATGTCATTTTGATAAAGGGTGTCTTTGATCTTCACTCGGGCGGCAAATCTTGATTCTTCTTTGTCTGTTAGTTTGTTTTCATTTAAGTAGTAATTAATCTTTCTCATTGGTATAACTCTCCTTGCGGCTGGGTCTTTTGAATAATCTCAGCGTCATCAGCAAGAAGCTAAATGCTCATGTACAGGGAGTACACTGCGCTTTATCTTCTTGGCTCTTCCTTGTCCTTGGGACAAATCTTTCGACTTTCGGCTTTCTGGCAAGTTCCTTTTTTGAACTTTGCTCTTGGCCTGGCCTTGTAGCTTTGCTACTTTGGCCCGGAACTTATAGGCTTTGTTCTCCTCGGCTGTGGCCTTTAGCCTGGGAGTTTACAATCACCTTGTTCCTTTTCTTTTTATTGTTATTTCCCCGGGCAACGCCTGGGGGTAAGGAGAGGGAGTGAAAGCCGGTATGCTTGGGTCCTTGGCTTGTGGGCTTTGGTTCTTCCCCTTACATAGGCTTCTTCTCAGCTGTTTC